>NZ_CP100425.1:3000000-3300000 GCF_023151555.2 Photobacterium sp. CCB-ST2H9
AGAGCGCCAGTGAAGAGAAGGTCATTGAAGAAACCGTGAAAATGTTTGTAGCCAGGTACAGAAAATAAAGCACTCGCTTGTCATGAAATGAGCGAGTGCTTTAATCCCTATGTTCCAACAGCAGGTTATTCACCAAGTGAATACTTGCTTTTCAATTTCTGATTCAGAAATTTACCCAAGCAATTCTTTTCGCATCAGCTTGTGCTGGTGCATCTTCAACAACAACTCTGAGTTTTTTGCCTGCCATATAAGCCGAGATCGCCATCGATAACGTACTATCGTAAGCATCATCATTATTTTCCAGATAAGCAAAAGTGAAATCACTGCAAGCGGTTTCTTTACCCGCCCCCATCAGAATAAGCATTTTATTGGCGTGAAAAGACCCATCACCGCGATCAGCCTGCACATAAACAGTTTTCAGATCGACCTTGCCACAGTCTATTGTCTCAGCTGCCTGCGCCGAAACGCCGATAACCATCAGTGCAGCGGTTAAAATATGTTTCATGATTTGCCAACCCACTTTATTAAGAAACCCGATGCGTATATTAAGGGGTATATTAGGCTGATTCAATTCGTATTATCTCACGCCACTGAACATCTCATCATGCGCTGACTAAGCTGCAAGAATGCACGTCTCATCTGACTTCATAACTGAGCGAAACGGGATAATTGAAATAGATGAAACATCTGGCTTTGAAGAAAGCAGCTTCCATAAACAAGCAGCTATGACTTTCGATAAAAACGCACACTCTGCCCTGAAAGCAGGGTCAATCAATTGAATAAATGAAGAGTTGAAAAGAAAATCGCCAGGTTTCCCGCTTTCAAAAGTTGATGACAAGAGAAAGCAGGCATCCATTTTGTAGCAAGCAGAAACAACAAAGCCCCGACTTTCGTCGAGGCTTTGTTGTTTGAAATTGGTGCCCGGGGCCGGACTTGAACCGGCACAGTGTTGCCACCGGCGGATTTTGAATCCGCTGCGTCTACCAATTTCGCCACCCGGGCAATGGCGGTCATTATACGTATACCGTGTTGATGCGCAAGCAACTTTATCAGGGGAACCCTATCGTTTGCTGGTTTTTTCAGCACAGCGTCAGTACTTCAACCAATCTGCCCGTTTCCAGTCACGCTTTACCGGTCTGCCGCTGCTGCGACTGTGAGCCAGGCCCGGTGTTGAATCTGGTATCTTCAGGTAACTTGGGTATACACTGAGCGCCGGATTTTTGGATTGGCAGCATTGCCGGTCCCTTTTGATTTTTGGTGGAACCATGACAACGAAAGTAAGCAAGAATATGACTCAGACAAAACAGTATCCGGGGCTGTTTCGTCGTATTGGCGCCTGGATCTACGACGCTCTGGTCGTCGCTGCCGTACTGATGATCGCTGGCGGTCTGGCAATGGCCGTCGTAGCAATCCTGCTCAACACCGGTTTGCTGACTCTGGATCCCTATCTCGATGCCAGTGATTACCTCACCAAGCACCCGATTGCAGCGCCATTGTATTCCATTTACCTGGGTTTATCGGTTGTCGCCTTCTTTGGCTATTTCTGGTGCAAGGCCGGACAAACTCTGGGAATGCGTGCCTGGAAGCTCAGAATTCAGAACGCTGATGGTTCGAATATCCGTTTTACGCAGGCTCTGATCCGGATGGCAACCTCAGCATTTGGTCTCGGTAACCTGCTGGTGCCTTTCAGTCACACAAAACAGTCGCTGCAGGATCTGATGGCAGAGTGCGAGATGATTCTGCTGCCGAAACCGAACTGATTTTGCCGTCCGGCAATAAAAAATAACAATGAAAAAAGGCGCCATCTCAAGGCGCCTTTTTCATTTCATCATCAAACGGACTCTCAGTACTACAGCTTCCGCTTCAGCAGATACAGCGTGATGAAGAGGAACACCAGACTCGGTCCCAAAGCACCGATCACCGGGTGTAAGCGATACACCATACTGAGTGGCCCGAAGACCTCATTCGAAATGTAGAAAGCAAAGCCGAAGATCACCCCGGACAACACCCGTGCCCCCATGGTGACGGAGCGCAACGGACCAAATACGAAGGACAAAGCCAGCAGCATCATCACGGCAATGGAAAACGGCTGCAGGGCTTTGCGCCAGAAAGCCAGTTCATACCGGGATGCATCCTGCTTGGTATCTTTCAGATACTGTACATACTCATACACACCGGAAAGTGCCAGTTCTTCGGGCTTCACCGTCACCACAGCCAGCTTGTCCGGCGTCAGACTGGTCTGCCATAGCTGGGTGTCATACTTGGTATTTTCCTGCTTCGCTTCCCCGATATGTGTGACCGTCACATCTTTCAGTTCCCAGCCTTTCCCTTCAACAAAAGAGGCCGAACGGGCAAACAGGTTCTCTTTCAGCACATCTTTTTCATCAAATTCCCAGATGTTGACAGCGTTCAGATTGCTTTTTTCATGGATCCGGCCAATGTAGATAAAGTCATTATCATCCTTGGCCCAAACCCCGCGCTGTACTGAGAACACATTCCCGCCGGAGGTCCAGACAGCCCGTAGCTCACGCGCAGCTTTCTGAGCTTCCGGTGCACCCCACTGCCCCAGGATCATCACCAGCAGCATCAGCGGTACAGCCGTTTTCAGAACCGACATACCGATATCCAGCTTGGAAAAACCCGCTGCCTGCATGACCACCAGCTCCGAACTGGATGCCAGTGTTCCCAGACCAATCAGCGCGCCGAGCAGTACTGCCATCGGAAAAAACATCTCAATATCCCGCGGGATACTCAGCAGCACGAAGATCAGGGCTTTCCACAGATCGTAATTACCGTCGCCGACTTTACGCAGCTGCTCAACGTATTTGATGATGGCTGACAACCCCACCAGCGTCGACAAGGTCAGCGCGGAAGTGGCAATAATGGTCCGGCCAATGTACCAGTCGAGTATCTTAAACATCAGCCGCGTCTCCGGAATTTTTCTCTGAATTGTCGCATTGCTAAGGAATCCCAGCTGTTCAGTGCGACGGCGACCAGCAGCATCGCAATATTGATACTCCACAAACCAATCCCAACCGGCAGCCCGCCATCTTCAACAGCCGATTTGGCCGCACTGATCGCCAGGAAATAACACAGGTAAATCAGCACTGCCGGCACCAGCTTGGCAAAACGTCCCTGACGCGGGTTCACGGCTGACAGCGGCACGACGACCATCGTCAGCAGCGGAATACAGAGCACCAGCGACATCCGCCACTGGAATTCTGCCTGTGCCGCCAGCTCCGGACGCTGCATCAGCTCCAGCGTTGGCAAGGCATCCCAGTCGCGATTCTTTTCTTTGACAGCCCGCTGACCAATCACGGCCTGATAGTTATCAAATGAAGTAATGCTGTAATCCAGACGAGTCGGCAGCCCTTCATAACGGACGCCGTCCTGCAAATCCAGCACCTGACGACCGTCTTTCAGTTCACTCACCGTGCCGCTGTTGGCAAACATCACACTCGGACGGAGTGTATCGCTGGCAGTCGGCTGCGCCACAAATACCCGGTGAAGCTTACCGCCCTTTTCGGTGATGTCATCGACGAAGACAACACCCCGGCCATCAGGTGCTCCCTGGAACTGTCCTTTTACCAGCAAATCCAGACCGGAATCCGCTTCAACCTGCTCCATCACCTGGGTTTCTTTTTCGGCACTCCAGGGCGCCAGCCACAGGGCATTAAACGCGGCGATCGACCCCGTGATGATTGCCAGCCACAAGGCGGCCCGGATCAGAAAAGTATTTCCGATCCCTGTGGCATTCATCACAGTTATTTCACTTTCCGCATATAATCGCCCAAATGTGAGCAAGATCCCGATATACAGGCTCAATGGCAGCATCAACATCGCCATTGAGGGCATGTATAAGCCCATCAGGGTCAGCACCAGGTCGCCGGGAATGGATCCTTCTGTCGCATCAGCCAGGATGCGAATAAACTTCTGACTAATAAAGATAAGAAACAGTACAAAAAGGACCGAAACCTGGCTCTTTATTGTCTCACGTGTCAAATAACGAACAATAATCACGCGTTATATACCCATAGAAAACTTGTTTTTTTGCTGGAATCACTATAATTTTCCGGTAAATCAGTTATTTTTTTATCTTTCGGCTAACTGTCTGCCTGCACTTTGATCTGAACCTGAATTCATGAGCCAACAACTAAGTGCGGCATTATCTAACATTTAGCCTTAATTGTCTTTATAGGATGTAGGAGTACGCATGGAGTTCAGTGTTAAAAGTGGTAGCCCCGAGAAACAGCGCAGCGCCTGTATCGTCGTTGGCGTTTTCGAACCACGCCGCCTCTCTCCGATTGCTGAACAACTGGATAAGATCAGTGAGGGCTACATCAGTTCTCTGCTGCGACGCGGCGATCTGGAAGGCAAGCCAGGCCAGATGTTGTTGCTGCACCACGTCCCGAATGTGTTGTCCGAACGTGTCCTGCTGGTCGGCTGCGGTAAAGAACGTGAGCTGGATGAACGCCAGTATAAGCAAATCATCAAGAAAACCATCAGTACCCTGAATGAAACCGGGTCGATGGAAGCGGTCTGCTTCCTGACGGAACTGCACGTCAAAGGCCGCGATACCTACTGGAAAGTCCGCCAGGCCGTTGAGACCACCAAAGACAGCCTGTACACCTTCAATCAGTTCAAGAGCACCAAGCCTGAAACCCGCCGTCCGCTGCGTAAACTGGTCTTTAATGTCCCGACACGCCGTGAACTGTCGCTGGGTGAACGTGCCATCAACCATGGTCTGGCCGTTGCTTCCGGTGTTCGCGCGGCGAAAGATCTGGGCAACATGCCGCCAAACGTGGCCAACCCGGCTTACCTGGCCTCTCAGGCCCGCCGTCTGGCCGATGATTTCGAAACGGTCAGCACCAAGATCATCGGTGAGCAGGAAATGAAAGAGCTGGGCATGACGTCCTATCTGGCCGTGGGTCAGGGCTCGAAGAATGAAGCCATGATGTCCGTGATCGAATATAAGGGTCACCCGGATCCGAGCGCCAAGCCAATTGTGCTGGTCGGTAAAGGACTGACTTTCGATTCAGGCGGTATCTCAATCAAACCGTCCGCCAACATGGACGAAATGAAATACGACATGTGTGGTGCAGCCTCCGTCTTCGGTGCGATGCGTTCCCTGGCTAAACTGAACCTGCCAATTAACGTGATCGGTGTCCTGGCCGGCTGTGAAAACATGCCAGGCGGTGGTGCCTACCGTCCGGGTGATATCCTGACCACCATGTCCGGCCAGACGGTTGAAGTGCTGAACACCGATGCCGAAGGTCGTCTGGTGCTGTGTGATGCGCTGACTTATGTCGAGCGTTTCGAGCCGGAGTGTGTAGTCGATGTCGCGACTCTGACCGGTGCCTGTGTCGTTGCACTGGGCAATCACATCAGTGGTCTGCTTGCCAACCACAACCCGCTGGCACATGAGTTGATAAACGCTTCTGAGCAAGCTGGTGACCGTGCGTGGCGTCTGCCTATGACCGACGAGTACCAGGAGCAGCTGGCCAGCCCGTTTGCAGATATTGCCAACCTGGGCAGCCCGGGTGCAGGCACCATTACCGCAGGTTGCTTCCTGTCCCGTTTCACCAAGAAATACAACTGGGCCCACCTGGATATCGCAGGGACAGCCTGGACAGGCGGAAAAGACAAAGGGGCGACCGGTCGTCCGGTACCACTGCTGGTCCAGTTCCTGCTCAACCGAGCCGGACTGGAAAACCTCGATTAATCATCATCGACAGAGGGGCCAGCAGGCCCCTTTTTTCGGATAGACGTTTATGAGCCATGCTACCTTTTATATCATTGATGACGCCGCCCCCGAGGCAAGGCTGAAACTGGCCTGTCAGCAGGCAGCATGGCGCTATCAGCAGGGACAGTCCATTTACTTGCTGGCTGAAAGCCGCCAGCAGGCGGAATGGCTGGATGAATACCTCTGGCAGCAAGACCCGGACAACTTTGTGCCCCATAACCTGATTGGGGAAGGCCCGCGTCAGGGGTCACCGGTCGAGATCGGCTGGCCCGGCATGCGACACAGTGGCCGGCGTGCAGTCCTGATCAATCTTGGTCAGGATGCACCAAATTTTGCCGTGACCTTTGCACAAGTGGTAGACTTCGTCCCTTGCGATGAAAAACTCAAGCAGCAGGCCCGCGAACGCTATAAAGTGTACCGCATGGCTGGCATTCAAATGCAGACATCTGCTGCGCCTGAGTCGCCCTAATTCCACACAGATCCATCAAGAGCGCTATGGAAAAGACATATAACCCACAATCGATTGAACAGGCGCTGTATCAGCGCTGGGAAGAGGCCGGTTACTTCAAGCCTCACGGTGACACGACTAAAGATGCCTACAGCATCATGATCCCACCGCCTAACGTCACGGGCAGCCTGCACATGGGCCACGCGTTCCAGGATTCCATCATGGATACCCTGATCCGCTGTGAGCGTATGAAAGGCAAAAACACCCTGTGGCAGGTCGGTACTGACCATGCTGGTATCGCCACTCAAATGGTTGTGGAGCGCAAGATCGCAGCAGAAGAAGGCAAAACCAAACACGATTACGGTCGTGAAGCCTTCATCGACAAGATCTGGGAATGGAAAGGCGAATCCGGCGGCACCATCACCAAGCAGCTGCGTCGTCTGGGCGCCTCTGTCGACTGGGATCGTGAGCGTTTCACCATGGACGAAGGTTTGTCCAATGCCGTGCGTGAAGTCTTCGTCCGTCTGTATGAAGACGATCTGATCTACCGCGGCAAACGTCTGGTGAACTGGGATCCGAAACTGCACACCGCAATTTCTGATCTGGAAGTTGAGAACAAAGACAAGAAGGGCCACATGTGGCACTTCCGTTATCCGCTGGCTGACGGTGCGACTACCGCAGACGGCAAAGACTACATCGTGGTTGCGACCACCCGTCCGGAAACCATGCTGGGCGATACCGGTGTGGCTGTGAACCCTGAAGATCCACGCTATAAAGATCTGATTGGCCAGCACATCCTGCTGCCAATCGTGAACCGCCGCATTCCAATCGTGGGCGACGAGCACGCGGACATGGAAAAAGGCACCGGCTGTGTGAAGATCACCCCGGCGCACGACTTCAACGACTATGAAGTGGGCAAACGTCACAGCCTGCCGATGATCAACATCCTGACCTTCGATGCCAACATCCGCAACGAAGCCGAGGTGTTCAACAGCAATGGCGAACCAACCGACGTTTACAGCACCGATATTCCTGCCGCTTACCAGGGCATGGAGCGTTTTGCCGCACGTAAAGCCATTGTGGCTGAGTTCGACAAACTGGGCCTGCTGGACGAAATTAAAGATCACGACCTGACTGTGCCTTACGGCGACCGTGGCGGTGTGGTCATCGAGCCGATGCTGACCGACCAGTGGTACGTACGCACTGCACCGCTGGCTGAGCCTGCCGTGAAAGCGGTTGAAGACGGCGACATCAAGTTCGTGCCAAAGCAATACGAGAACATGTACTTCTCCTGGATGCGTGATGTACAGGACTGGTGTATTTCCCGTCAGCTGTGGTGGGGTCACCGCATTCCGGCCTGGTACGACAACGACGGCAAAGTCTATGTTGGCCGTACAGAAGAAGAAGTCCGTGAAAAATATGCTCTGGCGCCAGTCATCGTTCTGAAACAGGACAACGACGTGCTGGATACCTGGTTCTCGTCTGCCCTGTGGACATTCGGAACTCAGGGCTGGCCTGAGCAAACCGATGATCTGAAAGTCTTCCACCCGTCAGATGTGCTGGTGACTGGCTTCGATATTATCTTCTTCTGGGTTGCCCGCATGATCATGATGACCATGCACTTCTGTAAAGATGAAAACGGCAAAGCACAGGTACCATTCAAAACCGTATACGTGACCGGTCTGATCCGTGACGAAAACGGCGACAAGATGTCTAAATCGAAAGGGAACGTGCTGGATCCAATCGACATGATCGACGGCATCGATCTGGAGTCTCTGGTTCAGAAACGGACCGGGAACATGATGCAGCCGCAACTGGCCGCGAAGATCGAGAAAAACACCCGCAAGACCTTCGAAAACGGTATTGAACCCTATGGTACCGACGCCCTGCGCTTCACGCTGGCAGCCATGGCTTCAACCGGCCGTGACATTAACTGGGACATGAAGCGTCTGGAAGGTTACCGTAACTTCTGTAACAAGCTGTGGAACGCCAGCCGCTACGTGCTGATGAACACCGAAGATCAGGATTGCGGTTTTGCTGAAGGTGCCGAGCTGGAATACTCCCTGGCGGACAAGTGGATCGAATCTCAGTTCGAGCTGGCCGCGAAAGAATTCAATGCGCACATTGAAAACTTCCGTCTGGATATGGCTGCCAATACCATCTATGAGTTCATCTGGAACCAGTTCTGTGACTGGTATCTGGAGCTGACCAAGCCGGTTCTGTGGAAAGGTACCGAAGCGCAGCAACGTGCAACCCGCCGTACCCTGATCACGGTACTGGAGAAGACTCTGCGTCTGGCCCATCCGGTGATCCCGTACATCACGGAAACCATCTGGCAGAGCGTGAAGCCACTGGTTGACGGTGTGGAAGGCGATACCATCATGACACAGGCGCTGCCGCAGTATGATGAAGCAAACTTCAATGCGGACGCTCTGGCAGACATCGAGTGGGTGAAAACTTTCATCACCAGCATTCGTAACCTGCGCGCCGAATACGACATCGCACCAAGCAAAGGTCTGGATGTCATGCTGAAAGCCGCAGATGACAAAGACGCGGCCCGACTGCAGGAAAATCAGGCCGTGCTGGTCGCACTGGCGAAACTGGACAGCCTGCGTGTGCTGGCGGCCGGTGAAGAAACACCAGCCTGTGCCACCGCACTGGTGAGCAAGTCGACGCTGATGATCCCAATGGCTGGCCTGATCGACAAAGACGCCGAGCTGGCGCGTCTGGATAAAGAAATGGCGAAGACTCAGGGCGAGATCAAACGCATCGAAGGCAAACTGGGTAACGAAGGTTTTGTGGCGAAAGCCCCGGAAGCCGTCGTAGCCAAAGAGCGTGAGAAGCTGGATGGTTACAAAGAAACCCTGATCAAGCTGGAAGAGCAGAAAGCGACCATCGCGGCGCTGTAAGCAATTTCAGCTGAAATCAATACAAGAAGAAGAGGCCGGATGGCCTCTTTTTTTATCTGCATTTTCTGGCGTTCATACCAAGCCTATATTGATATCCAACGCATCATTAGTTCGCCGTACAGGTTTCGCCTGGCTTCACATCCACAAAAATCTCCACACTCAGTTGCTGTAAAGCCCTCATTTGCGAGCAAGGCACCTGAACCGCGCCCTTTAAAACAACCTGTGACAAAAAGCGGTTAGTTTTCTTCAAGTCAATCAACGGACGGATATCTGTGCCCTTAAAGCCCTGTAAAGAAATAATACTTACAGACTTGAATGACCTGAAAGCCGACAAATCGGTCACTTCCGTGTACGAAGCATCCACCGAAAATAATTCCTTCAAGGATGCGAGAGCCGATAAGTCTGAGACTTTCGTCCCTGAAAGATTCACCCGCTGCAGACGCGTTAATGTCGACAGTACGGAGATATCTGTCAGCGGATTACCCGAAATATCCAACTCACGCAACCTGGGTTGATACGCCAGCTCAATCGATTCAAGCTGGGTGAGTCCTGAGTCAGTCACTCCCAGTGAAATTAGGTCAGTCTTTTCCTGCAAAAAGCTAAAATCAGTGATTTGTGTTTTCCCAAGAGCAATCTTATTTAACGCTTTCATTTGCAGGAAAATACGACCGTCCGTGAGGCCAGTGTCATTCAAATGAATACTGCTCAGCTTAGTGAGCTGAGGCAGTGCACTAAAATCGGTCAGCCATGGACTCTGTATTAAAGACAGTTCAGTCAGGTTTGTCAGATCTTTCAGCACCGCCAAATCGGTGAGTACCGTTTGCTGAAGCGCAAGACTTTTCAGTGTGTCCAATGGCACCAAGGGTGACACATCGGTAATCTGGTTTTGCGCCAGCACCCCGATGTGTCCCAGGTTGACAAATTGTGCCAAGCCATCGAACTGACTGATCCCCGCGTAATCCGGGCCACATTCAAGCCGGTATAAATCCCCGGTATTCTGAACTTTCGGAGAACGTTCCTCAACACAGCGACGCAGTTGTGAGTCGGTAATTTTATCGAACTCAACAGCAGGATAAGGCTGAGCCTGTAGCGTGATTTTCGCTGAACTGTGCAGGTCGTTTCGACTTACCGTGACCGCCAATGTGATACTTTGAGGTAAATTGTCCGCAATGTCCGGCAGACGAAATGATACTTGAGGACTCAACCGATTATATAGCCTCACATATGGGCCATCGACCTGAGACCAGAAGTAGCTCACACCCGCCGTATCTTTTACATTGACGGTCGCCGAGGCCATTTGCCGCTCAAGGTCATCCTTTCCCGTCACCGAAACAATTTCAGGTGGAATTCTTCCGCTGAGTCCTTCATCCAACTTTGTGTCTTCTAGGGTAACGCCAAGTACATTCAACGGTGAGCGGATAAAATCGAGCAGCCCTTGGTGCAGTGCTTTCAGCAAATTGACATCGTCTAACCGTCCATTATCCGATAAGTCTCTGGACGCCTGTTCCAGCCAGTCGGTTAAGCTCTGCGAATGGGTGTTCATCGCCACCATCATGGCTGCAACCGCCAAAGCATGCTCAGTTCTATCGCCTTTCTGTAAAATGCCAGACGGATCCAGTAAGTTGATTGGCGTATAGAGGACAAGACTGCTACGCAGACCAAACACAGACGCAATATCCTGATTCGCCTGCAGGACGTTCTCTTTTGTCAGCATGGCACCGAGCATTTTTGCCCGGCGTAAGGCTAATTCAGTCAACGGAGTGATATTCAATTTCGTATTTTTAGCCGCCGTATAAGTTGCGGCCTGCAAAGGCTGTACTAAGGTGACCGTCTGACCTGTCGCCTCACTCACATAAGTGCCGCTCGTCACTTCAGCAATCACAACGCCTTCATAAAAGTCATGATTCTTGATGCGATAGCTACCGTCAGATGCTGTGATCGCTTCTCCGATCACCGTCCCATCAAGCTGTAGAACTGTCACGGTTGCACCCACTAACGGGCCTTTAAAAGCCACCCCTGAAATTACCGGGGCTGGAATCACATCAAAAATATAATACTGTTCAGATGCCAAACCTTCCGAATCTGTGACCGTCAATTTGAACATCATGACAGTACTTGTCTCTGGGGCTGGTGTCTTGAACGAAATCGCAGCGGTTTCTGCCCCTTGAATTTGTACTTCAGGCCCTTTTACCTGCTGCCACTGATAGCTCAATGCACCTTTATTATCCGTAATCTCAGGCGCGATTTGATGTTCCTGACCTTCTCTCAGGCTTGTTCGTGCCAGCCGTTCGATGACAGGTGGTGTATTCCGGTAAAACACCTTATCTTTCGATGTTTTTCCACGCTCCAGTCCAACCCGGTTCAGTGGAGAGTCGAGGAAATCATTGATGCCCTGATTCAGACGATTCAGCAATTGGGGGTCATCCAGTTTGCCATTGTCTGAAAAGTCCTGACGAAAATTGTTGACCAGTCTTCCTAAGCCGATACCTTCGGCCTGTGCAATTTTCGTCATTCCGGCAATGACCAGACCATAGTCAACATTGGCACCGGATTTTCCCTGATGTGCTGCATCAAGCAAATCAACCGGCGCCTCACCCACGATATCAAGATCCAATGCCATTGATTCCGCGATATGGCGGTTTGCCCGTGCAACATTCTCAGCCGACATCCCCAGACTGACCTCACGCGCAGCCAACTCAGTCAGCAACGTCACGTTCATGACTGCTTCACTTTCAGACAGCGCTTTCACTGCGCTTAATGTTTCAGTGAGCGGCGTTAACTCGCCGGTTGCTTCGTCAATGTAATTCCCCCCTACGGCGGCAATCCGGATCACACCCTGATAAGACATATCCAGTGAGAGCTTATAAAAACCATTCTCATCAGTAACGGTTTCCCCAAGGTAATTTCCAATTGCATCAAAAGCTTGAACCGTCGCATACGCGACTGGCCCTTTAAAAATCTGTCCCTGAATCTGAGTCGATGCGGTTACAGCAGGTTGCTTCTTCGATTGCCCGTCACCGCCATTACAGGCAGTCAGAGCAATCACAGACATAAATATCAATGCTTGTCTGATTTTTGAAAATGAGATCATCATGATTTTCCATTAACTGAAATGATTGGATACAACGTCTGCGCCTGAAAGCAAAACAAAGCACATAAAAAACATCGTGCACATCATAATGAATCTGAGTGATTATGAAAATGATTACATATAAGTAAATTTACGATACGAAAGAATCATTGGAAATTTGAACTTGTTGCTTGATGATCAACTCTTTTCACTACACTTTATTGCAATGTTTCGAAGATGAATCCGCTTTGTAAGCAATAAAATCATTTCATAAAGGAGGCTGCGGGCCTTTCAAAATCGCAACAGCCCCGGAAGCTGTGGTTCCCAAAAGCGCGAGAAGCTGACAGATTACAAAGAAACCCGGATCAAACATGAAGATCCAAAATCGACCATCGCGGCGCTGTAAGTGGTTTCAATTGAAATCAAGACATGAAAAAGAGGCCGGATGGCCTCTTTTTTTCAGTCATGTTTGGTCAGCACACGGTTAATTCACAGTACAGGTCTCCCCCGGCTTCACTTCAACAAAAATATTGACACGCAGTTGCTGTAAGGCCGTCATTTGAGAACAAGGCACCTGCACCGCTCCAGTGAGATCAACCCTTCTCGAATACCTAGGGGGTTGCGCTTTCATCATGTCAATCACCGGGCTGATATCGGTGCCTTTAAACCCTTGTAAAGAAATTTCACTGACCCCTTTCAATGCCCTGAACACCGACAGATCAGTCACCTCGGTATGAGAAACATCAACTTTTCTTATGCGCTTGAAGGATGCCAGAGGCGACAAGTCTGAAACTTTCGTTCCTGACAAATTCAACCGATTCAATTTCGTTAACGCAGCCAGTTGTGTGATATCAGTCAACGGGTTGCCCGAAAGATCAAGCCCATACAAATCGGATTGATGTTCCAGCTCAAGCAGGTCGAGATGCGTAAGTCCCAAGTCAGAGACCCCGAGTGAACTCATTCGGCTATTATCCTTTAAGAAACTAAAATCATGAACCTGCGTTTTCCCGATGTTGATCGCCTTCAGTGTCGGTAACTGCTGAAAGATCTGACCATCACTTAGACCCGTCCCATAAAAATTCCCTTCCTGCAATCCAGTCAATTGAGGTAGTGCGCTAAAGTCAGTCAATAGCAAACTATCCTTGAGGCTTAAGTCCTCCAGCTTCTTGAGCACTGTGAATGCCGTCAGATCCGTCATCACCGTTTGCTCAACTGCAAGGCCGCTCAGGTTTGGCAGGTCTGCCAAAGGTGTGAGATCCCTAATCTGGTTTTTCGCCAGCACCTCAAAGTTTGTCAGATAGACAAATTGCTCCATGCCGTCCAACTGACTGATCCCCGCGTAATCAGGGCCACATTGAAGGCTCCTTAAGCCCCCGATATCATGAAT
Organism: Photobacterium sp. CCB-ST2H9; assembly: GCF_023151555.2. Lineage (NCBI taxonomy): Bacteria > Pseudomonadati > Pseudomonadota > Gammaproteobacteria > Vibrionales > Vibrionaceae > Photobacterium > Photobacterium sp. CCB-ST2H9. Next base: position 3,013,558 of record NZ_CP100425.1, read on the forward strand.
TTTCGGAGAGTGAGATTCAATGCATTGACGCAGTTGCGGATCGATAATTTTATCCAGAACAATGTCTGGGTAAGGCTGTACTTGAATCGAGAATGTGGCGGAAGCGGTCAGTTCATCCCAGTCTCTGACCGTGAGTTTAAAGGTCAGAGTTTCTGCTTGCTCTCCATTCAGTTCGGGCAATCTTATTTTTAGAGGACTTTCAAATTGCTTCTCTCTGAAATCGGCTGCCGGCCCACTTTGCTGCTCTAAAGAATAAAAACGGATGCCACCAATCCCCGTATCTTGAGCCTGTACAAACACATTGATTTGCGCCCTTTCATGACCATCACTCGGAGAAATTGACACTATTGTAGGTGGTGTACTTCGATAGAAACTCAGATATACGATGCTGTCATGCTCTGTAATTTTGGCTTTATTCTGAGGTGATTTAATAAAGCTGTAGACCCCTCTATACAAAGCATTCAGTGTCTCAATATCATCAATTTTTCCGTTATCAGATAAATCTTCAGACACACGATCCAGCCATTCAGCTAAGCTTTGTGAACTTTTATGCATTGCAACCATAACAGCAGCCAGAGATAGCGCATAATCAGACTCAGTGCTGAAACTGTTAATCTTGCTCGACGGATCCATGAGATTCAGGGGTTCATTGTTGACAAGACCAAATACGCCAAATGCCCGGGACACATCAAGTGCAGCTTGTTCAACCTTGCTAACGTCCAGGGTTTCCCCTAAATGTTTTGCCCGGCGAAAAGCGAGCTCAGTAAAAGGGGTGATATTCAACGACGTATTTGTGGCTTTCATGTTTGTGACCGCACGCAGGGTCTGTTCTAACGATACAGTCTGTCCCGTCGCTTCGCTGACATAAGTGCCACCAGTAACTTCTGCAATGACTAAACCTTGATAAGCATGGGTGTTCTTGATTTGATACCGGCCATCCGATGCTGTCGTGGTTTCCCCAATCAATGTACCGTCTACCTGAGTAATTTTAACGGTTGCCCCCTGAATAGGTCCTTTGAAAGCAACCCCGGAGATCACAGGAGTCGGCATAACACGGACAACATACTTTTGACTGACACTCAAACCACCAGAGTCTGTGACCGTGAGCTGAAACTCAAACGTCTCTTTTTCCTCAGTTACAGGCGCACGGAACGTAATTGCCGCTGTATTTGTCCCCTCAAACTGAATTTCTGGCCCAAAAGTCTGCTGCCATCGGTAAGTCAATCCCCCCCTGTCATCACTCACCTTTGGTGCAAATCTGAATTCAAAACCTTCAAATACATTTTGCCAGTCCAATTGTTCTAAGACTGGTGGGTTATTCCGGTAATACCGCTTCCGATCCACAATCACTTTGTTCTGCACTGAATCCAGAAAGGCGTTAATTCCTGTATTTAATCGTGTTAATTGCTGCTCATCCTCTACTTGACCATTGCCATTCAGCCTGAAGGCATTTACCAATTTGCCAAAGTCGATCCCTTGCGTCTCTGCCATTTGGGTCATTCCGGCAATCACTAACGCGTAATCCACATTAGCACCAGATTTTCCTCGATGTGCTGTATCCAGCAGATCAACCGGTGTCTCACGGACAATATCAAGATCCAGGCCCATTAAGATTGCGATATGGCGGTTTGCCCATGCAATCTTTCTTGGTGAACGATCAATCCTAGTGGCACGCACAGCCAGCTCTGTCAGCGGCGTCACATTCATGACCGTTTCATTTTCTGATAGCACGCTAAGTGCACTCAAACTTTCTGTCAGTGGGGTCAACACGCCAGTTGCTTCGTCAACATAATTGCCCCCTTTGGCGTCAATCCGGACCACTCCCCGATAAGACGGATTCAGAGACAGCTGATAGAAACCTTTATCGTCAGTAACGGTTTCTCCTAGGTAATTTCCAATTTCATCGAAGGCTCTCACCCTTGCATGCGAAACAGGTCCTTTAAAAATCTGACCGCGTATCTGAGTTGATTCAGTTGCAGCAGGCTGCTTCTTCGATTGACCCTCGCCACTATTACAGGCAGTCAAAGCAATCAGCGACATGAGTATCAAAACTTGTCTGATTTTTGAAAATGAGATCATCATGATTTTCCATTGGCTGAGATGATTGAATCCAAAGTCTGCGCCTGAAAAACAGAAACAAAGCACATATAAAAAACACTGTGCATAATATACAGAACATGAATGGTTATACAAGCAGTCACATATCAATATTTTTACGATACGAAAGAATCATTGGAAATTTGAACTTGTTGCTTGATGAACAACCACTTTCAGTGCCATTTATTGCATTTAATTCTAAATTAACCCACTTTGTAAGGGATAAAATCATTTCAGAAAGGAGGCTGCGGGCCTTTTTAAGACCCAACAGCCCTGAATCATCGCGAGAGGAGATTTTATTCAGATAGCATTGAATGATCCTGCGCTTTCACCGCCTCGATCCGTTGGTACAGATCCGGGTGACTTTGCAGCCATTCAGGTATTTCACTGCCGTTGTCATATTCCATAAAACGGCTGAACATCGCAGCCATCGGCTCGGTCGTGCCATATTGCTTGATCATCTGCTCAGCCGCAAAACTATCGGCTTCACGCTCTGCGTCACGGGAATAGCCGGAAGAGGCAATAAAGACACCGGCACCAGTCAGGTTATCTGCCAGCCCGGAGCTTTCGCCGGTCAGCAGAGCTACCGAGACGGATAACAGTGTCGACTGAACCACAGCTTCCATCACATGCTGGTGATACACATGACCCACCTCATGCAGCAGAACACTGTCCAGCTCAGCCGGAGTCGTCGCCAGTTCCACCAGAGAATCCGTCACCACGATGGTGCCGTCACTCAGTGCAAAGGCATTCGGCCCTTTTTGCCATGAACGGAAAATAATCTTCGTCTCAAACGGTAGCGGTGGCAGATTATCCTGAAGCAATGCAAATCTGTCCCGGATTTGCCATTGTTCCTGTTCGTCCAGCTGTGATGGCTTAAACAGATACTCATCCAGCGTCTCCAGCACGGCTTTGCCGATATACTCAGGAACCGCCTTGGGCAGCATCCGGGCCATCGTATGGCTGGCAGCCGGAATACCATAACGGTATGTGCCTGCCCCCAATGCAATCAGAAAGACAATACTGACCACAATTGCCAGCCAGTGGCGTTCCAGCTTATGGAGCCACTGACTTTGCTTGCCCGTGTGCGCCTGAATCCAATCCGCCAGGATCTTGTTTTCAGCCGCTTTAAATAACCAGCCATCAGGAAATGTAATCTGAGCCGGCAGTCTGCCCAACGGTGCTGACAAGACCAGCGCATCTGCCGACCACTCACCGGTATGTTCACCACATCGCAGTGTCAGTCTGCCATCCGGCATCAGTTCCAGCTCAGCCGCCAGCCGCTCAGCACTGAGCGGCGGATGGCAGGTGCCCGCGATAATCATCCCAGACCCAGTTCAATATCAAAGGCAGCCGCGACTTCATCAGCAATCGCTGCGCCATCGTCGGTCAGCTCACCCTTCGCCTTCAACTGCGACAAGTCGCCAATCACCAATGTATGATCAGCAAAGTAGTGTGAGGTTCGGACCATGACCCAAGGACGCGCCAGACCCAGCGAAAAGACCTGAGCCAGGAAATTAGTCACCGTCAACGAGAGGAATCCACCAGTCGTCAGAGTAGAAGAGAACCCATATTCTGGCTCACCTTCAACCTTCATTTGAGCAAAGGTATAATTCCGGGCCCGAACCTGAATAAATGCAGAAACCAGTACCATCAGCAGAACCATGCCAGCCATACCGCCCATACCACCCACAGCGCCCAAGATTTGACCGAATCCACTGTCCATCTGACCAGAACTGACAGAGACCATCGCGCTCATACCTGCAACAATTGCAATCACACCAAACACCGCGATGAAAATTCCGATTCCCAGCAAAGCAGCAAACAAGACCGTTTTCACAAAGAATCCAGTACTGATTTCCGCGCTGAACTGACGATCACCATACTGATAGCCGTTCGCAAAATAACGGGTAATCGAAGCTGTTACATTCGCAAAAATAAAGATATAAGCAGCAAAAGACAGAATGATAAACAGAACCGAGGCAACAATTGACGTATCCCTCACAGCCCCGGCAGCAATTAACAGAATGACCAGCGGAATCGACGAGAACAAGCCGCAGCCCAGCATCGCCCAATAGGCGCCTTTCAGAGATCCGTTGAAATTAAAGCGCACGTTGCGGTAACTGGTCATCCGGGCATCAAAACGGGCATTGTTACGGGCCAGTAAGGGAGAAAATCCCACAAACACCAGCATCAGAAGCGAAGCGATAACTGGCATAAAATTACTGGCTACCGCCCAAACCAGAACGCAGACTGAAGCAATCAACCGGCCAATCAGAATCTGCTTCGGAGTGGCATGATAATCAAAGCGATCCCCATCCAGCTCCAGGTTCCCGTGAAAATATTTTTTTGTCCTTACTTTCGCCCAGGCTGAATAGATTCCCAGGGTCACGATACTGAGCAAAATATTGACAATCCAGATGCCGAAGAACTCGCCACCCTTGCCATGAAATACAACCTTATTATTCATTATGATGTGTCCTAATTATCTGCAAGCATTAAGAAAAATCAGTTTTTCAAATGCACTGAGAATGTGCAAAATTCACCGGGCCAATATACCGCAGCACAATGCAATCAGCAGCATAAAGTTTTGCCGGTCTCCGGTTAATAAGGCGACATCCTGCTCTTATTCATGTCGGTGAATAATCTAAAATAGGTATCAACGATTGATGATATTGAATTAAACGTTTTTACTGATTGAACAGGAAATCCCATACTGTGATCATCAACCGAGGATCACAGTATGAAAAAAACGATCAGCTTCGCCGTCATCCATTTCACCGTCGCGTTTACCGTCGCCTATCTGCTGACCGGCGACATGATTCTGGGTAGCCTGATTGCCCTGATCGAACCTATGGTCAATACCGTGGCTTTTTACTTTCATGAGAAAGTCTGGCAATGGCCTGCGCTGAAAAACTCACGTTTCGGTAAGCCTGCCAATAAAACCATCAGCTTTGCAGCAGTCCATTTCAGTGTGGCCTTCACGGTTGCTTACCTGATCAGCGGGAACTGGATGGTCGGTGGCATCATGGCACTGATTGAACCAGCCATTAATACACTGGCTTATCTTGCACATGAAACAGTCTGGCAGCGCAGAGAAAAACATCAGGAGAATCTCCGCTTTCAATGCGGACATCATTCGATCCTTCATTGACATAGTTGTGATTCGCAATTAAATTTAGTTGCAAACCACAACAAAATGGATCGTTCTAGATGGATGCACAAACTTTACGCCAGCTCTCCCGGCAACTGGTCCGTCAGCTCGGCATGCTCGACAGCCAGTGTGGCAATATGGAGCTGACACCGGTTCAGGCGCATGTCCTGATTGAACTGGAAACCCAGCCCTGCACGGTCAATGACATGGCGACCCGGCTGAACGTCGACAAATCAAATGCCAGCCGAACCCTGGCCGTTCTCAGTAATGCCGGACTAGTCATCTCCCGCCCGCATCCGGATGACAAACGCAGTCAGATTGCCACCCTGACCCCCGAAGGAGCGGCCCGGCTGGCGGAACTGCATCAACGACTGAATGCTCAGGTGGATGGCTTTCTGGCTCAAATGGATGTGGATGAAATCGAGCAACTGAGTCAAAGTCTGCAACGGTACCGGAAAGCCATGGTGATGGCCGGCAGACAACATGGCTATACCATCCGGCCACTAACCCCGCTGGATAATGCCGCGATTGCAGCTGTGGTGCGACGTGTCTCTGCGGAATATGGCCTGACGGCAGACAAAGGTTATGGTGTGGCGGATCCGACCCTCGACAGCATGAGTGAAGTTTATCAGCCTGCACGGCATGCCTACTGGGTGATTGAACACCAGCACCGGGTGCTGGGCGGCGGCGGTATCGCTGCACTGACCGGCACAGAAGACATCTGCGAGTTACAGAAAATGTACTTCCTGCCGGAGCTCCGCGGACGTGGTCTGGCACGTAAACTCGCAGTAAAAGCATTACGATTTGCCCGTGAACAGGGCTACCGGGCCTGCTATCTGGAAACGACCGCCAATCTTGTGGAAGCCATCGCACTTTACGAGTCCTTGGGATTTCACCATATTCAGGAGCCCATGGGCAGTACCGGCCATGATGCCTGTGAAATCCAAATGGTGAAGTGGTTTTGACCCGGCAGGTTGAGTATTCACTTTTTCTTTCATTCAATGCTGCCACTGTCGGCAGCATTGATGGTGAGCCTGGTTCCAGTGATCTTTTTCTCAGCCAACCGTTTCAATCTGGGCTGCGGATACACGCTCCCTTTCAATTTGTCGCAGTTCTCCGACGATCATAATGTGTTCAAAGTAAAATTTATGTCTGCTCGCGAACAACCAAGGCATGGCAAGCCCAAAAGTAAAGATGAAAGAATATAAACAACTAAAGCAATGCAGAAATATATGCCACCCGCTGGCGGTAGACACAAATTTAAAATCATCGATTCCATCCACTCGAATCTTGTCAAAATAACGACGCCGATAATCTGCTGCATATGAGATACAAAATGACAGAATCAAAACAAACGCAAAGACAAATGACAACATCTTCCAGAAATCATCGCCAGACATCCAATAAATAAACCCACTCAGGGCAATCGCCACAAAAAAATACTTCACGGATATAAATGCACTGAGCACTGATTGAAAGATATCTTTTTCAGAGATTGTAGTCTTCAGGCAATAATTACCGTACTCGTAGTGATTGATAATATAACGTGCTTTTTCCACCACAAAAACGACAATCAACAGTATCATAGACAGGAAAGCACAACCATAAAGACCATAGCTGAAAATTTCATTTGTTCTTTGAATTTGAAAACCTGAGTACACGAACCCACACACCAAAAACAAAAAGAAAACTATCTTCGGATGGAAAAAGAGAAAGTATGCACCCGACTTAGGTCCAGAGAAGTTAAACCTCTGAGAATTTAGACTCTTACCACCGACACTAATCTGTACACACTTATAATAAAAAAGCGGGATGCATAAGATAAATGTGACTGCTGAAATAATAAACAACTCAATCGATTGAACAGCAACAACGAACCAAACAAAAAGAACACCCCCAAGACCCAGCACATATTGTAATAGATCATATGGTGTAACATGATAATCAAACTTGAATGAACCGATTTTTGTCTGAGAATAGGTATATTGCATGATTTTTGGCATTGCCCATACCCAGTAAGCGCCGGAAGATATGAAAGTCAAAAGTATATCTTTAAATAAAATTTTAAGAAATTTCCTTAGCTCAATGTCACATGTTATTTTATGATTCATGAACTACAGCCCTTATCGATGATTTTGTAATAATAAAAAGTCAACAAGGTAATCGGGTCTGAAAGTTCAGTGCAACTCGTTTAATTCACTTCAACTGACTTTAACTCTTTTATCAAACCTTGCTTCAATTTCCTGCTCAAACATAGGATCGCACTGACGTAGAGTCTTCATCGAAAAAAAGCTGGTCATGCCAGCTTTTTTCAATCACAAATTAAATCAAACGTCCGTTAAATCTGCGTACTGATCAGCGCCCTGATATCGTGGAGTGTCGTCTCTTTGAGCAATTTACCGTCTTCAAAGACAACCTGTAATAATCCTTGCTGCTCCTCTGCCTCCGAGACGTTGTCAAAGCACACCAGTTCACCATCAACACGGTCCACTTTGAGCAAGCCTTTTGCCGAGCGCTTTTTGCTGTCGGTTTTTGGTTCTTTGAAAATCGCAACCCGCTGGTTACCTTTGACCACGCTGGTTGCTTTCACAGCTGAGCCATGGGTATCCCGTGTGACATACTGATAGCTGAATGAGCCAATGCCCAGCACCACCTTAGAGGCAAAACCTTTCTCCATGAGCCGTTGTAAAATCAGACGCTGACGGGTCAGCGTAATCGCATCCCCATAAATAGCACCGATATGTTCATCCAGCAGCTTGTAACCTTTGTCGGTGACAGTCCCACCAAACGTGTCCCACAGGCACTCAATTAATCCCTTGATTTCACATGGCTGAAGCGGCAGAGTTTCGCCATCAACAACCCCATAATATTCACCCTGCCAGCGATACGCTTCGAAACCTTCGCGCATTGCCGCTTGCTCAGCTTCCTGTTGTGAATGAACCAGCTCACTATATTCGGATACCGGCGATAAACGATATCCGGTCAGAATTTTCACCGGATCGCCTGAGTCCGGGCGGATCACCACAGTCCCCTCGCGGGCCATGATCTCTTGTTTCAGTTGTGGCAGATATTCCGTGACCAGCTTCCAGAAATCCCAGGTATCTGAAACCACGCTGAGAATGCCCGTCGGTGACTGTTCACGCATCAGGTAACGGAAAAACTCAATTTCGCCTTCGAGGATCCAGGAACAGGTAACCGAGTGCTCCGTGGCATCGACCGAGCAGCCCACCAGCTCTTCGTCCACATTCGCGCCATAGTATTTTTCTGCAAAGAGCACCGCAGGAATGGTGTCGGTTCCCACCAGGCCCGATGCCAGATGCCCAAAGCCGCTCATCGCCGCCGCGTGTTTCCCGAACATACCGCGAAAGCTAAAATCATGGCCCTGAAATGGCACGATCTCCGCCGGCAGCCCGGTTTTTTCCGCAAATTCCCGAAAGACTTTCAGGTAAGCCACAGAAGTGGTGGCACTGGTCTGAATCGGCCAGTTTTCACAGCTGAGAACGGTCTCAATCATATTGGTGAGCCACTCAAAACCGGGCTTGGTGTTCACAATGGTGATTGGCGGCACCTGATAGGGCACCAGGGTGCCTTCCGGTAAGGCTTTCACTCTTAACGGCAGGTAGCCCAGGTCGTGCAACGCTTCCAGATAACTGACATCCACAGGATAGCCCAGCATGGCACTCATAATCCGTCTGTGGTTTGCCACAGCGCTCTCTTTGTCCGCCTCAAAGAAGGCCTGCCACTCTTCCTGCAGATAACTTTTGATAAAGTATTGCAGGCCGACAAAGGCCACTTTGTCGTTATTTTCCACGTTGCTTAACTTGCCGCTGCGGGACGTATAGTTCGCATAGACTTCTGTGACATCCGGGTGGTAAGCACGGCTGTGAAATTCTTTATAAACATCTTTCTGCATGCTGGCTGCGGTAATCGTCATGGGGTACTCCTTACAGTTCGATCATTTCCAGTTGCACATCGCTGTGCTGAATGAAATCCGCTTTATCACGGCAAGAATTCGTGGTGTAAATGGTGTCGATCAGGCCAGCAAAAACGGCCAGCCCCTGAGAAAAGATGCCGTGGGTCACATAGAGAGCAATGGACTTAGCCCCCTGCGCTTTCAGTACTTTCGCCAGTTCAATAAAGGTTCTGCCCCCATCACAGATGTCATCGGCGATCAGCACATCTTTTCCGCTGACCTCACCCAGCACCTGAGTTTGAAGGATTTCACCGGTTTTCAGATCACGGACTTTTTGCGCTTGAATCACTTCAGGCTCACCGCCAAAGTGCTCCGAGATTTTGACCGTTTTTTTGCTTGCGCCTGCATCCGGCGAAATCAATGTGAGTGCGCCGCTGCTCAGCTGTTGTCGCAGTTGCGGAAACTGTTCAATCAGGTTGACTTGGGCGATATTTTCGACTCTGTCCAGTAACGCCGGCGCCACCTCGCTGTGGGCATCCCACACGGTGACTTTATTCAGATTGAGCTGGTTAATCAGGGATGCCATGACTTTCGCGCCCAGCGCTTCACCGGCCACACAGACCCTGTCCTGACGCGCATACGGGAAATACGGGATAAGCAATTCAATTGATATCCGTTCCATACACAGTCTTTTTAATGCATCAACGGCCATCAACAGACGCATTACCTGTGAGGAGTTCGTGACTCTGGCAATCACCTGTACTTTTTCGCTTTGAGCGAAATCCGATGGATTGAAACGGATGTGCTCTTCTCCTCCGGAAAAAGTAAAGGCTTCATATGCCACATCTTTTGTGTTTCCAGCGTATTCATAACTGATGACTTTCATATCCCCTCACAAATAATGTCCTTAAGACACAAACAAGGTAGCAAACAAAATCCCACCAATCAACAAATTTGTGTCCTTAAGACACAATATCTGATTTCCTTATGTATGACTCCTCTTCATTTGCCTGATTAACAAGATTTCGTTATTGTGTCGAAAAGACACAAAATAAGATTGTCATGGCGCTTGATTACGATTTAAACCAATACAAAAACCCACTGTTCACGGTGGACAGCGTGCTGTTTACAATTTTGCAGGGCAGCCTGAAAGTTCTGCTGGTGAAACGGGCGAACGCCCCTTTTCAGGGACGGTGGGGATTACCGGGCGGATTTGTGGATGTCGACTCAGACGACAATACCGATATGAGTGCGCTGAGGAAAATCAAAGAGAAAACCAGCGTTGCGCCACAATATCTGGAGCAGCTGCAGGCATTTTCCGGGATCAACCGCGATCCGAGAGGATTCAGCGTGACGCTGGTGTATTACGCTTTAATTTCCCCGCAACACGCTGCGACACAAATCGACGCCGTCGATGACGTCAAGTGGGTGGATCTGGGTGAACTGCCCGATCTCGCCGTCGCATTTGATCACAAGCACATCATCGAAAAAGCCAAAGAACGCTTACAGCAAAAGGCCCTGTATTCGATGATCCCGGTCTACTGCCTGCCCGAACAGTTCACCATCGGACAGCTCAAATCGGCCATTGAAGCGATTATTGCCAAGCCAATCCAGCGTAAGAGTCTGGTGAGAAGAATTGAGGCCTCAGGGATGTTCGAAGCACTGGATGAGAAAGTGAAATCCGGCGGCCGACTGGCACAGCTCTACAAATTAAAACCGGATGTCGATATCGTGCATTTTGAGCGAAATCTCAGCCTGTAGCCTGAGGTGATATCCGTTGGAAGCGGGAAAAAGACTTTCTCCCTGATCTTCATGATGATCGGTCGCACTAAAAAAATCCCCCGACGAATCGGGGGATTTTTTAGCCACAGATGGGATCATCACTCTTCGTCGTCTTCACCCGACTCGAAATAAGTGCCCCAGCCGTCGTAATCAATGTTGTATTTCTGTGCCAGTTCCATCAGCTTCAGGACCTGCTCATCGATCAGCTCAGCATCCAGTGCAGATTCCATCACGGCATCAAAACAGACAACTTTACCGCCGCCGTCTTCCGGATCCAGCTCAAGCTCTTCAGCATCCATCACTTCGAAGCCCATTTTAAATGCTTCTGCAGCAGCACCTTCCAGTTGCGCAAAGGTATCAGCGGAGAAGTGGTGCTCAATCGAATACAGCGCGTCCGGATCACTGCCATCTTCCAGCAGGGACTCGATAATCTCGCGAGTCTCTTCCTTCTGCTCTTCAATCAGTTCTGCGTAAGACATAGGGTCTCTCCAAGTAGGGTCTGACGACCTGAGTATGTACAAAATCGGCCGCCAATATGGCACGGATCACCATGAATTTCCATCTTCTCCCCGCCCTTTTCTTTCCCGGGTTTCATGACCGTTACCAGACCGGGCAATCCAGCACGGACCGACCGCGCTTTTTTCCGGCTTTTCAGCTGACTTTTACGATTGACACGAGCATATATAATTTCATATTTTATGGGTAATTATTCACAAATGACGTATTTACATACATAACGCAGCGATCAGTGTTCGCTGAAGTCATGAACACGAGGACGAGATATGGCATTTAATCTGCGCAACCGGAATTTTCTCAAGCTGCTGGATTTCACCCCACGCGAAATCGGGCACCTGCTGACACTTTCCGCAGAACTGAAAAAAGCCAAATATACCGGCCACGAGCAGCCGCGCCTGAACGGCAAGAATATTGCCCTGATATTTGAAAAATCCTCGACCCGTACCCGCTGTGCCTTTGAAGTGGCGGCTTTTGATCAGGGCGCCCGTGTCTCCTATCTCGGACCGTCAGGCAGTCAGATTGGTCATAAAGAATCAATGAAAGACACCGCCCGGGTGCTGGGCCGGATGTATGACGGCATCCAGTACCGCGGTTTCGGACAAGATATCGTCGAAGAGTTGGGGCAATACGCTGGTGTCCCGGTCTGGAACGGTCTGACCGATGAATTCCACCCGACGCAGATCCTGGCTGACTTTCTGACGATGCAGGAACACATCCCGGAAAAACCGCTGCAGGAAATCAAATTTGCCTATCTGGGCGATGCGCGGAACAACATGGGCAACTCCCTGATGGTGGGTGCGGCAAAAATGGGGATGGATATCCGTCTGGTTGCGCCGGAAGCCTACTGGCCGGAAGAGACACTGATTAAGCAATGCCTTGAAATTGCAAAGGAAACCGGCGCACGTATCACTCTGACCGAATCGGTTGATGAAGGCGTTCAGGGATGTGACTATCTCTACACGGATGTGTGGGTTTCGATGGGTGAAGCGCCGTCTGCCTGGGATGAGCGGGTGAAGGATCTGCTGCCTTATCAGGTGAATTCATCCACACTCAAAGCAACCGGCAATCCCAGCGTCAAATTCATGCACTGCCTGCCCGCGTTTCATAATGATGAAACCACCGTCGGAAAGGAAGTGGCAGAAAAATACGGCCTGTCCGGGCTGGAAGTAACAGAATCCGTCTTTGAGTCGGCACATTCGATTGTCTTTGATCAGGCGGAGAACCGGATGCACACCATTAAAGCCGTGATGGTGGCAACGCTGGGCAGCTAGCGAACATCCAACCGGGCAAACGCTTGCGCCCCAGAAAAATGACGGTATAATCCTCCGCAATTTGTCTGGAGAGAGCAAAAAATGGCCCTGATCGCAATGCAAAATCTGCAGCGACGCCGCCGGTTCACGGCGAGCCGTGCCGTTTTTGTTTCTCCGAAACCGAATCCACAAGCCTCCTGATCTCAGGGGGCTTTTTTTTACCTGTAACTCCGGACCAGACAGAGCTGAAGCAACTTGTTCCAGACCAAAGAGGGAAGCGCCATGGCGAATTCGCTATACCATAAGCACATTATTTCAATCCCCGAGCTTAGCCGCAGTGAACTCGAACTGATCGTTGAAACAGCCGCACAGCTGAAAAAGGAACCCAACCCAGAGCTGCTGAAACATAAAGTCATCGCCAGCTGTTTCTTCGAGCCATCGACCCGCACCCGCCTGTCGTTCGAAACGGCAATTCAGCGCCTGGGCGGCAGTGTGATTGGCTTTGACAGCGGCGGCAATACGTCACTGGCCAAGAAAGGCGAAACCCTGATTGATTCCGTGCAGGTCATCACCTCTTATGTCGATGCCTTCGTGATGCGTCACCCGCAGGAAGGCGCGGCCCGTCTGGCATCCGAGTTTTCCGGAAAAGTTCCGGTCATCAACGCGGGCGACGGAGCGAACCAGCACCCGACCCAAACCCTGCTGGATCTGTTCAGTATTGCTGAAACTCAGAGCCGGCTGGACAATCTCAATGTCGCCTTTGTCGGTGATCTGAAATACGGCCGTACCGTCCACTCTCTGACGCAGGCACTGTCGAAGTTCAACAACATCCGCTTCTTCTTTATCGCACCGGAAGCGCTGGCGATGCCGGATTACATTTGCGAAGAGCTGGACGAAGCCGGCATTCAGTACAGCCTGCATACGCAGATGGAAGAAGTGATCCCTGAACTGGACATCCTCTATATGACCCGGGTGCAGAAAGAACGCTTCGATGAATCGGAATATGCCCACATGAAGGCGGCTTATATTCTGAACGCAGACATGCTGGCCAATGCACGGGAAAACCTCAAAGTGCTGCATCCGCTGCCACGGGTTGATGAGATCACCACAGATGTGGATACCACCCCGCACGCCTATTATTTCCAGCAGGCAGAAAACGGGGTCTATGCCCGTCAGGCATTGCTGGCGCTGGTGCTGAACCCAAATCTTTAAGCAGGAGATACTATCATGACAAAAGATACCCAACTTCAGGTTGAAGCGATCAAAAACGGCACTGTCATTGACCATATCCCTGCCAATATCGGCATCAAGGTCCTGCGTTTGTTCCAGCTGCACGAAGCCAAAGAAAAAGTGACCATTGGTCTGAATCTGCCCTCTTCCGTTCAGGGCACCAAGGATCTGATCAAAATTGAAAATGTCTTCCTGAATGAAGAGCTGGCCAATCAATTGGCGCTGTATGCCCCAAAAGCCACGGTCAATCAGATTGAAAACTATCAGGTGGTGAAGAAGCTGACGCTGTCACTGCCTGCCCAGATCAACGCGATCTTCAAGTGCCCGAACTCAAATTGCATCACCCACAATGAGCCGGTTGACAGCAGTTTCAGAGTTCTGACCAAACATGAAGAAGTCCGTCTGAAGTGCAAATACTGTGAAAAAGTCTTTGCACGCGATATTGTCACCGATTACCACTGATTGTCCGCCCATCTCCGATGACAAAACTGAGAAAGCCGGCTCACCTCTGAGCCGGCTTTACTGTTTTTACAGCCTTTTGACTCCTCAGCCCCGCCATTCTCAGTTCAACAACATTGTCTCGTCAGGCTGCTCCCTAGACTCAGGAAAAACGCCACGCATCGTTGACTTCCATCAGGTCAGTCCGCTGCGTTTCTTCTGGGGTTTCACGTTTTCGTCCTGTATCACAGGCACTAAAGCAGGGACATTCAATGAATTGGAATGCGCAGTATTGTCATCTTTTGCTGAAAAAATGGGCAGGCAAACTGTTTGCCGGGGTTCTGGCGCTGGGGCTTGTCAGCTGTATCATGACCAATGGTGAGGTTTCTCAGGCACCGACACATACTGCCAATCAGCAGGTGGTGATCGGCGTACCCATCCTGCTTGGCGGATTCGGTTCGTCAGTCCCGATTACACCGCATCTTCAGGTCACGGCCAAACATGTCGCCCGCTATTCCTGGAACCGGGATGTGATTTATCATCCACTCTGCGATCTGGCGCTGATCCGGACCGATTCCGCCAGCGTGCCAACCTGGGGACTGATTTACCCGGATCAGGATGTCACTCATCTGGGACATTCCCTGCTGGGGAACAGCATTCAGGGCCAGGGTAAATACCTGCAGGACGTCATAGATACCAACACCCAATGCCTGTACTCACTGAGTGATGCTCCGGTGATGTCCGGTATGAGCGGCGGCCCGGTGCTGAATGACGCCGGCGAAGTCGTCGGGATCACCGTCGCCATCGTGAACAATCCGGAAGATCTGAAAAACCTGCGTCCGGCGCTCCGCTACAGCCAGTTTATCCCGGCCACCCTGATCTTCGACTGGCTGGCCGAGTTAGGGATCACGCCCACATCTGCCAGTCATGACCTCGCCAGTATCGAAGTCTCTCCTTATGTCCGACGCATCAACCGTAACACCGATGTACCGGACGCACTGGGTCTACCTCACAATCCTGAAACCGCAGCATTACGGCCCGCGCCTGCCCCGGTGTCCGAGTCCCGTCCGACCCCGTCACCGCTCAGCAGCTTCCAGACTCAGGTGACAGGGACCTTCCCCGTAACCACAAATGACAGTAAAGATGTCGCCCTGAAAGCAGACGCACCAGCGGATTATCAGACAAGCGATGCTGACAAGTCTGATCCCGAAGTGATTCAAAACTCCCGGCTGGTCCCTGTTTTTCAGGAGTAAACCTTTTGACCTGCCAGAGAAGGCGTTGCACACTAGGATCTGGTGACCCTAGCACCTTCACAATGAATCAATAAGGAACAACGATGACTCAAGTACTGCACACAGACAAAGCGCCTGCAGCGATCGGCCCATATGTTCAGGGCGTGGATCTGGGCAACATGGTTCTGACTTCCGGCCAAATTCCAGTGAATCCGGCGACCGGTGAAGTCCCGGAAGATATCGCGGCACAGGCACGTCAGTCTCTGGAAAACGTCAAAGCCGTTGTCGAATCTTCTGGTCTGAAAGTGTCAGATATCGTGAAAATGACCGTGTTTGTGAAAGATCTGAACGACTTCGGCACCGTCAATGAAGTGTATGGTCAATTCTTCGATGAAAACCATGCCCCTTACCCGGCGCGTTCTTGCGTTGAGGTTGCCCGTCTGCCAAAAGACGTGAAAATCGAAATCGAAGCCATTGCTGTACGCAAAGCCTGATTCCGGTCAATCCCCGGGCTCTGATGCAAAAATGCGGATTTAACAATGCAATGAAAGAAAAAGACGGGTCCGGCCCGTCTTTTTTTGTGCGCAAATTTTATGGACGGAGTGATTCCAGCGTATGCTTGTAGACTTCACTGAACCAGGCCGTAAAAGTTTCAGGGGATTGCGCCAGGCAAGCGGAGAGTTCCGCCTCTGGCCACCAGCGGTAAGCCATCACTTCATCCACATTGGGCGCTAGAGCCAGAACCGGCGTTTCTGCAACCAGAACATAATCCAGTTCATGCTCAACTAAATCGTTATCCAGCGCTGCGCGGTAAATAAATCGGGCCACTTCCTCAAAGCTCGTCACGTCCTTGATCCCCAACTCTTCGTCCAGACGCCGTGATGCGGCCTGTTGCAGGCTTTCTCCCTCACGCGGATGAGAGCAACAGGTATTGGTCCACAAGCCGCCACTGTGGTACTTCCCCATCGCCCGCTGCTGCAGCAGAAACTCTCTGCCTGTTGCGGTTTCCCGGTACAAAAGCACCGAGAAAGCAAGATGCAACAAACCGTCCCGGTGAGCCTGCATTTTTTCAGCCAGCCCCAGATGCTCACCGGCCTGATTCACCAATATCACAAATTCCCGGCTCATGACTCACCTTTTCTGACGACAGAAACAAAGACAGGCCCAATGGCCTGTCTTCCTGACAATACAATCCGTGAAACGATTATTTGGCGGATCGGGCCGCAGCTTCAGCATTCAGCTCATCCAGCTTCGCGACCATCAGATCACGGCAACGCTCTGACAGCTCACGAATGTCTTCTTTGGTCATCCCTTCGGTCGAAACCGGTGGCATCACTTCAACAATCACCACACCATTGTTCCAGCGATTAAACTTTACATGGTCTGTGGTGCTGCACACAATCGGGACGACGGGTACGCCGGCACCAATCGCAGCATGAAACGCACCGGTTTTAAATGGCAGCAGACCACGGCCACGGGAGCGGGTTCCTTCCGGAAACATCCACACCGATACCTTTCGTTCTTTAATCTTTTCAACAACCTGTCCGATCGTCCCCATGGCTTTACTGCGGTTCGCGCGGTCAATCAGAATGTTGCCGGTCAGCCAGTACAGCTGGCCAAACAAAGGCATCCACAGCAGGCTCTTCTTACCGACCGTTACGGTACGCGGCAAAACTGCACCGGCAATGGTGAACAGATCGTAGTTATTCTGGTGGTTGCCGATGTGCACGCTCGGGCCGACTTCTTTGGCTGCATCTGCCACACGTAATTCCAGCCGAATGCCGAGGATACGGGACATTTTCGCGAATAAACGGGCAAACGTGTGAACATGTTTCGGGTTACGCGGGCTCAGCAGGCAATAACCACAACCGAACACAAACATGACGATGGCAAACAGCGCAAGTGCCAACAGTCGAAATACAGCAATCATCAAATTCTCCTCAGCGTACAAGCGTGCGCTAGTATACCCAGTCAAAGGGAAATTACATCCATAAAACGGCTTTTTTGTCGGATCCTGACACCAGTTCAAATGCCCCGGAGAAACAAAACAGGCCTCAGAAATGAGGCCTGCTTCATCACTTACAGCTCAGGGTGATCATCAGAGTTGATCATCGTCCTGATCCGGAGAGGTCATTTCATAGCTGGTGACCCGCTGCAGGCCACGCGGCAGCATCGCCCCGCGACGTCCGCGCTCACCGATGAAGTTCTCCAGATCCGCAGCTTTCAGTCCCAGCTTACGCTTACCGGCATACAGCGTCAGCTCACCGCCTGCTGGCAGTACCAGCAGATGCGACAAGAACTCTTCCCGAGATTTGGCACGGGCAGCCGGAATATTGATGATCTTATTCCCTTTCCCTTTACCCAACTGTGGCAGATCCTGGATCGGGAAGACCAGCATCCGGCCTTCATTGGTGATCGCCAGCACCTGATCTGATTTCAGATCCGAGATCGGCTGTGGCGGCATCACTTCACATTCAGCCGGAACACTCAGCAGCGCCTTACCATTCCGGTTCTTAGAAATCATGTCGCTGCCTTTACAGACAAAACCATAACCGGCATCAGACGCCATCAGCCAGTATTGCTCATCTTCCGGCATCAGAACCTGCCGTACACTGCTGCCTGGGGTAATGTTGAGACGACCGGTAACCGGCTCACCCTGACTGCGCGCAGACGGCAGCGAATGAGATTCCAGCGCATAACTTCGGCCGTCGCTGCCAATAAAGACGGCTGGCTGATTGCTCTTTCCGCGAGCGTGGCTGAGATAGCTGTCACCCGACTTATAATTCAGCGTGCTCGGATCCACCTCATGGCCTTTGGCATGACGGACCCAGCCCTTATCGGACAACACCACGGTAATCGCTTCACTCGGAAGCAGATCGCGCTCAGTCATCGCCTTGGCTTCAGCACGCTCGACCAGCGGCGAACGACGGTCATCACCGTATTTCTCAGCGTCGGCCAGCAGTTCTTTTTTCAGCAGGGTGTTCATGCGACGTTCAGAGCCCAGCAGCTGTTCCAGCTTCTCACGCTCTTTATTCAGTTCGTCCTGCTCACCTCGGATCTTAATCTCTTCCAGTTTGGCTAACTGGCGTAATTTAATCTCAAGAATCGCTTCCGCCTGAGTCGCACTCAGCCCGAAACGGCTCATCAGTTCTGCTTTCGGATCATCTTCAGTACGGATGATCTCAATCACTTCATCGATGTTGAGATAAGCAGCCAGCAAACCTTCCAGAATGTGCAGGCGGGCCAGCACTTTGTCCAGACGGTGCTGCAGGCGGCGACGCACCGTCTCACGACGGAAGGTCAGCCATTCAGACAGAATCGTC
The DNA here is from genome assembly GCF_023151555.2 of Photobacterium sp. CCB-ST2H9. Classification (NCBI taxonomy): domain Bacteria; kingdom Pseudomonadati; phylum Pseudomonadota; class Gammaproteobacteria; order Vibrionales; family Vibrionaceae; genus Photobacterium; species Photobacterium sp. CCB-ST2H9. The sequence continues at coordinate 3,032,493 of NZ_CP100425.1, forward strand.
ACCAGACCTTTCACCTGCGGGCGTCCGTCCAGACCCAGCATATTCAGGTTGACCCGGAAACTTTTCTCCAGATCAGTCGACGCAAACAAATGCTCCATCAGCTGTTCGCAGTCAACGCGGTTCGAGCGCGGCACGATCACAATCCGGGTCGGGTTCTCATGGTCCGACTCATCACGCAAGTCTTCCACCAGCGGCAATTTCTTCGCCCGCATCATCCCGGCAATCTGCTCCAGCAGTTTCGAACCGGAAACCTGATGCGGCAGCGCGGTGATAATGATTTCACCGTTGTCCTTGCTCCACACCGCACGCATTTTCACGCTGCCCTTCCCGGTGCGGTAAATCTTTTTCAGATCCTCTTTCGAAGACGTAATTTCCGCTTCCGTCGGATAATCCGGACCTTTGACGAACGTCATCAGCTCGTCCAGATCAGCATTCGGATTTTCGATCAGATGCACCACGGCATTGGCGACTTCACGGGCATTATGCGGCGGAATATCGGTTGCCATACCCACGGCAATCCCCGTGACACCATTAAGCAGGATGTGCGGCAGACGGGCAGGCAGCATCAGAGGTTCTTTCATGGTGCCGTCAAAGTTCGGACCCCACTCGACCGTGCCCTGACCCAGCTCACTGAGCAGCACTTCAGAAAAACGTGACAGGCGCGATTCGGTATAACGCATGGCCGCGAACGATTTCGGGTCATCCGGTGCACCCCAGTTCCCCTGGCCGTCGACCAGCGGATAACGGTACGAGAACGGCTGCGCCATCAAAACCATGGCTTCATAACAGGCCGAGTCACCGTGCGGGTGATACTTACCCAGCACGTCACCCACGGTCCGGGCCGATTTCTTGTATTTGGCTGTGGCACTCAGGCCCAGCTCAGACATTGCGTAAATGATCCGGCGCTGTACCGGTTTCAGGCCATCGCCGATAAACGGCAGGGCCCGGTCCATGATTACGTACATGGAGTAATTCAGATAGGCATCTTCAGTAAACTTTCGCAGCGGAAGCTGCTCGATACCTTCCATTGAGACATCAGTCATGGTGCTAAATCCGTGTTGTCCTCATTCCTGCCGGTCTGCCCGGCAGGAGGAAATCAGTCATGGGGTCGTCGGCTTACACGTCGACTTCGGCCAGATCACCTTTGGTCTGCAACCAACTGCGGCGGTCTTCAGAACGCTTTTTACACAGCAGCATATCCATCATCTGGTTGGTCTGCTCGTCGTCATCAATCGTCAGTTGCACCAGACGACGGGTATTCGGGTCCATCGTGGTTTCACGCAGCTGCATCGGGTTCATCTCACCCAGACCTTTAAAGCGCTGGACGTTGACCTTTCCGCGCTTGCCGCTTAAGCGATCAAGAATGCCTTCTTTTTCAGCTTCATCCAGCGCGTAGTAAACCTCTTTGCCCAGATCGAGCCGGTACAGCGGCGGCATCGCAATATAAACGTGACCGGCGCGCACCAAGGCTTCAAAGTGCTTCATAAACAGCGCACACAGCAGGGTTGCGATGTGCAGACCATCCGAGTCAGCATCCGCCAGTACGCAGATTTTACCGTAGCGCAGGCCACTCAGATCATCGCTGTCCGGGTCGATACCCAGCGCGACGGAAATATCGTGCACTTCCTGCGAGGCCAGTACCTGATCAGCAGAAACCTCCCAGGTATTCAGGATTTTACCGCGCAACGGCATGATGGCCTGATATTCACGGTCACGGGCCTGTTTGGCGGAACCGCCGGCCGAGTCCCCCTCCACCAGGAAAAGTTCGGTTCTGCTGAGATCCTGCTGCGAACAGTCAGCCAGTTTACCCGGCAGCGCCGGACCACTGGTGACTTTCTTCCGGACCACCTTTTTACTCGCACGCATCCGGCGATGGGCGTTGGCGATACAGATTTCAGCCAGTTGTTCCGCAATTTGCGGGCGCTCATTCAGCCACAGACTGAAGGCATCTTTCACCACTCCGGAAACAAATGCAGCACACTGGCGAGACGAGAGGCGCTCTTTGGTCTGACCGGCAAACTGCGGATCCTGCATCTTCACTGAGAGCACATAAGCACAGCGGTCCCAGATATCTTCTGCCGTCAGCTTCACGCCGCGCGGCAGCAGATTCCGGAATTCACAGAATTCACGCATCGCATCCAGCAGGCCCTGACGCAGCCCGTTCACATGGGTGCCGCCCTGAGCCGTCGGGATCAGATTGACGTAGCTTTCGGTAAGCAGCTCGCCGCCTTCCGGCAGCCAGACCACCGCCCAGTCTGCCGCTTCATTCTGACCGGAGAACACACCGGTAAACGGCGCTTCCGGCACTAACGGGTATTCTTTGACGGCTTCAAACAGATAATCGTTCAGGCCGTCTTCATAGCACCAGCGCAGTGTTTCGTTGGCAATCTTGTCGGTAAAGACGATTTCAAGACCGGGACACAGCACGGCCTTGGCTTTCAGCACGCTCTTCAGGCGGCTGACCGAGAATTTCGGGCTGTCGAAGTATTTGGCATCCGGCCAGAAATGAACCCGGGTACCTTTGGCCCGACGGCCACAGGTATCAATCACTTCCAGTTCACTGACTTTGTCACCGTTCTCAAACGCGATCTGATAGACCTGACCGTCGCGCTTGACCGTGACTTCCACCCGTGTGGACAGGGCATTCACCACGGAGATACCTACCCCGTGCAAGCCCCCGGAGAACTGGTAGTTTTTATTGGAGAATTTTCCCCCGGCATGGAGTTTACACAGGATCAGTTCGACCCCGGATACCCCTTCTTCCGGGTGAATATCCACCGGCATCCCCCGGCCGTCATCGATTACTTCGAGCGACTGATCCTCATGCAGGATCACTTCGACTTTCCTGGCATGGCCAGCCAGTGCCTCGTCGACACTGTTGTCGATTACTTCCTGGCCCAGATGGTTCGGCCGTGCCGTGTCGGTGTACATGCCGGGGCGGCGGCGAACCGGCTCCAGGCCGTTCAGAACCTCAATGGCTCCGGCGTTATAGCTTTGGTCTGTCATAGATTCGGAAAGTTACGAGAAAATGTTGCCACAATAGTCAGTAACCTCAGCCTTGATGTCAAGCTGAGGCTGGCTGAGACCTGATAAATCATGCGTGCCCCAGAGCACGCTGCGAAACAGTTATAAACCTAAAAAGCGGACGATATCGGCGGGATAGCGATTAAATCCGATGAAACTGTGATCCCCTTCCGGTTCTACCGTCTGACGACAGGCTGCGTATTTTTCCACCGCCTGGCGGTAATCAAGCACTTCATCCCCTTCCTGCTGCAGCAACCACAACAGTTCGGGATGACTCAGTTGCCCGATCTCCAGCGCTTTCAGCTCATCCATATGATGCGGCGCCAGGGAATACACTTCGTCAGTATAGGGGTTCATCTGCTCACCCAGGTAATCCATCAACAGTTCAAAAGGCTTCACGGCGGGATTCACCAGCACCGCAGGTAATCCGTGTCGCTGGCTCAGCCAGGTCGCCAGATAGCCGCCCAGAGAACTGCCGACCAACCCAATCCGGTATGTCGGCTTCAGATGAGTCACTAATGTATCAATAAACTGCGCTGCCTGGCTTGGATAGCAGGGCAGTTGTGGGATCTCGACCCGGATGTCCGGGCGCTCAGTCCGGCAGTAATCCGCCATCTGCTGAGCTTTCATTGATTGGGGAGAGCTGTTGAAACCGTGAAGATAAAGCAGCAGTGCGTCCATCAGTAACCCGCCGCATCAAACTGGGGTGAGAAAGAACGCTTGCGTACCCGCTCGATCCGGGTGTCAATTTCACCAGTTGGCATCAATGCCAGCCAGCGCCAGCCCGGATTCGACTGGTCCAGTGCAAAATCATGGGAATCAGGCATAAACTGAATACAGGTCGACGGCGTTGCCAGCACGCGGACGCCCTGATGCAGCACATCCAGCTCCTGATGAATATGGCCGCACAACACGGCTTTCACTTGCGGAAAACGCGAAATCACCTGCCAGAACGCCGCATTGTTTTTCAGCTGATGCTGATCCAGCCAGCGGCTGCCCGCCGGCAGCGGATGGTGATGCAACAGAACCAGTGCGTGACGGTCCGGCTCGGCGGTCAGCGCCTGCGCCAGCATCGCCAGCTGCGCCTCGCTCAGTTCACCGTGCGGCACACCAACAACCTGGCTGTCGAGCAAAATGACCTGCCAGTGCTCACCCGCCAGCACCTGATCACAGGCTTTGATCTGCGGGGAAGGCAGCACACTCTTCATACTTGGCTGATAATCATGATTCCCGGGTAACCAGAAGCATGGCTGTTCCCAGCGGCCGATCCCGTCGGCAAAGCGCTGATATGATTCCGGGGTGTGATCCTGAGAGATATCGCCGGTGGCGATAATGGCATCAAACGGACGTGACTGTGCCGCCACTTCATCAAGCACGGCATGAAAACTGTCTTTCGTTGCGACACCCAGCAGACTCCCGGTCTCATCCGCAAATAGATGGGTATCGGTCAGTTGCAGCAACAGTACACTATCTGAATTTTTCTGCGGCAGAGAATAGGTCTGCAAAACGTCAAAACCTTGTTGAATAAAGTCGTTAATAAACCGATTGCTTACTCAGGCCATTCCTGAGGCAGTAAGCCAGCCAATCTCCCAAGAAGCGATTGACCTGATGTTTCTCATCTTTCTGGTGCATCCGCAAATTGGGGTAATCATACCTTGGCTTCAAACGCGAAATCTGCTGAATGGAACACACTTCTGCCACCCTGGCGTCATGGTATAAACGGACGGTAAAGGTCGGGATCAGGTAATCCGGCAAACCACTGTCGGTTTCCATTTTCAGCTGGATCAATGTCGTGTAGCGAGTTGACTCCAGAATACGCAGCTTATAATCATGGCTGCCAACCTGATAGGCGCACTCCTCCCCCACTGCCTCACTTTTTGGCAGCAATGGAAGCAGCTTCGCATAATTGGTTTCATATAACCGCATGATGCCTGCAAGATCGACGGTGTACCTTTTGTGACTCACTTCCCTTCCTTCGCCCATTCGGCCTGTAACTGCTGATAGTGTAGCTGCAACCATTGTAGCGCAATGATGCTGGCTGCATTTTCTATTTTACCAGACGTCACCCAGTCATAAGCCTGCTGGCGGCTGACCACATGAACGCGGATATCCTCACCTTCATCTTCCAGCCCGTGAATCCCCTGTGCAAGACGACTGTCGACACAACCGGCATACACACTCAGGGTTTCCGAACAGCCCCCAGAGCTGGACAAATAGCGGGTGATATAGGTCATCTGGCCGACATCCAGCCCGGCTTCCTCAACGGCTTCGCGGCTGACTACGGCTTCTGCGCTCTCACCCGGCTCGATCATGCCCGCAACAATTTCCATCTGCCAGGGCTGACAGTCCCCGGCCAGTGCCCCAATCCGGAACTGTTCAATTAGAACCACCTGATCCCGGACCGGATCATAGGGTAACAAAGCTGCGGCATGGCCCCGGTCCAGCATTTCCCGGGCCAGAGGCTGGCTCCAGCCCCCGGCAAAGAGGCGATGGCGAAAATGAAAAGCCTTTAACCGGAAAAAGCCCTGATAACGCACTTCTTCCTCCGTGATTTCCACATCGGTCAGGCCCAGCGTTCCGGGACCATCGGTCAATTGCTCCGGCATTTGTATTCTCCTTCAGCGCAACGTCTTCACCGCTTAGTCGCCAGAAAGGCTCACATTCGGCCAAAACGCCATTTTTTCATTCATCCCAGTGATGAGGCAATGGGTAAACTCAACTTTTTTGATAAATGTTGCAGATTTTTTTAACCTGACGCGAAATTGAGCCATGATTCAGTATGAGACGATGGTAAGCTGTATGAACAACCGTGTCACACTTGTGAAAACTTGCTGAACCATCATAAATTTTTTCGCTATCATTGCGACATCACGTCAAAAAGATTGCAATTACAATCAAGTAAAAGCGTGTTCTATGGTTAGAATTGCGCAAAAAAATCACAATTGATCAGTTTCAAGCAAGGTATCATCAGGTAAACTGAACGTTGCACATTATTTGTCAGGACTTCAGGAAAAGCATTCATGAAAAAATTGCTTCCGCTATATCTCGGCCTAGCACTGGGTGGACTCAGCCCTTTTGCGATGGCTGACGATCTTGCCGATATCTACGAACAGGCCAAACAGAACGACCCTCAGCTGCTCCGGGCCGCGGCTGATAAAGATACCGCTTTCGAAGCGATTAATTCATCCCGCAGTGCACTGTTGCCAGAAATCAATCTGACTGCCGGTTTACAGGCAACCCGTCTGGATTCCAAAGATGAAGGATTCAAAGGCGGCCTGAGTCTAACTCAGTCCCTGTATAACCGTGCAAGCTGGGTCAACCTGGACATCAGCGAAAAGCAGGCCCGTCAGACGGATGCCAGCTATGCTGCAACCAAGCAAAGCCTGATTCTGCGTGTATCCACCGCTTATTTCTCTGTACTGAGAGCCATGGACGATCTGGAATTCGTCCGTGCCGAAAAGGCCGCAGTCGGCCGCCAGCTGGAGCAGACTAAGCAGCGTTTTGAAGTCGGACTTTCCGCGATTACAGACGTGCATGATGCACAGGCTCAGTATGACAGCGTCCTGGCTGATGAAATCCTGAAAGAAAACGCGCTGACCAACAGTTATGAAGACCTGCGTGAAATTACCGGTCAGGCGCATAAAGATCTGCTGGTGCTGGATACCCAGCGTTTCTCGGCCAGCCGCCCGAATAACGCAGTTACAACTCTGCTGACCAATGCAGAAAGTCAGAACCTGAACCTGCTCAATGCCCGTATCGCGCAAGATGTTGCCCGCGATCAGATTGCACTGGCAGAATCAGGACATCTGCCAACCCTGAGCTTTGATGCGGGTTACAGCTACGACGAGATGCAGCAGGGCGGCAACATTGATCAGGGCATCCTGAGTGCCGGTATTAACCTGAAACTGCCGGTTTACACCGGCGGCCGGGTTACATCTGAAGTGAAACAGGCTCAGTACTCCTATGTTTCAATCAGCGAAACGCTGGAAGAAACCTATCGTGGTGTGGTGAAAAATGTCCGCGCTTCCTATAACAACATCAATGCTTCTATTGGTGCCCTGAAGGCCTACGAACAGTCTGTCGTTTCAGCCCGTTCAGCCCTGGAAGCGACTGAAGCCGGTTTTGACGTGGGTACACGGACGATCGTTGACGTACTGGATGCAACCCGCCGTCTGTACGATGCCAACCGGCAGTTGTCCAATGCCCGTTATGATTACATCCTGAGCCAGCTGCAACTGAAGCAGGCTGTCGGTTCTCTGAATGAACAGGACATTCTGGATGTCAATCAGGGTCTGATCCCGGCCAAGAAGAAATAATTCGGAACTCCGATATCCGATACAAAAAAGCGCCTTGAGGGCGCTTTTTTTATTGTGTGCACAATGCGTTGGCGGCAGTTAACCTTTACCGCCGCGGATCGCTTCAATGATTTCCGTGGTTGAGCAACCGTCCTCGAAATTGAGTACACGGACTTCGCCACCATTCGCAATCACTTCGCGGCCACCGGCAATCTGCTCAGGTTTGTAATCACCACCTTTCACCAGCAGGTCCGGCAAGATTTCGCTGATCAGACGCTGTGGCGTTTCCTCGGTAAAAGGTACCACCCAGTCCACCGCAGCCAGACCCGCCAGCACGGCCATCCGGCGATCTTCCGGATTCACCGGACGTCCCGGACCTTTCAGCGCACGGACAGAACTGTCAGCATTCACCGCGACAATCAGACGATCTCCCAGCTTGGCCGCTTCGTTCAGATAAGCAACATGACCGGCATGCAGGATATCGAAGCAGCCATTCGTCATGACCACTTTCTCACCCCGTGCCTTCGCTGCATTCATCGCCAGCTTCAGCTGACTCTCGGTCATCACACCAAAGCCACTGTCCTGACTGCCGTGAATTGCATTGGTCAGTTCAATTGTCGACAGTGTGGAGGTTCCCAGTTTACCCACCACAACACCTGCCGCGGCATTGGCCAGCTTACAGGCATCCGACAGGGATTTGCCCGCCGCCAGCGAGGCAGCCAGGACCGAAATCACGGTATCACCGGCACCGGTCACATCATAAACTTCTTTTGCCTGCGTCGGCATGTGCAGCGGTTCCTGACCTTTTTGCAGTAAGGTCATTCCATGCTCGCTGCGTGTCACCAGCAGTGCTTCAAGTTCGTACTGGTCGATCAGGGCAAAACCTTTTTCCACCAGCGCTTCATCTGTGCTTGCCTTTCCGGCAACGGCTTCAAACTCAGACAGGTTTGGCGTCAGCATGGTCGCACCACGGTAACGCTCAAAGTCTGTGCCTTTCGGATCGATCAGCACAGGAACGCCGCTGCGGCGACCCAGCTCAATCATGGCACGGACATGCTCCAGCGCACCCTTGGCATAATCAGACAGAATCATCGCTTTAACATTCGGCAGCGACTGCTCCAGACGCGGCAGGATCAGATCCGCATCCACATCATGGAAACCTTCTTCAAAATCGAGACGGATCAACTGCTGACCACGGCTCATCACCCGCAATTTGGTGATCGTCGGGTAATCCGGCAGGGAGACAAAGTCACAACGGACTTTCAGCGAGGACAGCTTTTCATTCAATGCACGCGCAGCATCATCAATGCCGGTCAGACCGACCAGACGCGCCTTGCCGCCCAGTGCTGCAATATTCATAGCCACGTTGGCCGCGCCGCCCGGACGTTCTTCAATCTGGTCCACTTTCACAACCGGAACCGGTGCTTCAGGTGAAATCCGTCCTGTCGGGCCAGTCCAGTAGCGATCGAGCATCACATCACCCACAACCAGCACACTGGCTTGGTCATAATCAGGCAGTGTCAGTTTCATTCTTCTCTCCGGAACGGTAAAAACTGCGAAATACTATCATAAAAGCCTGTGCGGCATACACCGGGGGAATACCGCCGGGATCAGGTTAACACTCGGTTACACCTGCGATGAAACCTCAAAAATTTGCTGCCACAGATGGGTGACCACATCGCGTTCCGCCGCGAATTCTCCCTCGTCCACATAAGCATCCTGCCCCAAGAGGTTCAGACGATGAATTTCATCCCGCAGCGTACAGTACGCCTGAATCAGCGCCTGCGCCTGTTCGGGTGCCATCACGCCTTTGGCTGCCATCGTTTCAAACAGACGGATATTGTCAGACCAGCGGGTCAGCGCAGGCTGCTGGGCACAGTGACACAGCACCAGATACTGTGTGATGAACTCAATATCGGTGATCCCGCCCGGGTCTTGTTTCAAGCCAAACTGGCCCGCCTTTTTCCGGCCGAGATGCTGCCGCATTTTCTCACGCATCTCCACCACAGCCTGACGCAGCGTCTCAGCATCCCTGGGCTGAGAGAGGATCCCGGCTCGCACCTGATCAAACCCCGGTCTGAGCACATCGTCACCGTATACCATCCGGGCACGCACCAGTGCCTGATGTTCCCAGGTCCAGGCTTCGTTAGCCTGATATTCTGCAAATGCATCCAGCGGACTGACCAGCAGCCCGGAAGCGCCGGATGGACGCAGCCGGATATCAACTTCATACAGAACACCAGATGCTGTCCGGGTTGAAAACAGATGGACGATTCGCTGGGTCAGACGCAGATAGAACTGGCGGCCATCAATGGCCTTCTCACCTGTGGTATATACATCCGCCGGACAGTCGTGCAGGAACACCAGATCCAGATCAGAGCCGTACCCCAGCTCAATCCCGCCGAGTTTGCCATAGCCAATCACGCCAAATCCCGTGCCGCGACGCTCTGCCAGGTGCGACGGCTCACCATATTTGGCCACCATCTGCAGCCAGGCCTGTTTCACCACAGCGCCGATGATCGCCTCAGCCAGATAAGTCAGGTGATCACTCACTTTCATCAGCGGCAGCACCCCCGCGATATCCGCTGCAGCAATGCGCAAGAGCTGCGCCTGCTTGAACTGGCGGATCGCTTCCATCTGCTGCTCCATATCTTCTTCCGGGATCCGTGCCAGATATTCCTGCAGCTCAGCCTGATACTGATCCAGCGGCACCGGATGATAAAGGTGCTGCGGATCCAGCAGTTCATCGAGCAGAATCGGATACTGAGCCAGCTGCTCAGCCACCATTGAGCTGGCCGCACAAAGACGGACCAGATGATCCAGTGCGCCCGGATGTTCACTCAGCAGTTCCAGATACGTGGTCCGGGTCGCGATCCGGACTATCAACTGGCTAATCCGCGACAGCACCAGCGCGGCATCGTCCCGGGTTACGATACGGGCGAAGACTTCCGGCATCAGGCGTGCCAGTACCTCACGGCCACGCGGTCCGATCGTCCGCTTCGACAGTTCCTCTTTCAACCGGGTCAGCACTGCCACCTGATCTTCAATGTCTGGTGCTGCGACATCACTGAGTACCGCAACGAGCATTTCCTCATCTTCAATCAGAGTCCAGAGCTCGTGATAAGGCTGCGCCGCCGCATCATGACTGTCTTCCTCATCCGCGCCGACAATATCCTCAAACACCCGGTGAATGGCTGCCATGTGCCGGTGTATCTCTGCCGAGAGTGCCACCCAGTCGGCATAACCCATCGCCGTTGCCAGCCGGATCTGATCCAATTCCGTGTCCGGCAACGTTTGAGTCTGTTTGTCGTGAATGGCTTGCAGCAGATTTTCCAGACGGCGAAGGAAAGCATACCCCTGTGTCAGTTGCTCTACCTGTGTTTCCGGCAGCAACGCCAGCGCATTCACCGCCGCCAGGGTTTCTCTCAGCCCGCGCTGCCGCAATGAAGGCTCCCGCCCTCCCCGGATCAGCTGAAATGACTGCGCAATAAACTCCACTTCCCGGATCCCGCCGGGCCCCAGCTTGATATTGTTGGTCAGGCCGCGGCGGCGGACTTCCGAACTGATCATGGACTTCATCCGCCGCAGCGACTGAATCGCACTGAAATCGATATAGCGACGAAACACAAATGGTCGCAGCATCTGGCGGAGCGTCTGATAATGTTCTGCGCTTTCGTCACCCATCACCTTCGCTTTGATCATGGCGTAACGTTCCCAGTCACGTCCCTGTTCCTGATAGTAATCTTCAAGAGCAGCGTAACTCATGACCAGAGGGCCGCTGTCGCCGAACGGGCGCAGACGCATGTCAACCCGGTAACAGAATCCGTCGACCGTCTGCTGATCCAGCGCCTTGATCAACCGCTGACCGAGACGGGTAAAGAACTGGGCATTCGCCAGGCTGCGTCGTCCGCCCTGCGTTTCACCGTTTTCCGGGTAGGTAAAAATCAGATCAATGTCAGATGAAAAATTCAGCTCGCCGCCACCCAGTTTGCCCATCCCCAGGATCAGCATCGGCTGAGGGACACCGTCCGCGCTGCATGGCGTTCCGAATTCCTGACAGCACTGGGCATAGAGCCAGTGATAAGCTTCCATAATCAGCGCTTCTGCCAGTCGGGAAAGATGCGACAAGCTCTGATCCAGCGTTGCCCGCTGAGTAAAATCCCGCCAGGCAATCCAGACCATTTCGCGACGCCGGAAACCACGTAGCACCCGTAATAAAGCGGCCTCATCGGTTACAGCAGACAACAGTTCCCGCAGCGCTTCACGATAGCAGTCGGCACGCTCCGCCTGCTCCAGCTGTTGCGCCAGCCAGGGCAACAACGTGGGATCCTGAATCAACGTAGCCTGTATGAAATCGCTCAGCCCCAATACCTGATTCAGTTCGTCCTGCCATGTTGATGGCCATTGTGCCAGTTGATCAGGGTGCGCTTGCTGTAGCTTTTCCATCGCCCTTTCAGTGGCGTGTTGAAGGCGTGCGTGTGTCATATTCATTCCTTGGCAAGTGGTAAGGGCTGTCCACCCAACGTCGCAGTATTTGACATCTTCCGACTAAGATAACGGATCAGGGCATTGAGGCCCATCAAAAGAACGCCCACCAAATTGGCGGGCGCTGTCAGTCAGGTCAGAGGGGTTAGGTCAATCAGATCCGAAAGGCCTGAATTTTTTGTTCCAGATCAGCCGAGTGCCCCTTCATCGTATCCGCAGTCTCCGTCAGTTCGGTCACCACCACGACAGAAGCTTCAACCAGCTCCCTGACATTATTCAGGTTCTGATTCATTTCCTCGGCGACCGCACTCTGCTGTTCAGACGCAGATGCAATCTGGAAATTCATGTCATTGATCCGCTGAACCTGTTCGACAATCTTATCGAGTTCACCGCCGGCACTGGTCACCAGATCGACCCCTTCGGCCGCCTCAACCACACTTTGCTCCATCAGGCCGACCGCTTGTTTGGCGCTGTCCTGCAGCTGACCAATCATCTCCTGAATTTCCACCGTTGCTGTCTGGGTCCGCTGCGCCAGATTCCGGACTTCATCGGCCACGACTGCAAAGCCGCGTCCGGCATCACCGGCACGGGCAGCTTCAATCGCCGCATTCAGTGCCAGCAGGTTCGTCTGTTCGGAGATACCCTGAATAGTGACAATCACAGTGCCAATTTGCTCCACCCGGGTTTCAACCTGGCTGACGGCCTCGGCGGATGCCCGGATATCGGTCGACAGCTGATCAATCGTGGTAATGGTTTTCGCCACAAACTGCTGTCCCTGATTGGCCTGAGCCGCAGTACCTTCCGTTGCGCCTGAAGCTTCGCGGGCATTTTCTGCCACGGTCTGAACCGTAGAGGTCATCTCGCTCATAGCCGAGGCCAGTTGGTCTATTTCGTGGAATTCTTCCTGCGCTGATTCTTTGGTTTCCTGCATGCTGACAGACATCATATCGGCCAGTTCAGTCAGCTCTGTGGAAGCGGCGCGCTGATTCCGGATTACCTCACTGAGCTGAATCCGTGTCCGTTCCAGTTCACGGGCCAGATCGCCGTATTCATCCTGACAATCCATCACCACCGGCTGAGAAAAGTCCCGGTTTGCCATACGCTTGATTGCTTCGGCCAGATAACCGGTCTGGCGCAACATGAGGCTGGCAGCCCCCAGCAACAGCACCATGAAAGCCACAATCATTGCGGCGGTCTGCCAGGCAATCTGCACCATGTAAGCACTGTAATAACTGTCGGCTTCTGCACCGGACTGTGACGCAACGATCAGCCAGCGGGTCCCGGCCACCGGCACGGCATATTCAAAACGCTTGCCGTCCCCGAGTGTCAGCGCCTGTGCGGAAGTCAGCCGCGCCAGTTGCGCCCCCAGCGCCTGACCACTGTCTGTCTGCGCCGTTAAACCGTTGAGCTGCTTTGTGGCCGGATGTCCGTTCACCTGACCATTAGCGGTATTCACCAGATAGGTATAAGCACCGTCCTGCCCCTTTTGCGCTTCAATGACCGACACGGCCTGCTGCAGTCCCGCATCCCCCTGAGCGAATAAAACCGACAGCATCGCAGCCTGATTCAGCGCCTGCTCTCTGGCCTGCTCTTTCTGAATGTCGACAACCGACTGATAAAACGTCCGGGCATCCCACAACTGTTTCCCTATCAGTAAAACCGTACTGAACACCATGAGTAAAACCAGTTTGGGGACGAGTCTGATGTTGCTGATTCCCTTTTCCCAGGGCTTGAAAACCATTTCAACCATATTGGATGGATCTCCTTTGTCTTAGCCAGCGGTTCGATCCTCGAACGCTTGATGCCTGCCTGGCTGCAAGGAGCCAGTGTTAATTTTAGTGAAGACAGGCCTGAATCTACTCAAAACAAACTTGCAATTCACTCGGCAACACCAGTAAATTCAACTTGCTAGCGGTACCGAATATCATAATATGCCTGCTATAAATAACTAAAATTGAATGATGAAAAAGATCGATGGCGTCAAACATGAACTGAATCCGATGAGCCTGGTTGCGCTCATCTTGTCTTTCGTGTCTCTTGCACTGGTCTCCAGTCTGTTTTTTATTCCGCGCAATGACAGGATATATACCCTGTTTGTCACCATAGATACCCTGATTTGTCTGTTTTTCTGGCTCCAGCTCACCGCCGATCTGGTGAGAAGCCAAAGTAAAGGCGACTATCTGAAAAAACACTGGCCCGATTTCCTTGCCAGTATTCCCATCATTGAACCGTTACGCTTTATGCGGGTCATCCAGATTTTCAGGGTCCTCCGGCTGCTTCGATCCGGTCAGCAGATCCTGCAGCACATCATGGCTTATCGCCGGGAAGCCACCCTCGCAACTATTTTTCTGTTGCTCACTGTACTGGTTACCGTTGGTTCCTCTTTGATCCTCATCATTGAAAGCAAAGATCCGAACGCCAATATACTCAGTGCAGATGATGCCCTGTGGTGGGTGTTTGTGACGATTTCAACCGTGGGATACGGCGACCACTATCCGGTCACCACGCTGGGAAAACTGCTGGCCACCGTCATTATTACCTGTGGTGTCGGTTTATTTGGTATGGTCGCCGGTCTGATCAGCTCTTTCGTTTCAGAACCGGGAAAGCACGCACCGCCCAGACATCCGCATGATCAGGTTCACTGGGATAAAGTGTTACATAACCAGAAAGTCTTACTGGATCGCATCAGTTCGCTAGAAAGCAGGCTTGCCGAAGCCACAAGGCAGGCAGAACGCAGGCAACAAAAAACGCCTTCCCCTCTCACCGACACGAATCTGTCGGATGAAAAGACAAGGCGTTCGTCACCGGACCCGGACTGAGCCGGGTCGGACAGGAAAAAAGATTAAGGCCAGTAAGGTTGCTGTGCCAGCCCGATTTGCCGGCTCTGATCCATGGCATGCAGCAGGGAGTCTTCCTTGCGGTGCAGCCATTTATCAATTTGCTTGCGGTCCTCTTCTTCCTCAAATTCAGGCTGCAGCACCCGAATCGGTTCAAGCTGACGCAAATCTTCCATCCCCTGAAGCACATCCAGCCACGGGCTTCGGAACACATCGCGACGTTCCGCATCATATAAAGATGCAAAACACAGTCCACCAACCAGATTCCGAAGCAGACGGGGCTGTTGATCGAGATAGTCCGCCCGGCTGAGCGCCCGCTGGGCACCAAAGGCGTCGCCCAGCTCTTCCCAGGCTTTTGCCAAAGCTGAATCAGCAAACGCTTTTGCAGATGCAGCCAGCCGCTCTCTGGCCTTTTCATCCAGAAACGGCTGCCAGCCCCGGCTCAGCAGCCAGCTGCTGAGATTCAGAAGCAAATTACAGTACCGTGATGAGTGCAGCAGACGCAGGACATCATCGGGTTCAGGCAATTCTTCCTGCCGCTCTTTCAGCTGTTTCACCAAAGCTTTACGGGCATTGAGCTTTTTCAGGGCATGGCCTTTCTCGGCCAGCCAGCGATCCAGCGCTCCGGCTTCTTCCAGCCAGTCCAGCTCGCCTTCCAGCCAGCTCAGCTCCTGACGCAACTGCGCACTGGCACGACGGGGGATCATACTGCCGAACACCACCAAAGTCTGACGGATCAGCGAAATCGCCTGACTGATCTGAGTCAGTGCCGCCAGTTCCTGGCGCTCAACATAAATCTGTTCGTGGTAATGCCACTGTTCTAAGGCATGCTCCAGCGAAATCATCAGTGCCTGCTCAGCACTGGCATCCGCGTGAAGCGGGACGTAGGACAAAGGTTTCACCGCATCGCCGGCATAATCTGCCGCCAGACGGTAACCCCGGGCAGCTTTGCTCAGGTTACCCAGCCGGATTCCGCCGACATCACACAGCTCACGGGCCAGCGTGAACAATGCATCGGTCTGGCCGGATTTCAGCTCCAGCTCGACTTCACAAATCGGTTCACTGCGATCACCGGCGCGGACTTCGCCCTGATCAAAAGCCAACTCGATCTGGCTGCCGTCCGGCATCGCGACCAGCCACTGCTGCCGCTCAAAGTCGGTCGAGAATAAAGGCGCGATCTGTTCAGAAATGGCGGCAATCTCGAAATGTGCCGGCCAGGCATCGGCAGGGTGTAAAGATAAGTCCGGCTGCGGGCCGTTCAGTTCAGCATTATACTCAGGCCGCTGGTGCAGTCCGGCAACAACACGTCCTGCTGTCTTGAGGGTCTGAATGTAGACATCATCAATCCGGCGAACCCGCAGGCCGATGTCATGCTGACGAAGAATTTGCTCAGGGGTATCGAAATAAATGTTACCCAGTCGCTTACTGCTTTGCTGCAAGATTTTGGCTTGGGCAATTTTTCGCAGTAGATGACTCGAAAATTCCGCTGAGACGAAAAACTTCAGTTCTATCTCGGTTTCCATAATTGTCCCTATAAACGGTAGCCAGCCAAGGATATTTGCTAATCTTGCCGGGAGCAAGCAGGAAATCTCCCCAAATAGCAGCACAAAATGTGTTTCCCTGTACTACGTTATACGTTACCATGCGCGCCACAGGGCCTGTTGACCTTTGGATTATTTGTTCTGTTCAGTGCTGAAATAAGCGCTAATCAAGGCACGAATCATGGAGTTTAGTGCGCTAAATAAATGATGAGTAACGCAGTGAAGCGCTTGTTCAGCTCAGAAAGAGCTGAGACAACTATTCCGCTTCATTCCGTGAATCAGGTTTATCCGGCAGCACCTCCTTTCAGCCTTAACCGACGCGACATCTGATCGCTTACGGAACGGGAGTCCAAACCTCAGCAGGCTCAGATTCATCGCTCAAGATTTCGCCTTTATCACAGGTATCTTTAGGTTGATCGGCTATGCCAGTAAATACAATCATGGGGCTCTTTGCTAAATCCCCAATCAAACCGTTGCAACGCCATATCACGCGTGTCAACGAATGTTGTGAATTGCTTGTTCCGTTTTTTGAAGCGTGCCACGCCAAGGAATGGGAAAAAGCCGGACAGTACCGTGAGCAAATCTCGCAGCTTGAAAAAGATGCGGACGTGCTGAAACGTGAAATCCGTCTCAAGCTCCCGCGCGGCCTCTTCATGCCAGTCGACCGGACTGACATGCTGGACCTGCTGACTCAGCAGGATAAACTCGCTAACCTCGCCAAGGATATCGCAGGGCGCGTCTACGGACGTCAGCTAGACATCCCTGAGAACCTTTACGCAAACTTTCTCGCCTATGTTCAACGCTGCCTTGATGCCGCCAATCAGGCCAGTCGCGTCATCCATGAACTGGATGAACTACTGGAAACCGGTTTCAAAGGCCGTGAAGTCACGCTGGTTGCTGAAATGATTAACCAGCTTGATGTCATCGAAGACGATACCGACAGTATGCAGGTCACCCTGCGTCAGCAATTACGCAAGGTTGAAGACCAGTACAATCCTGTCGATGTCATGTTCATGTACAAGATCCTCGAATGGGTCGGCGGCATTGCCGATCAGGCTCAACGCGTCGGATCTCGTCTCGAAATTATGCTATCCCGCTCATAACGAGCAACGGTAATAAAAACAAGGTTTTACAATGGAAATCCTGGCTAATTATGGCACCGTGATTATCATGGTGGCGGCCCTTTTTGGCTTTCTTATGGCGATTGGTATTGGTGCCAATGACGTCGCAAACGCAATGGGAACCTCGGTTGGTTCCAAAGCGCTGACGGTCAAACAGGCGATTTTTATCGCGATGATCTTTGAGTTTGCCGGTGCCTACCTGGCAGGCGGCGAAGTCACAGACACAATCCGGAAAGGGGTGATTGAAACCTCTCACTATGCGGCCCAGCCTGAAATCCTGGTTTACGGGATGATGTCAGCGCTGCTGGCAGCCGGTTCATGGCTGCTGTTGGCGTCCTACATGGGCTGGCCGGTCTCGACCACTCACTCCATCATCGGTGCCATCATCGGTTTTGCGTGTGTATCAGTCGGCACTGAAGCCGTTGACTGGGCTTCAGTCCAGGGCATCGTCGGCAGCTGGATCGTAACCCCACTGATCTCGGGTATTTTCGCATACGTGATTTTCATCAGTGCCCAGCGTCTGATCTTTGATACCGATAATCCGCTGATCAACGCCAAGCGTTTTGTGCCTGTCTATATGTTCATTACCGCGATGGTGATCGCGCTAGTGACCATCAAGAAAGGTCTGAAGCACGTGGGTCTGCATCTGAGCACCACAGAAGCCTGGCTGGCGTCTGTTGCAGTCTCTCTGGTCGTTATGGCCTTTGGTTACCTGTACATCCGCCGTAACTATCAGGATGCAGAACAATCTTCCGGCACCAATGGCTATGCGGGTGTAGAGCGTGTATTCAGCCTGCTGATGGTCGTGACGGCCTGTGCCATGGCCTTTGCGCACGGTTCAAACGACGTAGCAAACGCAATTGGCCCGCTGTCTGCGGTTGTTTCAACCGTTGAGCACATGGGTCAGCTGTCTGAGAAAAGTGCCATTGCATGGTGGATCCTGCCGCTGGGTGGTTTTGGTATCGTTGTCGGTCTGGCAACCCTGGGCCACAAAGTTATGGCTACCGTAGGTACCGGGATTACCGAACTGACGCCAAGCCGTGGTTTCGCTGCACAGCTGGCAACCGCTTCAACGGTTGTCCTGGCATCGGGCACCGGCCTGCCGATTTCAACCACCCAAACACTGGTGGGTGCAGTCCTGGGTGTTGGCTTTGCCCGTGGTATTGCTGCACTGAATCTGGGCGTGGTCCGTAATATCGTGGCCTCCTGGATCATCACCCTGCCTGCGGGTGCGCTGCTGTCAGTCATTTTCTTCTACGTAATGCAAGCGGCTTTTGGCTGATTTCAGTCAACCTTCGGTAAACTTTGCCAAAAAGTAGCACAAGGTCAAAAGAGGGAGGCAATGCCTCCCTCTTCGCTTGCGCCATTGGCGCAAAATTCTTAGTATCTGTGCTCCATCGATTAACCAAGCTCCTTCAAGGATCTCAGTG
Source organism: Photobacterium sp. CCB-ST2H9 (assembly GCF_023151555.2). NCBI lineage: Bacteria > Pseudomonadati > Pseudomonadota > Gammaproteobacteria > Vibrionales > Vibrionaceae > Photobacterium > Photobacterium sp. CCB-ST2H9. The sequence continues at coordinate 3,051,226 of NZ_CP100425.1, forward strand.
TGAAGCAACTTATCCGCTTAGTTTTTGCCGCTGTCACTGTGCTGATGACAGCGCAGGTACACGCTCAGCAGGTGCGTTATATCTCCGATGACTTGTTTACTTACATGCATCGCGGACCAAGCACGCAATATAAAATTTTAGGCAGCGTGAACTCCGGTACGAAAGTGACCGTGCTGGAAACAAACCGGGAAACTGGGTTTGTCAAAGTGACTGATGATCGCGGCCGTACCGGTTGGGTCAGCAGTGATTACATTTCCAATCAGGTTGGCTTGAAAGAGCGCTTACCGAAGCTCGAAAAAGAGCTGAGCGAAGTGAAAAAAGCGCTGGCGAACGCCAGAAAATCCAGCGATGAACGCAATGCAACTCTTCAGTCTTCACTGGAAAGCCGCAGTACGCAAATCTCCGAGCTGGAAGAACGCAATACCAAGCTGAATGAACAACTGTCTACCTCTCAGTCAGAAATCCGCGAACTGCGCGCCAAACTGGATACTCAGGCAGATGACCTGCTGATGAAGTGGTTTACCTACGGCGGTATGGTTGCCGGTGGTGGTCTGCTGTTCGGCCTGATCCTGCCGCACCTGATCCCGCGTCGTAAAAAGCGCAATAACGGCTGGGCGTAATCCCCGACTGTTCCTCCGAATCAAAAAAGGCAGCCCCGGCTGCCTTTTTTCTGTCTGCGATAATGTGCCTGAGATGCGTTGTTTTCTGTTTTAACCTGCCGGCCACTGCGACAGTGCTGCCATCTCAAATCGTGTATTCTCAAAGTTCAGTACCACCTTCCGGGACTCAATCCGCTCCAGCGTCACACCAGGGGCAATTTCATCCCCTTCATAGGCTTCACGGCCATTCACTTTGATCCAGCGGCTATTGGCACTTGAAGAGTAGATATGCGTCTGCAGGTCAATGGCCGGCAAACGTTTCTGGACCTGTCGCGGCAGATCGGCGACGGTCATGACGTCTTCATCCGGCGCTGCAGAGACTTCCGGCTGAGCTGCGCGATTGGCAACGGCCCGTTCATCAATCAGCGATGGTTGCTTGTCTTCCTGATCCGTGGCCTCAATCGCCTGATGCAGCCGACTGGCCAGCTCAGGAGACAGCCCGGAAAGATCCAGTTTATCCAGATCCCAGCTGTTTTGCTGACGGTCTGCAATATCACCTTCCGGCGAAACCTCGTGGACGACCGGCTCCGACGGCACCGGAGACGGACCAGTCGCCACTGTATATCCGGCTGACGTCAGATCCGGCAAAGATTCCGTGACCAGCCGGGGCATCGGCAGAAAAGTCATCGCATAGGTGCTGTCATCCGGTCCGGCATCAGTCCGGTATTGCTGATAGAGCGTCGGTCCAGGCAAGGCCAGTGCGGTATCCAGCACCATCAGGGTCATCGGCCCGGCAATCCCGTCCGGATACAGTCCCTGTGCGCGCTGGAAGCGACGAAGCTTATCCAGCACCCCCTGATCGAACTGACGGCTGGCCGTTCCCGGCTCGCCCAGCAGGCGATTGAGCTGCTGATCCAGCCAGGCAACGCGTGTGCCCTGCTGCCCGTAACGAATACTGCTGCTTTCTCCCATCGGAGCCCGCCACATCAGCGTGTAATCCTGCTGCCAATGCGTCTGTAACCATTCCCGGCTGACCCGAATCCGCTCACCGCCCAGCATCAGCTCAGCTTCTCCCGGCCACAGCGCGTACAGCACAGCATAAAATGTCTCACCGTTCTCCCCGGTCAGAGGCAGAACGGCAGGACGGTTAATCAGGCCCAGTTGCGCCAGATCGCCTTTGTTTTGCTGACAGGTCAGCCCGATCCGCTGACTGCTGAGACAGTTGGCCTGATTCGGTGTCACCTCATACCCCCAGAGCCGGTAAAGCGTCTGCATTGCCTCTCTTTCGTCCGGCTGAAGTGTCACTAACTGCTGCCAGCGTTGTTCCAGAGCTGTCTGCGCAGCGGCCGCTTTTGCTTCGGCGGAGACGGGTTCAGACGAGCGCTTCACAGCAACCACTGCTGGCTCCTGCGGGGTGATTCCCAATTGCTCCCGAGCCAGCCACCCGCCGCCGAAGTAACCGGCAGCGACCAGCGAAGGCGCGAGGATCCCGGCAATGACCCAGCCCGGTTTCACCTTACCTGTTCTGCTGCCGGCGACGGGCTGCGGCACGGCCCAGCCCAGCGCCAGTTCACTGGCCTGTTTGATGTGTTCCGGCGTAATCTGATACCGGCTGTCCCGGCAGGCCATCTGCATGGCCTTATCGCACACCAGATTGATCTGGCGGGGGATCCCATGACAGACCTTCGCAACGGCTTTCAGCGCCGGAGGGGTAAATACCGGATGGGTACAGCCAACCTGATCCAGCCGGAACCGGACATACGCAGCAACCTCAGTTTCGGTCAGCGGCAACAGGTGATAGCGGGAGGTAATCCGCTGGGCAAGCTGCCGCAGCCCCGGCTGCTGCAGTAATTGTTGCAGTTCCGGCTGCCCCACCAGCACCACCTTGAGTAACTTACGCTGATCTGTTTCGAGATTGGTCAGCAACCGCAACTGCTCCAGCACATCCGGCAGCAGGTGTTGCGCCTCATCAATCAGCAGCAGTGTATGCTTTCCGGCCGAGTCGTTGGCTTTAAGATGATCATAAAGGCGGTCGGTTAATATCTTGTAGCTGTCTTCCGGCGATGCGGGCAGTCCCAGCTCATCACAGATACTTTCGAGCAATTCATGGGCCGACAAGGCCGGATTGAGTACCACGGCAACCTGGGTATCATCGCCCAGCTTTGAGAGCAGCGCGCGCAGGACCGTGGTTTTACCCGTGCCGACTTCGCCGGTCAGCAGGCCAAACCCGCCGCCGTCGGCCAGTCCGGCCAGCAGATGATTGAGCGCTTCACGATGGCGGTCACTGAGATAGAGAAACCGTGCACTGGGCACGATAGAAAACGGGGCTTCTGTCAGGCCAAAAAATGCCGTGTACATGTCTTCGTCCGGGATGAAGTAAAATAACTGAGATACATTAGCGTTCGTGACACCGATTGTATACCCTTCGGGGGCAAGACTGACAAAAGACTAGGAGAGAAAAGTGGAGATTTATCTGGTTGGTGGTGCTGTACGGGACAAGCTGTTAGGCCTGCCCGTCAAAGACAAAGACTGGGTTGTTGTCGGCACCACCCCGCAGCAAATGCTGGATCAGGGTTTCAGCCAGGTAGGTAGTGACTTTCCCGTCTTTCTGCACCCGAAAACCAAAGAAGAATATGCGCTGGCCCGTACCGAGCGAAAAGCAGGCAGAGGCTACACCGGCTTTACATGCTATGCCGCGCCGGATGTCACGCTGGAACAGGATCTGATGCGTCGGGATCTGACGATCAATGCCATCGCCGAAGCGGAAGACGGATCGCTGATCGATCCTTATCAGGGTCAGCATGATCTGGAAAAACGCCAGCTCCGCCATGTTTCTCCGGCATTTGTGGAAGACCCGCTGCGGGTACTGAGAGTCGCCCGCTTTGCTGCCCGATTTGCGCCGCAGGGCTTTACCGTGGCTCCGGAAACCCTGTCCCTGATGCAGGAAATGGTGGTTGAAGGAGAACTGGAAGCCCTGACCCCGGAACGGGTCTGGCAGGAATGGGAACGTGCGCTGTCGACGGAACGTCCGGACATCTTTCTGACCGTGCTTCGCCAGTGTGGTGCGCTGGGTGTGGTGATGCCGGAAATTGATGCCCTCTTCGGCGTGCCGCAGCCAGCCAAATGGCATCCGGAAATAGATACCGGCATTCATACCCTGATGGTGTCTTATCAGGCAGCTTTGCTGAGTAAGGACCCGGTGATCCGGTTCTGCGCTCAGGTCCATGACCTCGGCAAAGCCCTCTCTCCGGTGGCTGAGCTGCCGAGCCATAAACTGCACTGTCAGCTCGGACTGGATGTGATCCGCAGTCTGTGCCAGCGACTGAGAATCCCGAATCATTACCGCGATGCGGCGTTAATGGTGTGTGCCCAGCACACCAAAGTCCACAATGCGAATGCGCTGCGCCCTGCCACCTTCATTAAGATTTTTGACCAGATTGACGCGTGGCGAAAACCAGAGCGGGTGGAACAGCTAGCGCTGTGCTGCCGGGCTGATGTGCGTGGCCGGACAGGCTTTGAGGATGATCCTTATCCGCAGGCCGATGTATTACTGACAGTATTTGCAGCCGCACAGGCAGTCGAAGTCAAACCAATCGTTGCTGCGGGTTACAAGGGTGCCGAGATTAAAGAACAGCTGGCCGCACGTCGCTGCGAAGCCGCAGCTCTGGTGCTGGGACGATAGACAACCCAGGCAGACGGTTCTGTGAGGTTGCAAGGCTTCGAAATGTGCCTCTTCGCATTCAGCCGCACACAAAAAAGCCGGACAAAAAAGTCCGGCTTCATTTCATTCAAACCACATCTCGATTACTGCTGGCTCATCAGGAAGGCAATCAATCCGGCCCCCAGCAGCAGACGGTAAATGACGAATGGGAACATGCCCAAACGCGTGACCAGCTTCAGAAAGACGTGAATACAGGCATAGGCGCTGACAAACGAGACGGCCAAACCAATCCCCAGCCCGCCGAAATCAACCGGCACCGGACTCTCCGCCAGTTTCGTGCCCAGATAAGTGCCCGCCAGGACAATAATCGGAATAGACATTAAAAATGAAAATCGTGCCGCCGCTTCACGGGTGAATCCCAGATACAGGGCTGCAGTCATGGTGGCACCAGAACGGGATGTACCCGGGATCATCGCGGCAGCCTGCGCCAGACCAATATAAAGTGAGCGCTTCGGATCGGCCGCATATTCATCGATATTCTGTGGTGCCCGGCGATCCACCCACCACAGCAGCAGACCAAACACGATGGTCGTCACCGCAATCACCCACGCAGAGCGCAGGTAGTGTTCGATGATATCCGCCATAAAAAAACCAAAAACACAGGCAGGAATGGTTGCCAGCACAATCATCCAGGCCAGTGTGGCTTCCCGGCAGCACTTCCGGGTGAAAATGGAGTTCACCCAGGCCGACAGCAATGAAACCACTTCTTTGCGGAAGTAGAGCACCACAGCAGCCAGTGTGCCAACATGTACCGCAACATCGAATGCCAGTCCCTGATCGGCCCAGCCAAAGACCTGAGATGGCAAAATCAGGTGCGCCGAACTGGAGATGGGCAAAAACTCCGTCAGTCCCTGGATCAATGCCAACATGAATGCTTCAAAATGACTCATTGCTTTCCTTTACTTTTTGCGGTCTGCCGACCTTGTTATTTAAATTCACCAACAGAACAGATTGACCGCAGGATTTTGCGTCGGTTCCTGCGGATACGGCAAATTCAGGTCAAATTTCCATGACGACCGGTCTGAGCACCTGCGGCTGATCAAAAGCCTGCCACAACTCTGCCACGGTTCTGCCATCTCCCGGTACAACCTGCTGCGGGCAAAGCTCCATCAGCGGCTGTAACACGAAAGCAAACTTATAAATATCATCACGAGGTAAGACGGGCGACTGCGCACGGATCAGATCACCGTAAAGCAGCAGATCCAAATCCAGCGTCCGGCTCTGGTTTTTCTTCGCGTCCGGCTGACGGCCGTACTGCAGCTCCAGCGTTTTCAATTGTGTTTGCAGGGCAGACGGCGAGAGCTCGGTGTTAAATGCCACCACACAATTGAAAAAATTCGGTCCTTCAAAACCAACCGGCTCCGCTTCATAAATGCGCGACACACGAAATCCGGTTCCCAGTTGTCTGAGCTCAGACACTGCTGCACGCACAGAGCGCTCCCGGTCGATATTACTGCCGATACTGATGTAAACCTCAGTCACGGCATCCCCGTTGAATTACCACACCGACGCCACGGGCATTCGGTACCGCACCCGGTTTGGTCACTCTGACCTGAATCCATGGCACCTGGAATTGTGTCATGATCAGGCTGGCAACTTCTTCTGCGACTCGCTCGACCAGCAGAAAACGTCCCTGCTCTACAAACTCGGTGACGGCCTGGCTGACAGCAGCATAATCCAGAGCCAGGGCAACATCATCAGCCCGGGCGGCTGGCTGATTGTCATGGGCCATTTCCAGATCCAACACCAGTTTCTGCTTAATTTCCTGTTCCCAATCGTACACGCCAATTGAGGCGATCACGTCAAGATGTTCGATAAATACTGAATCCATGTTCCATCGCTAAATTATTTAGGGATAATTTACCCCAGAGGTCGGATACCCAATGTGAGCAAAAGTGCGTATTATCGGGACTGAACTGTCACTTTTGATGACTGAATGCGGGTTTCCCGTCGCAATCATGCAGCGGGCCCCTGCAAGTGGAGGCACTATACCACAGCTGTCAGGAAGAATGTCATCAGACGTGGTATGAGGTGAACCCCCAATTTATCCGAACGACGATGCCGTCACGAATCAACAGGAGCCGCTATGACGCCACTGGTGTTGCTGATCATCATTGCCGCTTATCTGCTGGGCTCGATCTCCAGTGCGGTGCTGATCTGCCGCCTGTTCCGCCTGCCGGATCCGCGCGACAGCGGTTCAGGCAACCCGGGAGCCACCAACGTGCTTCGTCTTGGCGGCCGGGGCGCCGCTGCGCTGGTGTTGGTATGCGATATCCTCAAAGGGATGCTGCCGGTGTGGCTCAGCTACTTTTTAGGAATCAATCCGTTTTTGCTGGGCGTCATCGGTATCGCGGCCTGTCTGGGGCATATCTACCCTATTTTCTTCCATTTCCGGGGCGGTAAAGGCGTGGCCACTGCACTGGGGGCACTGGCACCGATTGGCTGGGATCTCAGCGGCATGCTGATTGCGACCTGGGTGATTGTGGCAGTCATCGGCGGCTATTCATCACTGGCATCTATGATTACAGCACTGCTGGCCCCCATGTTTACCTGGTGGGTCAAACCTCAGTACACCATGCCGGTAGCCATGCTGTCCTGCCTGATTATTCTCCGTCACCACGAGAATGTCCGCCGTCTGCTCGACGGCAAAGAATATAAGATCTGGCATAAATTTAACCGCCAGCCGAAATCCTGAATTCTTCTGGCGGTTCATGCGGTATTCACGGCCACGGTTGGTACCGTGAAAGGGATCAGCGCAATGGCTTGAGGGTATCAATCGGCCAGCGCGGATGGGCTTTCACGCCGAGGTCCATGATTTCCTGATTTTTCAGACGCTGCATGCCCGCATATGCAATCATGGCGCCATTATCCGTACAGAACTCAGTCCGCGGATAAAACACTTCCCCGTCCAGACTTTCCATCAGTTTCGCCAGTTCGGAACGCAGGTGCCTGTTGGCACTGACGCCCCCGGCAATCACCAGACGCTTAAAGCCGGTTTCTTTGAGGGCACGCTTACATTTGATCGCCAGCGTATCCACCACCGCTTCCTGGAAAGCACAGGCAATATCCGCCCGGGTCTGCGCATCATCGTCATTGGCGCGAATGGTATTCGCCGCAAAGGTCTTCAGACCGGAAAAACTGAAATCCATCCCCGGACGATCCGTCATCGGACGCGGAAACGTAAAACGACCCGACGTGCCCTGATCGGCCAGTTTCGACAGCAGCGGTCCGCCCGGATAATCCAGTCCCATCAGTTTGGCCGTTTTATCGAAAGCTTCACCGGCCGCATCATCAATCGACTCGCCCAGAATGCGGTATTCGCCGATGCACTTCACTTCCACCATCATGGTGTGGCCGCCGGACACCAGCAACGCGACAAACGGAAATTCCGGCGGATTCTCTTCCAGCATCGGCGCCAGCAGGTGGCCTTCCATATGATGGACCGCCACAGCCGGCAGGTTCCAGGCATAGGCCAGACTGCGGCCAATCGTTGCACCAACCAGCAATGCGCCCACCAGACCCGGTCCGGCAGTATAAGCCACACCGTCGAGGTCGGCCGGTGTCAGACCGGCATCCGCCAGTGCCTGTTTTACCAGCGGAATAGTCTTTTTGACATGGTCCCTTGAGGCCAGCTCAGGCACGACACCACCATAGTCGGCGTGCAGCTTGACTTGGCTGTACAACTCATGAGCCAGCAGGCCTTTCTCATCATCGTAAATCGCCACGCCTGTCTCATCACAGGACGTTTCGATGCCCAGGATACGCATATCAACCTCTATACTTATATATACTTACTAACGAAAGCCGTTAGCCGGTGCGGAACGTCGGAGGGGCATGTTACCGCTGTTGACAGAATTTCACCAGTTCTGGCTTGCAGAATACTTTACAAATGGCCCCGGATCAGATTAGAATTTCGCACCATTTTTAATCAGCTGATAATTTAGATCATCAGCGTTAACCGAATCACTCTGAGGTGAGTATTACATGCCAGTAGTCAAAGTACGTGAAAACGAACCGTTCGACGTAGCTCTACGTCGTTTCAAGCGCTCTTGCGAAAAAGCAGGTATCCTTTCTGAAGTTCGTCGTCGTGAGCACTTCGAAAAGCCAACAACTGTACGTAAGCGCGCTAAAGCAGCGGCAGTTAAGCGTCACCTGAAAAAATTGGCTCGCGAAAACGCACGTCGCGTTCGTCTGTACTAATTTACAGAGAACAAGGACAGCGTAATGGCCCTGATCGAAAGTATTAAGAACGAACAGAAAGCCGCCATGAAGGCAAAGGATAAAGCCCGTCTGGGTGCTATCCGTCTGGTTCTGGCTGCTATCAAACAACGTGAAGTCGACGAGAAGATCACACTGACCGACGACGACATCGTGGCAGTACTGACGAAAATGGTAAAACAGCGTCGTGACTCTGTAGCTCAGTATGAGGCTGCAGGCCGTCAGGATCTGGCCGATGTCGAGCTTGCTGAAATTACCGTGCTTGAGGAATTTATGCCTCAGCCACTGAGCGACGACGAAGTTGCCGCTCTGCTGGATGAAGCAATTGCCAGCACTGGTGCCAGCACGATGCAAGACATGGGTAAACTGATGGCTGTGCTCAAACCACAGCTTCAGGGTCGTGCCGATATGGGGAAAGTTAGCCAACTGGTGAAAGCCAAACTCGGTTAATACTGCCCCAGCTCTACAGCAAGCCGTGCTATCCTCCAAGGAACGCGCGGCTTGTTTGTATCTCTCCCGGACAAATTTCAGGTAACACTCATTGTATGGCAGGCAAAATCCCCCGTTCGTTTATTGACGATCTCATCGCACGACATGACATTGTGGATGTCATTGATGCGCGGGTGAAACTCAAGAAACAGGGGAAGAACTACGGCGCCTGTTGTCCGTTCCATAATGAGAAAACCCCTTCTTTTTCTGTCAGCCCGGACAAACAGTTCTATTATTGCTTCGGCTGTGGTGCCAAAGGCAACGTCCTCGATTTCGTGATGGAGTTTGACCGCCTCGATTTTGTTGAAGCGGTGGAAGATCTGGCGTCTCAGCTTGGCCTTGAAGTGCCCCGTGAACAGGGCAGCGGCCAGAGCCCGGCGAAACGACAGGAAAAACAAAGTCTTTATGACCTGATGGGTCAGGTCGCCCAATATTATCAGTCCCAGCTTCGACAGCATGAAGCACAGATTGCAATTGACTACCTGAAGGGACGTGGCCTGTCGGGCGAAATCGTCAAGCAGTTTGGCATTGGCTATATCCCGGATCAGTGGGATCTGGTGCGCCAGCGCTTCGGCCGGACCGAGCAGGCTCAGAAAGATCTGGTCAGTGCCGGCATGCTGATTGAAAACGATCAGGGCCGACGCTATGACCGCTTCCGTGGCCGGATTATGTTTCCGATCCACGACCGCCGCGGCCGGGTCATTGGTTTTGGCGGCCGGGTTCTGGGTGACGGGACACCCAAATATCTGAACTCGCCGGAAACACCGATTTTCCACAAAGGGCGTGAGCTCTATGGTCTGTATCAGGTGATGCAGACCTACCGGGAACCTGAGCGAATTTTAGTCGTCGAAGGTTACATGGATGTGGTCGCACTGGCGCAGTACGGCGTCGACTATGCGGTTGCCTCTCTTGGCACCTCAACCACCGGCGATCATATGCAGAATTTGTTCCGGCAAACCGGTACCGTGGTCTGTTGTTATGACGGTGACCGTGCCGGACGGGATGCCGCCTGGCGGGCGATGGAGCAGGCACTGCCCTATCTCTCCGACGGCCGCCAACTGAAATTTATGTTCCTGCCCGATGGCGAAGACCCGGACAGTTATGTTCGCCTGTACGGGAAAGAAGCATTTGAGCAGCAAATCAGTGAAGCGATGACGCTGTCTGATTTCCTGTTCTCAACACTGTTGCAGCAGGTCGATACCAGCAGCCGGGAAGGCAAAGCCAAGCTCAGTACGCTGGCTGTGCCCCTGATTGACAAGGTCCCGGGCGGTACCCTGCGGCTATACTTAAGGAAAGTTCTGGGTCAAAGACTCGGTCTTCCGGATGAGGAGCAGCTCAGGCAACTCATCAGCGAACACGGCGACAACAAACCGGTTCGCATCGCGCAACCTGCAATCAAGCGTACCCCGATGCGGGTGGCGATTGCCCTGTTGCTGCAAAACCCGGGCTTTGCTTCTGAGCTGGAGCTGAACACCGGGGACTTTGTCGGCATTGAACTGGCCGGCCTAAAATTATTGCTGACAATAGTTGATAAATGTCGACTTCGTCCCAATATCACAACTGGACAGTTACTTGAAGATTGGCGAGAAACGGAACAAGAACAGCTGATGGCGCGGCTCGCCACCTGGGATATTCCTCTCGGCAACGACGAAAGCAGTTTACATACTGTATTTTTTGACGCGATGGATAAAGTTATCGATCAGTGCGTCACCCAACAAATTGAGAAGTTGCAGGCTAAATCGAACACCGTCGGCTTATCAGTCGAAGAGAAGCGGGAGCTCCAGCTATTGCTGTTGAATCGCCCCGACTAAAAAGTAGTCAACAATTCTGACATTTGTTATAATTACTGGTTTGCATTTCTGCATTCTTTTTTCTCACTCAGACCCTAAGTTGGATATCGTCTATGGAGCAAAATCCGCAGTCACAGCTAAAGTTGCTTGTTGCCAAGGGCAAAGAGCAAGGCTATCTGACCTATGCCGAAGTTAATGACCACCTGCCAGAAGACATTGTTGACTCTGATCAGGTTGAAGACATTATTCAGATGATCAACGACATGGGTATTAAGGTGGTGGAAACCGCCCCTGATGCCGATGAACTCATGATGACTGAAGATAATGCCGACGAAGACGCCATTGAAGCGGCGGCTCAGGCACTATCGAGCGTAGAAAGTGAAATTGGCCGTACCACCGACCCGGTTCGCATGTATATGCGCGAAATGGGTACGGTTGAGCTGCTGACCCGCGAAGGCGAAATCGACATCGCCAAGCGTATCGAAGATGGTATCAATCAGGTTCAGTGTTCTGTTGCTGAGTACCCGTCTGCCATCTCGCACCTGCTGGAGCAGTTTGACAAGGTCGAAGCAGAAGAACTGCGTCTGACTGATATCATTTCAGGCTTCGTGGATCCTAACGAAGAAGAGACGACTGCACCGACAGCAACGCACATCGGTTCTGAGCTCAGCGAATCAGATCTGGAAGACGAAGACAAAGATCTGGAAGACGATGACGACGATAGCTCCGCCGATGAAGATGACGGCAGCATCGATCCGGAAGTTGCACGCGAGAAGTTCAAAGAGCTGCGTGTGTCTTATGAAAAAATGGCCATTGCGATCAACAAAAATGGCCGTCATCATGCAGATACCGAAGTCGCCATTGAAGAACTGTCCGAAGTCTTCAAACAGTTCCGTCTGATCCCGAAACAGTTTGACCGCCTAGTCAGCTCACTGCGTGATTCCATGGATAAAGTGCGCACCAATGAGCGCCTGATCATGCGTATGTGTGTCGACAACAGCAAGATGCCGAAGAAAACCTTCGTTCAGCTGTTCAGCGGTAATGAATCTTCTTCTGCGTGGATTGATGAAGCACTGAACTCCGGCAAGCCTTATGCTGAGCGTCTGAAGAACTACGAAGAAGATCTTCGTCGTGCGACCACCAAACTGCGCATGCTGGAAGACGAAACCGGCCTGTCCATTGAGCGAATCAAAGACATCAGCCGTCGTATGTCGATTGGTGAAGCCAAGGCCCGTCGCGCCAAGAAAGAAATGGTTGAGGCGAACTTGCGTCTGGTCATTTCGATTGCCAAGAAATACACCAACCGCGGCCTGCAGTTCCTGGATCTGATTCAGGAAGGGAACATCGGTCTGATGAAAGCGGTCGACAAGTTCGAATACCGCCGTGGTTACAAGTTCTCGACGTATGCGACCTGGTGGATCCGTCAGGCCATCACCCGTTCGATTGCTGACCAGGCGCGGACCATCCGTATCCCGGTTCACATGATCGAAACCATCAACAAACTGAACCGTATCTCTCGTCAGATGCTGCAGGAGATGGGCCGTGAACCACTGCCGGAAGAACTGGCTGAACGCATGCAGATGCCGGAAGACAAGATCCGCAAAGTGCTGAAGATTGCCAAAGAGCCAATCTCGATGGAAACGCCAATCGGTGATGATGAAGATTCACATCTGGGCGACTTCATTGAAGATACCACGCTGCAGCTGCCGATGGATTCAGCCACCGCAACTAACCTGCGTGCGGCAACCAACGAAGTGCTGGCTGGCCTGACGCCTCGTGAAGCCAAGGTACTGCGGATGCGTTTTGGTATCGACATGAACACGGACCACACACTGGAAGAAGTCGGCAAGCAGTTCGACGTTACCCGTGAGCGTATCCGTCAGATTGAAGCCAAAGCTCTGCGTAAACTGCGCCACCCAAGCCGTTCCGACGTGCTGCGTAGCTTCCTCGACGAGTAAGCAGATTAGTTTCTACGCCAGACGTTGAAACCGAAAAATAAAACGACAAAGCGGGCCATTTCAGCCCGCTTTTTCTTTGCTTGCAACACAGCGTGACCTGCCTCACATCCCTTGCCGCACAAGGGCTGAGCGATGATTTAACTGCCTAAGAAACAAACAAAACCTCCCTCAGGTCCGGTGGACTTTACTCTACCCTTCCCATATAATCACCTGCACATTTGGCCCCTTAGCTCAGTGGTTAGAGCAGGCGACTCATAATCGCTTGGTCCCCAGTTCAAGTCTGGGAGGGGCCACCAGAATTCCGGAAGGCTTATGGAGAAATTCATGAGCCTTTTTTCGTTTTGGTAGGTCTATATCCTGCCCGTCATACCTTCCGCTCACTCAACTTTTCAGTCGTTTTTATGGAAACCTATCCGTAAGATTCCATCACTTACCATGTCTGAACTGACATCCATATATTGAAATGCCATGCTTATCTGTCTGTAGATCGTAAGTCATAGATTGGTATTCATACTGGCAGAGGAAGTTCGTGCTTGAGGACGATTACCGAAGATTCTGATGTGCTTTTTTCGTCGACGACGACAAACAGCCTAAAATCGCAGCCAAAAACCGGACCCGGACAGGAACGAGACAATGACGCCGGATTGATAGAAATGTTATGGGGTGAGAGTCAAGCTGGGAGATGGTGGCTGGGCCAGTCTGATGTGGCCGACCCAGCGCTCTAGGATTTTAGGTGGAGAAGAATTGATTCTATGTTAAATAGATAGAAAACAGTATAACTACATATTTACTGTGTAATCTGAACGAAAATGCTTTAGTACTTTAAATTTGATAGAGCTATTATCATAGCCAAGCACTTCAATTTGAGCACCTTTGTAATTAATAATGTTTGATTTACTCATGTCATACTCGACATTATTCGTAAATGCATTTCGAGCAGAACCATTTGAAAATTCTCGATACGATATATTGATCTTTTTACCAACAGAACCATTATAAATCAGAGTTTGCTGGAAGGATTGGTTATCAGTGATCGTTCTTTCTTCAACTTTTAGTTGACCATCGTAACATGAAGCTGCTTGATACGAGACGGAAGTAACACAGACTTCATTTTGCTTCTTTGTATGTAACGCAATTGGCGGGTCAATTAAGCCAGCTGTGTATCTGACACTTTGTCCATTGACATTGGTTGCTGAAAAATATGGGATCCCTTCAAAATCACCAATACGAGCATAAGAGCCTGGTAGAATATCATATGCTATACCATCAATAAGATGCGTGATTGTAAGGTATTCCATTGTTGTAGACTTTCCCTGATCTAACATGTAATCACCGACATATGCCTCAACAACATCCCCTACAGGAGGTTCAGAAAAGAGCTCTGTTTTAGCACCTGTATTGTAATTAATAGTGGAGCACCCTGACATAAAAGTAGTAATAGTAAATAAAGTTGCAGCATTTAATTTTTTCATTTTTATCCTTCTGTACGTCCTGTTTCGTTGGATACTACTATGTATCATTATGCCATTTTGTATATCCAACAATGAAGAAAAAACAGTAGCTTGAAGAATATGAACTGTTCAGTTTGCACTAACTCCTTCAATAAACTCAGCAACATTAGCATTCCTCAACCGACTCGAAGCTAAATAAACATATCTTATGTCGGTCTGGAGGATATGATGCACCAATAAATACAATAGGTCGTAGACGTGCAGTAGAAGATAACAAACACGGAAAAATTAGACCGTAGAATCACACCGCGTTCCAAAAACCCACCCAGCGATTGCACATTTCGCTCACCACCAAAGTAATCCTCTTTCACCTCGCTACTTCAAGTTGTCCTGAAAAATGAAACTCTCTGCTAAACAATCTTGAAGGGGTTATTTCTGTTAAACACTTTCAAAGCGTAGCTCCGCCAAAGAAACTCATCCCGATATCCTGTGGGAAAACGAAGAATCGATCATGCAATGAAACAAAAATAAAAAGCGCCGCAGGTTTCCCCGCAGCGCTGACTTGGATAGTTTGGTCAATCGGTTACAGGTAGTAACGCATCCCCAGAATCCACATGTCATCTTCTGGAACGTTGATATCGTTTCCTAAGTCAAACTGGTAGCCCGCGAACCCGACGAAGGTCGGCGTAAAGTTATATTCCGCCTGGAGCGCCATCTGACTGAAGATGGTGTCGTTGTTTTTGTCGTCGTCGACCGACTCGTAGTTCACACTCAGGTTGAGGCTGTTGGGTAAGGCATAGGCCAGCAGACCTTCAATCGCAATCGACTCTTCCAGCCCCTGGTTCATGTACTCGTTCATGGCATACACGACAGCAACGTACAGGCCATCCCCATAAGTCCCGTAATTGGCACTGAACATGTGCGAAACCGCCGTGTCATCAATGGCTGCCGTCTTCACATCGCCGGTGTTGTAGGCATAGTTCAGACCAAAGCCCATGATGGAATAGTTCAGCGCAATCTGGAAGCGCGCATCATATTCTGCGTCAGCACCAGCCAGTTCTTCACCGGTGGTTTTCCCTTGCCAGCCCAGGCCAAACGAGAACACACCCGCCTGATTGAAATTGTAACTATTCCGGTAGGAGATCATTCTCTCAGCCCGGGCAGTACCCAGCGGGCCCTGATCGTCATACAGGAAGTCGTTCGCAAACGCGATAGGCAAATCCGCAATGCCGGCGCCATCGTAATATGGAGACCACTGCGTGCCCACTACGCCGCGTCCATAAGCTTTGTGCGATACACCAATGTAACCCAGACGCGTGGAGAAGGTTTCCTCGCCGCCTTCCAGATAATTCAGTGCCCACTCGCCTTTTGCATCAGCGGTGAAGCCGTTTCCGATATCTTGTGTCGCAAGAAAGTTAATACGCGGTGAAACTTGCTGAACTTCAGTTTCACCCTCATCAGAACCGCCAAGCCCAACAGAAACATGTCCACCGATTGCAAAAGTGGTATTTGCTTCGTTATACAATTCCACTGCCAAAGCCTGCGATCCATAGAATGCAGCTGCCACTGCAATTGCCAAGTGCTTTTTATTCATATCATCTTCCATCTTTTGTTGTGTTTTTCTGCGCCGGTACTCAGCGTTATGACAATAATGTGAGCATTTGAAGCGAGCATTGATAGCGTAGTTAAGGAATTACATAAACGCATAAAATAACAACAACAAATTTATTCAAAACCTGTGTTATATCCCATTTGCGACCCACTCAACGTCAAATCATACTCTGGAGGAATTAATAAACAGCTTCCAGAACTTGGCATGGCGCCGTGAAATTCGGGCGAACCATGGATCTATTTGGGCTGGAAAGCAGATGCAGACGAGCCCGGACGGACATCTCTTTGCTTTTTCGTTGAACGCCTGATGTTTTACGGCTGGTGTTGTTCACACGTCAGTTCAGTCACGCGTTTGATATTATCCTTCAGCCGGACCATCACAGTCTGCGCCGTGAATCCCTTTAGCTGCCAGTGCCGCATATTTCGCTTTCACAAGCGCAACATAATGACTGAGATTTTTCTGCGCATGGCACGCAAAGTGCTGTTCGGTAAGCTCAACATCAAGGATTCGGTCTAACCGGAACTCGCGGTAGTCGTGGCGCAACTGGCAAAAGGCAATCAACGTCCATTTGCCGCCCCAGTAGACCAGCCCCAGCGGTTCGACCGGACGCCGTGTCTGCCGCGATTCAACGTCCTGATAATGCAGAACAACAATATTTTTTGACTCAATCGCGGAGCGCAACCGGGCGCTGAAGACTTTCTGTTGCGGGCCGTGGTTAAAGCTTGAAACCAGGTATGGTGAATGGTCGTGCTGCTGTTTCAGATGCTTCGGCAGCACGGCTTCTATTTTGGCAATCGCAGACTTTGCATTCTCGCCGAGGTGTGTATCGGTCCAGGCATCTACCATTTTGCTTCCCAGCAAAAGTGCCGTGAGTTCATCATACGTGAACATCATCGGCGGAAGCGGATAATCGGCAATGTGATAGCCGATCCCCGCTTCACCCTCAATGGGAACGCCTGAACTCTGAAGATGCTGGATATCGCGGTAAATCGTCCGTTCTGACACACTGAACCGTTCCGCCAGCGTTTTTGCCGTGATGGCCAGACGCCGCCCTTTAAGCAAATTTACCAGCTGGAACAGACGTTCTGATTTATGCACGATACCAACCCTTCATTCCATTGTATGACCTCAGCCCGTACAGGCTGATTGTGACACCACTGTATGATGCGTGATGGCCACACTTGCTTTGTCAATCAACTGGTTGAGCTGCTGACAGACCGGCACACCCGAGAATGCCTCTGTGACCGCTTTGGCATGGGCCATCGATTCCCAGTAAATGATATCGGTATATTCCTGACTCTCACTGCCTTTTGTCAACGAACGGTACAACAACCCCGGTTGTTGCAGCACCCAGGCCTGAAATGCTTCATTCGCCGTCATGAAATCGGACTCTGAAACGCCGGAAGCCAGTTTGAATTGAACGATTTCGACTACATTTTGTTGCGTCATGTGATTTCTCCTTGGTTTGATTTCAAACGCAGTAAATCACACCGCTTTGTCAAGGAGTGTCAGTAGCTTGGATCAGACAGGAAAATAGATCGCATATCCGGCATCCGGCTTGTGGCCAGATCGCCGACTTTTCAGCAGCACAAACGATTTGATTACAGTAGCGCCTGAATCTTGAAAACGCGCCAGGCATTTTGGTCAATTCAGGCGAAGCAGACAGGATGCAGCGGTTTAGCGTCGTTTCCCCAGCAGCAACAGGAATGATTTCACACCGAACAGAAAAAAGGGCACAGCGATCAGCAAAGCCCCCAGCGCCATCCCCTGATAGGCGAAACTTTCTGGCTCAGCATAATAGAAAGACTTGGTAAACATCTGATACGCAAGCAAGCAGAAATAAAAACAACCAATCGTAGAAATGGTCGTTCCCAGTAAGCTTTTGATCTTAGACCACAGAAACTCATTATTCGAGGCGTTATTTTCAAGCATCGGACATTCTCTTCACTAAGCCTCAACAGATATAAGGCACCAGATCATTTCATGCGGAAAGCTCACGGATAACATTAAATATGCTGTGCCCTGATGTGCACTTGCTCGCATCGCCCCACAGCAGCTGATGTTAAGATTTTCCGCACGTCTCCTTCCCCTGCTACCAACACGCGTCATGAATCCGTCACGCTAAGATTCATGGCTATTGGAGGCGTTTTAAAGACCAGTCCGAAAACAACGCAGGAGCATCGCCCATGGACATCACCTCGCCGCATACAGCACTGCATCACACGCTTCACCAGCTGACGCCGGTTGACGATGAAGACTGGGCGCAACTTCTAATGCTGGCGCGCGAGGTCAGATACCGGGCCGGCGAAGCCATTTTTCATCCGGGAGACCGGACGCCGGAACTGCGCTTTATCAGTCAGGGACTGGCGTGCCACTATTACATCAAACCGGATGGTACCCGGCGGAATAAGTCCTTTCTGCAAACAGCAGATGTCGCTTCAAGCCTGTCTTCCATGCATACCGGCGAACCGGCCCGTTTTGGCTGTGAAGCATTGCAGGACACCCTGTGTCTGTCACTACCGTTTACGGCTTTCCGGCAGCTTTGCACAACACATCCGGTATGGCAGTCGCTCAGTCAGGCACTGCTCACCCGGCTGGCTTTGAAAAAAGAAACCCGAGAAGCAGATCTGCTACTGCTGTCACCCACAGAGCTGTACCAGCAGTTCTGCGCTCAGTATCCGGCCCTCCATCAAACACTCCGCAATTACCATATCGCCTCGTATCTGGGGATATCCGAAGTTTCGCTGTCGCGGATCCGTGCCCGGCTCGGTGTCCAGAATGCTTATCAGCGGCACATGTAAAACCAAAATCAGGCCGTTTTAACCTTTGTTAAAGTGTTTCCCGCCCGGCGGCCTTAATGTGCTCCTGTACCTATATCAAGGCCGTGAAACGGCAACAGGAGGACACATGAAACCACAAAAACTGATCGGCAAAACCATTGTGATTTCCGGCGGCAGCTCAGGTATCGGGCTTGAACTGGTCAAACGGCTGCAGCCGGAAAATACGGTGATCGTGCTGGGACGGGATAAAGAAAAACTGGCACGGCTGGAAGCGCGGGGCGTGGTGACATTCAGCCTGGATATTGCCGAGAAAAATGAGCGCCATGCTTTGTTTCGCTGGCTGGATGATCATTACCCGAATTTTGATGTCCTGATCAACAACGCAGGCTGGAGCCGCCCGCACAATCTGGCAGCGCGGCAACCCGACAGCGCTGACCGTGAACCCGACCATGAACATGAACATGACGACCACTGTGAAGATTACGAGCTGGAACTGCGCCATAATCTGGAAGCCCATATCGGCATGACCCTCAATGCCCTGCCCCGGCTGCTGCAACAACCCGGCGCCATGATTATCAATGTCACCACCGGGCTGGTGTACAACCCGAAAGCGGCTAATCCGTACTACTGTGCTGCCAAAGCCGGACTGCACAGTTTTACCCAGAGCCTGCGCGAACAGGTGAAAAATTACGACCTGCGGGTGGTGGAAGTCCTGCCGCCGCTGGTCGACACGCCTTTTCACCAGAACGGATTACCGGCAACGGTCCGGGCGATGACACCACAGCGCGTGGCCCATGAAACCATCACCGGATTACAACGGAACCACGATGAGATCCGGGTCGGCCTGTCGAAACTGGCTTATGTCCTTGGCCGGGTCACCCCCTCGGTCGGCTTTCATCTCGTCAACCGGCAGTAATACCTGACATCGCAGATACAGCCCTCTGAACTCAGTACAAACAACTGAACACAAGTGAGGGCTGTTCCGGAGAAAGCTTTCAGTGGCGCGCTGAATCATTCCTGATGCGCGCGCTCGTGCCACCGATCGCCATAAGGTGCACGGTAATCCGGCGTCGGGATCGACTCATGCAAATCAGCAGCAGCTTTCAGCGGCCCAATCACTGTCCGGTACGGCATCATTCCGGCCCAGACCGGCACATCCAGATCCGCCAGATCATCTTTCACATCTCCGTTGCTGATCTTCACCGACGCCTCGCTGAGCGGGATCCGTAACACCGACGTTGCAGCCAGCTCTCTGGCATTGCTCAGCCGGATTTCCTGCGTCCGCCCCGGGGCAATCTGCTCAATAAAATGATTCAGCAGGCGATCCTTCTCCAATGCATCTTCAACCGTTTCAAACTGACCAAAAACCACTGCAGAGCGGTAATGCGCACTGTGGTGAAAGGCGGAACGGGCCAGCACCCAGCCGTCAAACAGGGTGAAAGTCAGACAGCTCTGCTCCGCCTTTTTGAGCGCACGGATCAGGCGGCTGTTGTTGGCACCGTGAATATAAACATGCTGATCCACCCGCCAGGCCAGCATCGGAATCACCACCGGGCCCTGTGCCTCATTCACCGCAATATGTGCGATCAGGCTTTGATCGATGATCTGATACAGTTTTTCCTGTTCAACGGCAGCTTTGTGCGACGCTTTTTTGATCGTGGTTCTTGGTGTGGTCGATAACATAACATCCCTGCATTCAGTACATTTCAGATAATACGGGCAATGTACTGCGCAACTGGCCTGATTTTCAGAGCCAGTTTCAAACAAAGGGTGGGGCCAGTTATGCGCTGACCTGAACGACTTTCACCCGGCCCCGTATCAAAAACACACTCACAACCGACACCAAAAACGCCACAATCAGCAACACAACATTGGTGTGCACGAAGGCTTCCTGAGAGCTTGAAATCGCTGGGTTCAGCAGCTGAGATTGCCCGGCCTGCTCCAGCGAACCAGAACCCGACTGCGTCAGGCTCGCACTCAGCAGGGAGCCATACAGCGCCACAGCCACAGCTTCGCTGCCCAAACGGAAAGTGTTCAGCAATCCGGCAGCCATACCGGTTTCATGCGGACCGACACAACCCAAAGCTTCCCCATCCACCAAACCGGCAGACATCCCCATGCCCATCCCGATCATCAGCAGCGACACAGCAATCATCCCGAAAGAATTGAGCGGATCAACCGACACCAGCAACAACGCAGTACCCGTCAGCAGACTGCCCAGACTCAGGCACATCAGCCGGTCAGGGCTGATGCTTCTGGCGGCCAGTCTTCCGGCAATCAGCGGAAAGATAAGCACCGGCGAGGTCAGAAACAGCATTGTGAAACCCGCCTTTGAGGGCGGCATCTGCATGGCACCGGTCAGATAAGTCGGGAAGTAAGTCAGTAAAGTCACAAAGGTAAAACTCGCAGCCACAGGTACCAGTATCAGCCCTGAAAATCGGCGGTTTCTGAGCAGCGCCAGATTCAACACCGGTTGCGCTGACCGGCTGACCCTAAACACAAAAGCAGCCAGCAACAACACCGCCATCACAGCACTCATCAGGGTTTCGAGACTGAGCCAGCCCCAGTCGGCACCCTGCGATATTGTCAGCATCATCAGCAACATCGTGCCGATAAAGAGTGCGGCCCCCGTCACATCTAACCTGCCGGTTCGCTGATTGGCTGGCAGATCCGCAGGTATATAGACACTGAGTATGAGCACGATGCATAAGACCCCGGCATGCAGTCCGAAAATCGCCGGCCAACCCGACCATTCCAGCAATGCACCGGAGATCGTCGGCCCCAGCGTAATCCCCAGTCCAGCCGTCATACCAAAGAGTGCAAAAGCCCGGGTACGCTGGTGCCCCTCAAACACGCTGATCAGAATCGCACTGCCGCACGCGAAGATCGCAGCCCCGCCGATACCGGCCATTGCCCGGAACAGATCCAGCCACAGCACGTCCGGCGAGAACAGTGAACCGGCAGAAGCCAGCGCATAAAGGCACGCTCCGGTTATGAATGCGCGTTTCCGGCCGAGGCTGTCTGAAAGGGTGCCCCAAATCAGCGTAAAGCAGGCAAAAGTCAGGTTAAACGCATTGACCACCCACTGAAGACGGGTGGAGTCGGCCTGCAAATCTGCGCTGATAAAAGGCAGTGCAACGGCCGTCCCTGAAATAGAACCGGGTACGACAAACACAGCAAGCAGCACCGCTGCCAGAATGAAGCTGGGGTGTGGCGACTTTGTCTCAATCATCTTGCGTCCTTCGAATTGACTTCGCGGTTGATATGCAGGGCAACGGTCTTCCATGACATTGTTTCCTGTTGCCACTACAATGGTTTGAGTTAAACCTTACGTACAATTATTTTCATACGTTCGAATTTTTTCGAACCTTAAAGAGAACCTTTGGCTATGTCAATGGTTTTATATTTTCATCTATTCGGAAAATGACCATGCCGGAACAGGAAAAAAGCGACAGCTGCGGGCAGGCAGCCATGTTAGACATCCTCAAAGCCCTGGCCCATCCCATCAGGCTGAAGATCATGCTTGATTTGCTTCACGACGAAGAAAATGCAGAGCGTCACTGCACTTCATTCGGGCTGACCGTCTCCAAAGCCACCCGCTCTCATCACTTCAAGATCCTGAAAGATGCCGGGCTGATCTCCCACGTTGACCGCGGAAACTGCTCTCTGGCCAAACTGCGACGGGAAGCTTTGGAACAGGAATATCCGGGGTTACTTCAATTTCTGAAACACAACGGATAACGCAGGAAAAATGATCGGCAGCCGTTAAACTGGTCTGTTCATTTTCATCTGAATCATCCGCTTGTAAGGTCCGGTTATGCCTCGCCCGAATCCAACCCCGATTGAAACCGGTGATCTCTCGATCGCCAGCGGAACCGGGACGCGTCAGGAACGCCTGTTTCATGCGATCCGAACGAAGATTGTCCGTCATCTGTGGCCCACGGGCGGAAAACTGCCGTCCACCCGCAAGCTGGCGCAGGAACTGGCACTGAGCCGAAACACGGTGACGGCCGCCTACGAGCAGCTGGTCGCCGAAGGTTACATTGAGAGCCGTCTGGGATCCGGCTTTTATGTCACCGTCGAACTGCCGGATCATTACCTGCCCGCTTTATTATCGTCACCGGCCAGAGCACCGGTTCAGCCGACTCTGGACATCAATGCCCCGTTTGCACCGGGCGTGCCGGATCTGGCCGCCTTTCCTGCCGCCAAATGGCAAAAGCTGCTGCAGCGCCATGCCGGACGCCAAGCCCTGATGGGAAATCAGGACTTGCAGGGCTTACCCGAACTGCGCCAGGCAATATCCGACTATCTGGCTACCAGCCGTTCGGTCCACTGTGATCCCGGCCGAATCCTCATTACGTCCGGCGCCCAGCAGGCCCTCTCACTGGCCTTGATGGCCACGCTCAGCCGCGGCGCTCAAATCCTGATGGAGCAGCCGGGATATACACAAATGCGCAAGATCATCGACTGGCAGGGCTACGATGACTTGCCGCTGCCGGTTCTGCCTTCACTGGGGCTGGATGTCGACGCGGTGCTGAGCAGTTCGGCCCATGCGCTCTATCTCACCCCCAGTAATCAGTACCCGATGGGAACAACGCTCAATACCGAGCAACGACTCAGACTGATTGAATGGGCGGTGCAGGGAAAGCGCTGGATCATCGAAGACGACTATGACAGTGAGTTCCAGTTTGCCCACCGTCCCTACACCAGCATGCAGGGATTAGCAGGACAGATGGGGAACGATCAGCAGATCCTCTATGCCGGTTCATTCAGTAAAGTCATGTTTAACGGCCTGCGGCTGGGCTATCTGGTGGTGCCGGCCGAACTGATGCCGCGCTGCCTGATGCTCAAAGATGCCCTGACCGGCGATACACCCGCCCTGACACAGGCTGCCCTGGCAGATTTTATTCAGGAAGGGGATCTGCTGCGTCATATCCGCAAAATGCGTCGGTTGTACAAAGAAAAACATCAGCGGATGCTGGCCATGATTGCCCGGTATTTTGGCGACACACTGGAAGTTATCAGCCAGCCCGCCGGGTTACATCTCACCGTCAAATGGCAGCATGGGATGGACGAAATGACCTTTGTGAAGACAGCAGAAGCCGCAGGAATTGTCCTGCGGCCGCTGAGTTATTATGAACATGCACAGCCATCCGCCAGATGCTGGCAAGGGGCCGTCCTTGGCTTTGGCAATGTCTCGCTGAATGCTATCGAACCGCTGATTGCCCGTCTGGCAGACCTGTTCCATCACAACACACCGACCAGGCAACCCGACCAGACTCAGTGCAGACGATCTCCGCGATAGACGATGCGTCCGTCACGGCCGACATCCACCTGATACGGTGTGGCATGAATACCGTACTGGGTGAAAACACTGTTGTCGGTATCAAAGATCAGTGGTGCCGTCAGACCAAATTTTTCAGCAAAGGCTGACGCAATCGACGCATCAATATAATAACCGCTGATCACGCCCACCCAGCGCCGTGCGCTGTCTTTTGCCACCCGTTGCTGCCACTGCGCAATCTTCTGCTCACAATCCGGGAAATGCGGCATCGGACACAAGGCATCCAGAAACACTAAAGAAACCGGCTGCTGCGCCTGACCCTGCTGCAACAGTGCTGCCAAAGAGACCGGTTGATCCGACATCGTCTGGCGCTGAAATAATGGCGCGGTATCCCCCACATGAGGAACAACATAAGGCTTTGCTTTGACCGGCGTACTTGCGGCTGCCGTCGGTGGCTGCAGTGCATCCCAGGTTTGGGCTTTTGCTTCGGCCGTTTTTCTGCCCGGCTCAAGGTAGTCCAGCAAGGCTTCATTGCTGCCACTGAACACGACCTTACCTTTCTCAATCAGGACATGGGCCGGGGTCTGCCACAAACCGAAGCCTGTCAGTAAATGCCGTCCGCGATCCAGCACAATGGGAGCCACTTGCGGATAGTATCCCTGAAATTCCAGCAGCTGGGCCCGGGTAACATTGATCTCCGGCTGAACCCAGATCCGATCCGTACGTTTCTGAAAAGATTCCGGCAGGCTCGCCACAAACGCTTCCGGGCCTGAACCGGCATAGCTGGCCCAGATTTCGATGAACACCAGATGCGTGATCCGGTTCTCGTTCAGCTGCACCGGTGTCCCGGCCAGTGTCTGTTGTTTTTCCAGCAGCGATACGGCAGGTTCAGACTGAACCAACGCCGAAAAACACAGGCTGGCCAGTACGGGTAGAGTGTATAAAATCGTCAATCGTTTCATGGTGTTGTCCTCCGAACATTCAGTGCTGTGCGACGTCTTGCTGACCCCAGCTTTCAATCAGCTGATCCAGTTGATCGGTTGCCAGAAACGTGCGGTAGGCCACCTTGCCGTTTTTATCGATCAATACATGATAAGGGGTGCCAACCACCTGATATTTCTGAGTAATTTCCCCCTTCCGATCAAAAATAGTCGGGACGCTGTAGCCTTCCTGCCGGAAAAACTGCTGAATATTTGCAACGGAATCATTCAGGCCAATATTCACGGACACCACAGCGATATCATCGCCATACTGTTGTTCAATGGCATTCAGATGCGGCATTTCAGATTTGCAGTAGTTGCACCAGGTTGCCCAGAATTTGAGATACACCGGCTTCTTCCCCAGATAATCCGCGATGTTAAAGGTTTGACCCGACAGCGTTTTCGCCTGAAACACCGGCGCTGCTTCATCCAGTTCAATGGCCTGTACAGCCGGTATTGATATCGCAAGCGCGAAAGCCGCAGCCTGCATTCCTCGGTTGATCAAAACAGACATTTTCATCACATCTCCATTTAAATTGCCTGAAACAAAAAGAAAGATCCCGCTCCGGCCATCACCACAGCCATCAGCCATTTCACCCGGTTCATCCACTGGCCCGATCGGGGCATAGATGCCAGCAGGCCACTGAACGTACCGGCCAGCACCAGTAAGGCACTCATTCCCAGGGCAAACACAAACATCAGCAACGCCGCCCAGTACGCATTACCGGAAGCCGCCACATACATCAGCAGCATGCCCAGTACCGGAGATGTGCAGGGAGCCATCACCAGCCCGGAACAGGCTCCGGCCACAAACGTCCCCAGTACAGGCCGCTGGCGGGATTCAGAAGAAGGCAGGTTCAGCGCCAGCCCGGGCAGGTTGATCCAGCCAAGCATCCAGGCCGCCATCGAGAAGCAGAATATTGCCACCACAATCAGGGTCAGCGGATGCGTCGCAACCGCACCGAATAACTGACCGGTTGTCGCGGCCAGGATGCCCAGCAAGGCATAGACCACAGCAAGACCCAGCACATAGCTCACTGACAGCCCCAGTGCCTGCCAGCGGCTGGTTGCCTGACTCCCGACCACAGACACAGTGATCGGCAGCATGGGATAAACACAAGGGGTCAGACTGGTCAGCAGTCCGGCGAAGAACACCGCACCGACAACCCACAACCCAAATTGCTGTTGAAACAGTGCAGCTTGAATCGCAATTTCCATTGAGGCTCACATCCTTTGTTGGTTGGGATGCGACACTTATAAATGACTGCGTGCGGTGCGTCCTCAAATGGACCTAAAATAGCGGTAAAATCCAGATAAAATCACATTAAGTCCTTATAAATCAAAAAGATGAAAACATTTCACTTCCAGTCTAATGCATTGATTTCATGCCACTTCTCCGTACAATAAGGCCCCAGAATGAACACAAGTCCGGGTACATGATGACCAGCTATCAGTTTGCTTCTTTTTCTTTCGACACCGTGACCGGACGGCTGACCAGTCACGCATCGTCAACTGAAACCGAGATCCACCTGCGACACAAAGTGTCTCAGATACTGACTTTTCTGCTGGCTCATCCGGATCAGCTGATCAGTAAAGACACGCTGCTGGATGCTCTGTGGGACCACAGTGAATACAGAGAAAATTCGCTGACACAGAGCATCCGGGAGCTGAGAAAGGCACTGGGCGACAGCGCGCAGAATCCGAAATTTATCCGCACCTATCCCCAGCGGGGTTATCAGTGGATCTGTCCGCTGAACCCGCCTGAAACTGAGACTCACACTGAAGCTGAACCAAAGCCTGAGACCGAGCAGACTTCTCCCATGAAACACGGGGAGCGAGAGCGCAGAACGTCCCAATCCTGGTTTGTGCACTGGCCTGCCATTGTCATCAGCCTGCTGCTTGTCACAGTGCTGACAACCGGCGGTTTTACCTGGCATCTGATGTCGGTACCAACATCAGAACTGCACGCCGCACGCTCCTCTCATCCCCAAAACGGACTGGTGATCCTGCCGCTGATCAATGATACGGGCGATGCACAATACGACTGGATTCAGCTCGGTCTGGCCGACATGCTGGCGGCACAGCTGAGCAAAAATCAGCAGCTCACGGTGATCCCGCCCGCCATTGCCAATGCCTGGTTACTGGATGCCGGACTAAGCTGGCCAACCCTGCCCGCGCAAATCCGTACCCTGCTCAGCCAGCGCGGCTTTCAGGCTGCATTGTTTGGCGCCGTCCGGCAGCACAACCACCAGCAAATACTGGAATTTCAGCTGATTTATGCTGACGGGCGGACCCAGCAGGGCAGCATGGCCTACCCGCAGCTGACCCCAGCCATCGCATCCGTCAGCCATCAACTGCAACGCCTGTTCCGTCCGGAGCATACCTCGCTTCAGCCAGAGCCATCCCCCGGCATTGCAGCACAGTCACTGGCGCAGGGACGATCCCTGCTGCAGACACAAGGGGCTCAGGCGGCCCGGAAATTCTTTGATGCCGCCCGGATCCTGGAACCCGACAACCTGTGGGCCCGGATTCAGCTGGCTGGCACCGATGTCCGCCTGGGCAAATGGCAGGAAGCACAACAGCAGCTGAACGCACTGCCTAAAGCGCGACTGCAGGAGGAACCGGCACTGTACGCAGCCCAGCGCTACTGGCTGAGTGAGATCAGCTACCGCCGGGGTGAGCCGGATGCCGCCATCCTGATTGAACAGGCTGTCGCCGCTGCGGAACAGGCAAACGACCCGGCCACCCTCGTGCGTGTATATCAGTTACAAACGCAACTGGCGTGGAATCTCATGGACTGGGAAACCCATCACCAGCTCACGCAGAACCTCACCACGTTACTGGGGAAAGGACAGGCCTTGCGTCAGGATGCTGATCAGCTGTTTTACCTCGGCCGTCCGGCCAATGTCGGGCTGGAAAAAATCCCCGGCAATGATCTGGCCGCCAATCAGGTCCGGCTGTTTAAGGCGCTGAATTTTTACCGGCAACTGGGGGATCGACCGCGTCAGGCCGCAACCTTGCTGGCCATTGCACAGAATGATCAGACGGACCTGTCGATCCGCCAATCATCTCTCAGTGAAGCTATCTCGATGTACCGTGAGCTCGGCCAGCCTTATGAATTAGCGCAGGCCCTGATTTATCAGGGGTTTTATCTGATGCAGTCCCATCAGGGCCAGTCAGCGGAAGTTTATTTCTCTGAAGCCAGGGCACTGGCTGAACAACTGGGGGCGCAGCGCTTGTTACTCGACAGTGAGTTCTACCTGGCCTTTGCAGCCATGGATCAGGGTCTGGATCTGCAGTGGCTGGGCAAACATCCGCAACAGCCTCATCAGCTGGCACGTGCCGGGAAAGCCTTTTCGCAGCTGCTGAAAAAAGATATCTCCCCTCTGTTAGAAACCAATATTGCATTATTTCAGAGCTGGATCGCCGCAGATCAAAACAAGATGCAACTGGCAATGCAGCACCTCGACCACGCAACCAGTCTGGCAAACACTCTGGATCTTCCTCTGACTCAGGGGTACATCCGCTACAGCAAGATGCGGATTCATTTGTCCCGGCACAATTACACGGCAGTGACTGAACTGGCAACAATCCCCATCGTGACCCGGCTGGAAGCGGTCTATACGGCAAGAGCTTACTACGAACTCGGTCAGCCCGGCGAAGCCGCCCGTATCCTGGCGCTTTTCAGAGAAACGCTGCCCGAGCAATGGCAGCCTGAAGATGAACAACGTCTGAAGGACTACCAACGGGCATCGCAGGGCGAAGTCATCACCCTGTCGCCGGAACCCAAAGCCCATCTGGTGTATTGCGAGAGTGACTGGCTCTGAGGCTCCGGACGAAACAGAAGGCTCAGCCGGAACGGCTGAAGCTGATCGGAACGGTGAAGGTCAGGCGTGCGCCCTCAAGACTGGCCGGAGGCTTGGGTAAGGGTTCCGCCCGTTTGACCAGCGCCTGCGCTTCCTCATCCAGCGAACGGTTTCCGCTCGACTTCACCAGTTTCACGACCAGCACGAGGCCATTTCTGTCCATGGTAAAAGCGATCACCGGAGTGCCCTGACGCCCGAACCGTCTGGCCTGACGCGGATATTTCTTATGCTGCTCCAGATGCGCATGCAGCCTGCGTTGCCAGGTCTGTTTCTGCTGCTCGCCAAACCTGCTGAACTGGCCCCGCGCCGGTGCCGATACCACCTCGGCTTTCTCCTGCACTTTCACTCCCGGAGGTGCACTGGCCGCCCGGGCTTCGACAGCCTGTCGTGCCGTGTCGACCGGTTCTCTGGCTTCCGGCTCTTGGACCGCCGGTAATTCCGACAGAGGCTCGGCCTGGGTTTGTTCAGCCTTTGTTTGTTCAACCCTTGTTTGTTCAGCCAACGGCGGTTTCAGAACCGCCGATTCAGCAGACGCCGTCTCAGGGGGCGCATCGGCTATCGGTTCCGGAATCGTTTCGGGTATAGCTTCAGTCAGGACTGTTGGCGACGGATTTTCCTGACGACGAAATGGCGACGGCTTCTCCGCAACAGGAAGCGCCACCCGTTCTTGCATGGCAGTTTTTGTTGCCCGATCGTCTGTTTTCGATGCTGCGGTTTCAACACGCTTTGCCGGAGTGCGCTGTACCTGCGGTTCCGACGGCGGAAGCTCACTCTGATCCTCAACAGGCGAAGCCAGCGGCATCATCAGTGTAATCGCCATCGGCGCGGCAGCCGGTGCTGCAGACACAGACTTGCTGGCAAACTGCCACCAGTACGCCGCAACTGCGCTGCCATGGAGCAGCACGCTGACGGCGATTCCGGTCAGCAACCAGCGGCAGCTGTCATCCCACCCGCGGGGCTCACTGCCAACCCCGGTCAGCGTACTCATGAGGCCGGTCCCCTGACCTGCTCCAGACCAATCAGTGCGATCTGCAGATAACCCGCCTGCCCCAGCTGATTCATGACCGCCATCAGCTGCGCGTAAGTCAGAGACTGATCGGCACGCAAGTAAATCCGCTGTTGCTGATCCGGCAGAGCCGCTGCCAGTGCACCGGCCAGAGCCTCCAGCGCCACGGTTTTGTCTTCTCCCAGGGTCAGAGTCATATCTTTCTGAATGGTCAGATAAAATGGTTTGTCCGGCATCGGCTGCGGCTCAGCGGCAGCACTGGGCAAATCCACCGGCACACTCACCGTCGATAAGGGGGCCGCCACCATGAAGATAATCAGCAGCACCAGCATGACATCAATGAAAGGCGTGACATTGATGTCATGATTTTCGACCAGTTCGTCACTGTCATTCGGGGTCTGAAAAGCCATCTCTTACCCCGCTTTCTGCAAGGCCTGAACAGAGGCGGGGGCCATTGCCCCGGTCTGCTGCCGGTCCAGATCCCGGCTGACCAGCACCAGCAGTGCCACGGACATATCGGCCAGCAATGCTTTATAGCCCTGAATAGCCCGGGTGAAGTGGTTATAAATGACGACGGCAGGAATGGCCGCGACCAGACCGATGGCAGTCGCAAGTAAGGCTTCGGCAATGCCGGGGGCCACCACGGCCAGATTGGTGGTCTGGGTTTCCGCAATGCCGATAAAAGCATTCATAATGCCCCACACGGTGCCGAACAGGCCGACAAAAGGCGCCACTGAACCGACCGTCGCCAGTACGCCGGTGCCCCGGCTCATGCGGCGTCCGGCCGACACCTGCACCCGCTCCAGCCTTGCCTGCACCCTTTCTTTGATCCCGCCGTCACTCGCAGTGCCACGGGCTGACAGGATCAGCTCGTGCCGGGTCTCCTGAATCAGCGCCATCCCCGCCCCTTGACCCGATTGTGTGTTTTCAGCGCCATCCGTCAGCGTGTCCGCCGTCGTCAGTGCCCGCAACATTCGCCGGGCACGGCGGCAGGCAACAGAGATCTGCAGCTGTTTGGCCACGCCAATGGACCAAGTCATCAGGGAGGCCGCCAGCAGCAGTATCATCACGGATTTCACCACCCAGTCGGCTGCCTGATACATCCCCAGCGGAGATAAGTCCGTGCCCGCATGGGTTTGCGCCCGATGCGCCGATACGGGTTGTACAGCTTCGATCAACACCAGGTCCGAATGTGGATCCAACGTCTGAACTTCAGCTGACTCGGACACAGCATCTGCGCCGGTTTCGGGAGGCGGCGCAGTTTCTGCCTGTACAAAGCTCTGGCAAAACAACAGCATCCCCGCCAGAAACATGGCTGCTCGCCTGATGAACACCTGTCTGGCTCGCCATCTAATCGTCTGATTCATATTCCTTTCCATTCTGATATTTCCCTGTTCATCAGACGTGATAAACCACGCCCGGTAAAACGCGCCTATTGTGTGCGCCGAGTACGCCTATGAGAGATACCGAACGAGCACGACAAATCCGTAATCGGATACCGGATTTTTTTCAGACTTTTTTGATCGGGTCAGAAACGCTTTTCGATTTTCAGACTCACTTCGCTTTGATCATGGCTGTACAGCCAATCCACATTACTGCTGACCCGGTTGTGCGCCAGCGTCAGCACCGGGGTCAGATCCCAAAGACTCAGCCCGGTGAAACGGGTTTCCAGCGTATAACTTTGTTCGTCGTCTTCTCGTGTGGCTTCCAGCAAAGCACTGTAGGCCTGATATTCACGCTGCCGGAACGAGGTGAAGAGTGCGGTCTCAACGCCGATTTCCCACGTACGCTGAACGCCAAGCCGCACGCCTTTCATGTGGTAGGCATACACAGCTTCATCCGTGTGTTTATCTGTCCAGTCCAGCCCGCCAAACAGCAGCCACTGACCCGGCAACTGATGCCAGAACGTGGCATAGCCGGCGTACTGCCAGCCGGACTGAAAATCCAGCCCGTCCGGCAAAAACTGCAAATCTTTCGCTTCAGCTTCCAGCTTGAACGCCGTGCCCGCCGAAAACAGATACAACCCGCTCAGCTTGCCGCCCCAGGCCTGATATAGCGCATCGTTCCCTTGCATCCGGTATTCGAACAAAGGCGCGGAAAGTAACTGATAATTAGCGGTGTGATAGCTGTAACCCAGAGAGGTCAGCAGGGTATGCTCATTGTACTGCCGGTGATGAGCGTAGTTCTCACCATAAGCCAGACCGAGGAAACTGATGCCATGATGACCGCTCAGCGAGATTCGTTTATTCAGGCTCGCTTCAAATGTGGTGCCGTAAGCCGATTCGGCTTTCGGGGTTTTCCGCTCGACCAGACACTCGCCACTCAGCATCCTAAGTAAGCAGGTATAACTTTCTGAAGAGAGATTGAGGTTATTGTTGTAACCGGGACCGAAGGAAACTGCGCCCTGCCAGCTGTCCCGGTATGCCAGCGCTTGCGCAAAGGCATCCACCGTCTTCAGCACGCCCTGTGCTCTGGGATCATCCAACGGCAGGGATGCGCGGATTTTTTCAAACAGTCTCTGTGCGTCCCTGTTTTTCTGGTTTTCGAACAGCACCCGTGCCAGTTCGAGCTGACCCGGCAGAAAATCCGGCTGTAAACGCAACAATGCCCGGTACGAAACTTCTGCCTGGTCAAATTCACCCTCGGTTCGTGCCAGCGCGCCCTGCGCATAATGCACCAGCATCATGTCATGACCGGGCAGTGCCAGATACCGGGGCAGAAATCCGCGGACCGCAGCCCAGCGCCGGGCTTTCACCGACAGATAAATCACCTGCCCCAGGGCATTGAGATTGTCCTCGACCTGATAAACCTGACCGTCGATGATCAGTGCTTCGGTATCATCCCGGGCCTGCTCGTCTTCCAGCAGACGTTGTTCTTTTTCCCGGGCCTGCAAGGCCGTGTTCTGCTCCAGACGGAGGTTCGTGTCCTGATCTGCCTGGGCAAGTGGTGCAAAGAATAAAAGAGAAAGGAAGGCCAGACCGGCGAATGACGACAGTCGGCGCAAATACATCATCAACATGCGTTAACCTGATGGCAGATACCCTGATGGCGTGACGACAATAAACAGGGGCCGCGAACACACAGCCCCTGCCACATTCAGCAGGGCCAGCACACAGGCCCCGGTATCCATCGGTTACTGTTTCGTCCCGCCGAATGCGGTATCAAAGATTTTTGCACTGCCTGAAAATTGCGCAATCCCGGCCAGTGCCGCCGCATTATTGCCAAAGAAATGGCCTTTCGCTGTGCCGTTCGCTGGCCCGACTGTGGCCGTCCCGTGAAAGGCTGCCGTCGCGCTGTTGATGGTGGCATTCACACCCAGCGAATACTGGCTGTTGGCAATCGAGCCATTCAAAGTGTTGTTGCTGAAGTTGGCGGTAAATGTGCCGTTCAGATCATTGCTGCCGGAGAATTTGTTCACCCCTTTCACCGCATAGGTGGCGGTGCCGCTGGTCGGCAGCGTGGTACCTGCGGTATCTCCCACATAATAGACCGTCCGATCGGCATCACTGCTGATATCGCTCGCCCACTCCCCGAACCAGACATCACCGGCACCGACTCTAGCAAAATTGAAATTCCCCATTCCCGAATGACCGCCACCCAGCACATAAACCCCGTTTTTCACGCGGCCGTAATTTTTCAGGGCCTGAAAATCAACTTTTTGCGCCGTTGAACCCATGGATGCTGCACCAATGCCTGCACGCCCTGCGACGTGAGGCCCGGCATTCAGATTCGATTCTCCTACCAGAATCTGGGTGTTGTCACTTTGGGTGCCGACAATATTGGCTTGGGCAGCACCGCTGATGCAGGCGGAAAGAACGGCAATCATCACAACAGCTTTTTTCATTTTACATATCCTTATTGAAGTTTGAGTTGGCTCATGAAGGCCCATGGCGCTGCCTTCATTGGGTATACCGAACCACGGCTTCAAACCCGTAAAACAAATTCAAATTTTCTGATCGTCAGAAATTGACCTGCAACTTCACTTTCACCGTCCGCCCCGGGGCCGGGACGCTGGAGCGTACCAATGGGTCGATGTAATAGAGATCGGTCAGGTTGGTGCCGATCACTTCCAGCGCCAGCGCATCATTGAAACGGTACTGGGCATAAGCATCGAAAGTTAAGGCGTCATCCCGCGCCAATGCTTCTTCATGTTTACTGCCCGGTATGAAGACGGTGCGCAAGCCGGTTTCCATCCGGCGATCGAAGAAACGTCCGCCGATATTGAGATTCACCGAATATTCCGGAATCGCCTGATCGGCCAGATATCCCCCCTCAAACCCGGCATGGACACAGTCCGGCGTCGAACCGTTGAAATCAGACAAAATCGCCAGGCTTTCATCACAGACTTCATTTTTCAGCAGGTAAGAGAGGCTGAGATCGGAGAAGAAATCACCGTTGTCGTACCGGCTCTGGAATTCCAGTCCTTCCAGCGTTTGCTGATCGATGTTGTAAAAACGCATCATATTTCCCGACCGCTCAATCACATCTTTGGTTCTGTGATGGAAGTAAGTCAGTTTGAGATCGGCCTCATCAAAGTTCTGAACGAAAGCAACCTCATGGTTATAAGCATGTTCCGGGTCTAAGCCGGTATATGGATTATTGTTGGCGGAAAAGCCCAGCGTGCTTTCAAACATACTCGGGAAACGGACTGCCTCGGTATAGCGGTAATACATCCGGCTGGTATCCGTAAACATCACGGTAGCCGACAGTGCCGGGACCCAGGCATTTCCCTTTTTCTTTCCACCCTTGATTTGTTTGTCGTAAGCCCCGACCGGCGCTCCACTTTCAATACAGGAACCTTCGATATAATTCGGCTGCGACTGCTGGGCAATC
Organism: Photobacterium sp. CCB-ST2H9; assembly: GCF_023151555.2. Taxonomy (NCBI): domain Bacteria; kingdom Pseudomonadati; phylum Pseudomonadota; class Gammaproteobacteria; order Vibrionales; family Vibrionaceae; genus Photobacterium; species Photobacterium sp. CCB-ST2H9. The sequence goes on from NZ_CP100425.1 coordinate 3,085,813, forward strand.
AGGCAAGGGTTGTTCTCCCGGCTGTAACGGCCTTCACCGTCATGCAGCCATTCATTCCCTTCATGGTCGACTTCATAAGTCGTTGTCGTACGGGCTTTCTGATACAAAGCCGCTTCTTCTTGCGGGGTCAACGGCGGTTTCCCCAGCATCTGATTGATGAAATTCTTCAAAACAATGTCATCAGCAACAGCTGCAACATTCTGTTCAATCTCTTCCGGGGTATATTTTTCAAGGGTTTTATAAGACAGTAACATCCCCTTATCTGCAGCATGCTCTTTGGTGAACCGACTGTCTCCGGCCGCAATCCGATCCGACAAAAAGTCATCAATGGCCCAGTAATTCTTGTAACTCGCACCTGCAGTGAAACGTAGAAAATCCACTGGCTGCCACTGGAAATTGAACTGCCCTTCATACTCCTGACGACGCCCTTCCCGCGGCCAGTGACGCCAGCCATCGACCTCCCCACGGTATTCATCATCAGAGCGCAATTTATGGTACTGATATCGGCCGGACAGCGTCAGACCCAGTGTATCGGTCAGCCACATCTGATTACTGAGGTCAAAACCGATCCGACTGTCTTTGGCATTGGTCGCCGCCGTATTGCGCAGCAACGGGCTGGCTCCGGGTGTCGGATCTGCGATGTCGACCCGATTGGCAAAATTAGGAAAACCACCCGCGGTGTTGGTATCGCTGACGGTATACGTGGTCCAGAGATTGGACGTCAGATGGATATAGGGATTCTCAGGCTGCCAGGCATAGCGAATATTGTAAGCCTGGGTTTCAACATGGCTGAGCGGCCATTGCGCCATTTCTCCGTTTGCGCCGATATTACCGGAGCGGCTGGCCATGATTTCGCCATAAGTGGCATCGGTATACCGGGCACCTATTTCCAGCGTTTGCTGATCCACCAGACTGAATTTGGCTTTCAGCAGATAAGATTCCAGCTCACTCGAGGTATTGGGCACTTCATAACCGGGCCGCTGCCGCTTGGCAAGCGAGCGCGGGTCAATCCGGGTCATGAACTGTTCATCCTGAGCGAGATGATCGTAAAAATCTGCATTTCGGGTACCGCTGAAATAATTCCCTTTGTTGCGGTAAGCATAAGCCGCCAGCAGCTCATAATTTTCCTTTTTCGCTGCCAGTGCCAGCCGGTAGGCATAGTCTTCACCGGCAAACGGATTGTGTTCCTTGTCTTTGCTCATCACTTTCCAGAGCGAGGGATCACCATAGGCATACTCCGGACTATCCTGCGGAAACCCCGGCACGGTGCGGTAATCCTGACCGGTCAGCAACACCGGCTCTCTGGGCGAAATTGCATTGTTACTGCCTTCGATCACGATTTCACCGCCGAAGGTTTCACCAACTTTCAGAATATCCTCGGCGGAAATCGTATTGACCACCACAGCACCGCCGACCGAAGCATGCACATTGGGTGTCAGCGACGGACCTTTGATCACCTGGATCCCGCCCACCAGATTGGGATCGATATAGTTGCGGTTCGAAACCCCGCGATACCCACGCCAGACCGTCAGATCCTGTTCCGTTCCGTCAATCGACAACGGCACCCTGCCCGGTCCCTGTACCCCGCGAATACTGGGATCGACCCCGCCGCCGTTGCGGGCATCGCCGCTGTAGACGTTCAGCATGCCCTTGAACATATCTGCGGCATCCTTGCCTTTGTATCGCTCGATCTCATCTTTGCCGGTGTATACGGTCGACAGATCGTCGTCATAAACCGCAAACTCACCGGCTTCATCACGGGTCAGCCCGCCGGACTCGCCGTAAGAGACATTGATGGTGTCCAGAGTCATCTCATTGTCATCGGCGGTGTGCTGAAAGGAACCACCCTCCTGCAGCATCAACTCATCGCGTGCAGCATCGGGGTCCCCGACGGAAGTTTCAGAGGGTTGTTCCGCAGACTCAGCCCAGACCTTGCCGGGCAACACTGCCACAGCCAGCCCGAGATGAACCTTCAGCAGCAACGCGGTGAGATTGGGCTTAACCTTTTGATGCACTGTGAATTCCTTCTCATGATTATGGTGAATGCCTCCGTACACCGTATGAGAAGGAAAAAGCCGTAACCGGCTCCCGATGTTCCTGGTTATTCTGTTACGGAGCTCACACAATCAGGCCATGTCCCCGGACTAACGGCCTGCCTGCGCCGGGTCATCAGAATGCGGCGGCTGGCCGGATGCTGAGGCACGGCCAAAAACTGTGCCTGAACCTGAGTGAGCTGTCGCCAGGCCGACTCGTTGTCCGGGTGATCCTGCCGCCAGACGTCAAAAGCCTGTTTGTCCTGATCACTGACATCGTCGGCCCAGAGCCTGGCCATCCAGCGGGATGCCTGCCGGATGACGTCCACTGAAATGCGATGCGGCGTCAAAAGCTCGCCTCCATACTGGCCAGCAGGCAAGCCTGCAGTGCTTTGGCGATATACTTCTCAACGGATGAGACCGAAACGTCCAGCGCCGCCGCGATTTGCTTGTAGCTCATGTGTTCGAGCTGACGCATCAGCAAAGCTTGCCGGACTTTATCCGGCAGGTGACGCAGTAAACGATCCACCGCGGTCAGCGCTTCAACCATCTGCAGACGTTCTTCCGGCGACACGCAAACATCCTGCGGCTGCTGTTGCAGGTATTCCAGATAGGCCGACTCCACGCGACGGCGACGATACAAATCAATCACCAGGCCTTTGGCAATATGGGTCAGGTATCGCCGGGATTCACCGGGAGCCGGTAAACGGCCACTGCTGAGCAGCCGAAGATAGGTATCATGAACCAGATCTGCCGAAGTATAGGGACAACCGAGACGACGCTGAATAAACACCGATAACCAGCTTTGATGTTGCTGATAGAGTTGACCCACCTGCTTCATATTCGTCTGGTCTGCCGCTGTCATCGTCTGGCGCTCCTGCTACTTATTAACCACAAATTGAATAAAACCAAATCTTAATGATAATGATTATCAATATAGAAAAAGATTATTCAACCGTTAGAATAAAGAAGCCTGACGTTTACAACAGAAATTTGCGCGGGGACAAGGCAAAGGCAGGTTCAATGAGGCAGAATTCTGCGCCTGTCATCAAACGGCAACTTGTTTTCAACAAAATTAGTTATTTGATAAAAAACTTTTCAGGACAGGCAACATCAGGACGTCGTCCCGGAAATGTCCCAAATGCCTTGCGCTTTGAGGCTTTGACGCATGAATCAAATGCATAGCGTGCTGGTCGGAGCAAAAGGTTGACCCAACTCACACACTGGAATGGGAAAGAAACTCTGCTATACTTACGACCTTGTTTCATCAGCCACTTTGTGGCACTGGCAGCGGATCTCCATCCTGATGATGTTGACGGTTCAGCCAGCCTGTGAATTCATTTCGCCTGCTTTATCAAAGCAAAGCAACTGCTTTCATAAAGCAAGTAATGTTGCCCAACAATTTGAATGGCTGACGGATACCTTGCGGAACTTTATTGATAAAAACACGATCATGATCTCATTTTGTAGCCATGATTCAACATTATTGATTCAGTTCTTTGAGGTATAAAGCGCCTAAAGTTTCCTTCAAGTTCTCCGGAGAATATTCTCAATGAAAAAAACCAAGATCGTCTGCACGATTGGTCCTAAGACTGAATCTGTTGAAATGCTGACCAAGCTGGTCAACGCTGGCATGAACGTGATGCGTCTGAACTTCTCGCACGGCGACTTTGCCGAGCACGGTCAGCGTATCCAGAACGTTCGTGAAGTGATGGCGCAAACCGGTAAACCCGTTGCGATTCTGCTGGACACCAAAGGTCCGGAAATCCGTACCATCAAACTGGAAGGCGGCGCAGACGTGACCCTGACTGCAGGTCAGGAATTCACTTTCACCACTGACACTGCTGTTGTCGGCAACAAAGACCGTGTAGCTGTGACTTATCCTGGCTTTGCCAAGGATTTGGTTGCGGGAAACACCATTCTGGTTGACGACGGCCTGATCGAAATGGAAGTGCTGGCAACCACAGACACCGAAGTGAAATGCCGCGTGCTGAACAACGGCGACCTAGGTGAGAACAAAGGAGTGAACCTGCCAGGCGTTTCGGTCAACCTGCCTGCACTGGCTGAGAAAGACAAAGCGGACCTGAAATTCGGTTGTGAGCAAGGCGTTGATTTCGTTGCGGCATCTTTCATCCGTAAGGCTGAAGACGTTCAGGAAATCCGCGAGCTGTTGAACGCTAACGGCGGCGAGAAAATTCAGATCATCTCTAAGATTGAAAACCAGGAAGGTGTCGACAACTTCGACGCGATTCTGGAAGCATCTGACGGCATCATGGTTGCCCGTGGTGACCTGGGTGTAGAAATCCCGGTTGAAGAAGTGATCTTCGCGCAGAAGATGATGATCGAGAAATGTAACCGTGCCCGTAAAGTTGTTATCACAGCAACTCAGATGCTGGATTCGATGATCAAGAACCCACGTCCGACCCGTGCTGAAGCGGGTGACGTTGCGAACGCCATCATGGACGGTACTGATGCCGTCATGCTGTCTGGTGAGTCTGCGAAGGGTAAATACCCAATCGAAGCAGTCACCATCATGGCGCAAATCTGTGACCGCACTGACGCTGCAATGCGTGCTTCACTGAGCGCACGTCTGGACAGCCCTCGCCTGCGCATCACCGAAGCGGTGTGTAAAGGTGCAGTGGATACTTCTGAGAAGCTGAACGCGCCGCTGATCGTGGTTGCGACTGAAGCCGGTAAATCAGCCCGCTCTGTACGTAAATACTTCCCGACAGCAAACATTCTGGCTGTGACCACCAACCCGAAAACTGCGGCTCAGCTGTGCCTGACCAAAGGTGTGACCCCTGTCGTTGTTGATGCGATTGAAAGCACCGATGCCTTCTACGCACGTGGTAAAGCACTGGCGCTGGAAACCGGCCTGGGCGCGAAAGGCGACATCGTTGTGATGGTCTCCGGTGCGCTGGTTCCTTCAGGTACAACGAACACGGCTTCTGTTCACGTTCTGTAATCAGACAGCAACAGACGCATTAAAAACGGGAGCTTCGGCTCCCGTTTCTTTTTTCTGATTTCCACACGGCCATTTTCACACAGTACGCATTGCCGTTCCGGACTGAGTTTCACCAGCCGAAGATTTCCTTGTGATGCGTATTGAGTAACAGAACGGCCAACAGGAAATATAAAGCACTGACATGAAAACCGAGCCAGCACAGCAGTACTGTGGTTGTGCGAACCAAAACAGTCTTCAACATCATCTGATTCCCCCGGATCTGCTGCTTATCGACTTTCGTCTAAGGTACAGAGGTATCATTTGTGCCGGATTCTTACTCGGGCTGCTCTATCGACACCTTACTCATTAGACTTTAGTCGAATATCCGGTAAACGACGACCAGATGTCAAAAAGCCCGCCGGACACATGCCAGGCAGGCTTTGACAGAATGAATCAATTAACTGAAAGATCAGGCTTTCAGGGCACGTTCTCCGCGGGCAATACCGACAACTCCGCTTCGTGCCACTTCAATGATCTCCGTGGCTTCGCTCACGGCATCCAGAAAGGCATCCAGCTTCTCACTGGTCCCTGCCAGCTGAACGGTATAGATCTGACTGGTGACATCGACAATCTGTCCGCGGAAAATGTCAGACGTGCGCTTCACTTCCGCACGGGCATAACCACTGGCCTTCACTTTCACCAGCATCAGCTCACGCTCGACGTGTTCTGAATCCGTTACATTACTGACCTTCAGAATATCGATCAGCTTATGTAATTGTTTCTCGATTTGTTCCAGCGCGGCATCTTCAACGCTGGTGGTGATATTCAGACGCGACAACGTCGGGTCATCCGTTGGGGCGACGGTCAGCGACTCAATGTTATACCCACGCTGGGAGAACAGTCCCACCACGCGTGAAAGTGCACCCGGTTCATTTTCTAATAATACTGATACAATCCTGCGCATTAGGTTCTCTCCGTTTTACTCAGCCACATTTCACTCATGGATCCGCCTCGGATCAGCATCGGGTAAACGTGTTCTGTCTCATCCACGCTGATATCAACAAAGACTAACCTATCTTTCATTGCCAAAGCGCGTTCCAGCTCACTTTCCAGCTTCGCCGGATCAGAAATGCGGATGCCGACATGGCCGTAAGCTTCTGCAATTGCAGCAAAATCAGGCACAGAATCCATGTAGGAGTGTGAATGGCGCCCCTGATAAATCATGTCCTGCCATTGCTTCACCATCCCCAGGAAACGGTTGTTCAGATTGATGATTTTCACCGGAATATCATACTGCAGCGCCGTCGACAGTTCCTGAATATTCATCTGGATACTGCCGTCACCGGTCACACACAGGACTTCGGCATCCGGCAGCGCGAACTTGGCGCCCATCGCGGCTGGCAGACCAAAACCCATCGTCCCCAGGCCACCGGAGTTCAGCCAGCGACGTGGTTTATCAAACGGATAGTAGAGTGCGGCAAACATCTGGTGCTGACCCACATCCGATGCCACATACGCGTCACCTTTGGTCAGTTTGTGCAGCATTTCAATGACCTGCTGAGGTTTGATGCGCTCTCCGTCAGTCTGATAACTCAGACACTTGCGGGCACGCCAGGATTCAATCTCACTCCACCACTCATCCAGTGCAGCTTTGTCATTGGTTCCCTGCTGCTCTTCCAGCAGTTTCAGCATACTGTTCAGCACTGCATCGGCCGAGCCGACAATCGGGATATCGGCTTTCACCGTTTTGGAAATCGACGACGGGTCGATATCAATATGCATGATCGTGGCGTTCGGACAGTATTTTTCCAGATTATTGGTGGTCCGGTCGTCGAAGCGCACGCCAATCCCGAAAATCAGATCGGAATTGTGCATGGTCATGTTCGCTTCATAGGTGCCGTGCATCCCCAGCATCCCCAGACTGTGGTGGTGCGTCCCCGGGAAAGCGCCCAGCCCCATCAGGGTACTGACCACTGGAATATTCAGACTTTCAGCCAGCTTCAGCAATTGTTGCTCGCAACCGGACATAATGGCGCCGCCGCCCACGTACAGTACCGGCTTCTTCGCAGCCAGCAGGGCTTTCAGACCACGCTTGATCTGACCTTTGTGCCCCTGCAGAGTCGGGTTGTAGGAGCGCATGCTGATCGCTTCCGGGTATTTGTACGGGTATGTTTTAGCGGGATTGAGCATATCTTTCGGGATATCAACTACCACCGGGCCGGGACGGCCGCTGGATGCGATGTAGAAAGCTTTCTTGATGATGGCCGGGATATCTTCAGTGCGCTTCACCAGAAAACTGTGCTTCACGACCGGACGGGAAATCCCGACCATATCGCATTCCTGAAACGCATCGTTTCCGATCAGATCACTCATCACCTGACCCGACAGGACAACCATCGGGATAGAATCCATGTATGCGGTCGCGATGCCGGTGATCGCGTTGGTGGCACCCGGGCCTGAGGTCACCAGGACCACGCCCACTTCGCCCGTCGCACGGGCATAGCCGTCTGCCATATGCACGGCTGCCTGCTCATGGCGCACCAGCACGTGCTCGATGTCGCTCTTCTCGTGCAGCGCATCGTAAATATCCAGAACAGAACCGCCAGGGTAACCGAAGATATGCTTTACGCCTTGATCGATCATTGAACGAACGATCATATCGGCGCCGGACAACATTTCCATATTCTTGCCTCCAGGTCGTGTATACCTGCGCCTGCACCGTAGTTCTGACCTGAAGTTGCCGGTTGTTCATGACGAGCTGGGGCCGTCTTTCCTTGCCGGAGCAGCAGGGAAGACAGTCATACCGGGTTACGCCAGATTACCGAGCGGGTCTGCCGTCAGAAGTTGCCGCCGATTGAGGTTGCGGCTGAAATGACAGACTCTTCAAAGTCAGTGATACAGACGGGTATAACATAGTTAGGGCTTATCTTTAGCCTAAAGAAATCCAATGTGTTTTTCGTGCTATGCGCCTGCCAGGGGATGTTCCCCCCGGCAGAACCCGTGGACCAACATAACGTTTTTTCACCGCTGGCGTCTATTCCCTACAGCCATTTCGTGGTTATTTTCTGTACTAAATAAGAATCACCTTATTAATAGCCATCGCGTGTTATATAAACAGAATAATGAACTAATTTTGACCAAACAGAACAGTTGATATCACCTGAACAAAGTCAGGAAAAACAGGAAATCTGACAGAAAATCATGAAAAAGAGAGGCGTGTGTAACTGAAGGCGCTGGCAGCAGCCTGACGAACAGGCTGCTGATTCATCCCCAAACGATGCGAGCAAGTGATTTGAACTCGCGATGCGGACAAACGATGAGAATTAGCGAAGTGAACAAGCTGACTGAGCAGACTCTGGGGCGACAGCGGTGAAGCTACCGACCCTCAGTGCTGCGGCGGCTCTTTCCGGTGACTCTCTTTGTACATGGCTTCAATTTGCTTGTGGTAGCGCTCAAGAATGACCTTACGGCGCAGCTTCTGTGTCGGAGTCAGCTCACCATCATCCATAGAAAAAGCTTTCGGTAACAGGGTAAATTTCTTCACCTGCTCAAATTTGGCCAGATCTTTCTGCAGCTCGGCAATCCGTTTTTCAACCATCGCCAGAATCTGGCTGTTTTTCAGCAATTCCAACCGGTTGTGATACTTAATATTCAACTCCCGGGCATGGCTTTCCAGGGTCTCAAAACAAGGGACCACCAGCGCAGACACAAACTTCCGGGCATCCGCAATCACAGCAATCTGTTCGATCAGGGTATCCTTACCAATCGCTCCCTCAATCACCTGCGGGGCAATATATTTCCCGCCTGAGGTTTTCATCAGTTCTTTGATCCGATCGGTAATGAACAGATTGCCCTGCGTATCAAAGGCCCCGGCATCACCGGTTTTCAGGAAGCCGTCCTCGGTAAAGTTCGCGGCTGTTTCTTCCGGCAGTTTATAATACCCCCGCATGACCATCGGCCCCCGGACCAGAATTTCGTTATTCTCGCCAATCCTGACTTCTGCACCGGGCATCACGGTTCCGACAGAGTCTGCATTAAACGCCCCGTCATCCCAGCAGGAAATAGTGGCCGTCGTTTCCGTCATGCCGTAGCCCAGCTTGACGTTAATTCCGATCGCATGGAAGAAACGACCAATACCTGCATCCAGTTTGGCACCGCCGCACGGCATAAACTTGATCCGGCCGCCCAGCACATCCCGCAGTTTCGACAGCACCAGCTTGTCTGCCGCTCTGTGCGCCAACTTCAGCAACGCAGAGGGAGGTCGCTGCTGTTGACGGCACGCTGCCATCCGGCTGCCTATCGCAACCGCAGCATGAAACAGTGCACTACGGTGAACCGGCGCTTTGGCAACTTTAGCCTGCACGGCTCCGTAAATTTTCTCATAGACACGCGGCACTGCGGACATCACGTGTGGCCGCACTTCGACCAGCGCTTCACGCACGGCATTGGTGTCCGTCAGGTAGCAGTTTATGCCGCCCCGGTGTAACACATAAAAGGTCCAGGCCCGCTCGAACACATGGGACAGCGGCAGGAAGCACAGAGATACATCTCCCTGACTGAGGGCCAGTCGCTGATCATGACCTTCAAGCTGAGCTGCGAAGTTGGCATAATCCAGCATCACCCCTTTCGGCGTGCCTGTGGTCCCCGAGGTATAAATCAGGGTCAGCAAATCGTCCATCCGGCAGTCATCCAGTCGTGCCGCCAATTCATCCGGATCAGCCTGCGTCGACTCAGAGACAAACTGAGCATAATCACATACCTGCGGTACTTCCGTTTCACAGTCCCCTTCCATCAGCACAATGCGCTCGAGTTGCGGACATTCGGCGGCAACAGCCAGCGCCGCATCAAGCTGTGCCTTTTCCCCCACAAACAGCACCCGGATATCGGCATTGTTGATGATGTAAGCCGCCTGCTGAGGCGTACTGGTCGGGTATATCGGCACCGTCACACCGCGCAGATAAAGGGTTGCCAGATCAGCGATAGTCCAGCGCACCATATTCGGAGAGAAAATACCGATTTTATCCTGAACACCGACTCCCTGAACCAGCAACGCCAGCGCCAGCTGATGCACCTGTTCCCCCAGCGCGTGCCAGCTGATATCCCGCCACTGACCATCCTGCGGATAACGAAGTGCTGTGTTCGGTCCCAGACGATTGATTTGCTGCCGGATGCGGTGAACGATGTGGTACTCGAGTTGTGACATATACTGCTCTGCCGTGTTGTTAGCTTACAGCTGTTCGCTGAAGGAGCGGAAAGTCTACTGATCGGACGTCAAAAGGCAACAGCCCCGTAAAGAGTTTAGAGCAGAATGCCGCATGGCTCTCACTCTGCCGTCCGGCCGCTGCTTTCAGGGGACAAAGGGGTCATGAAATCATGAAAAAACAGCCGCTTCCTGACAAAGGGAGCGGCCGTTGATTTCAGTAACTGCGATGAAAAGATGCAAGCAGGCAAAAGCGTCGCTTGGCCTGGCTGTGCCAAAGTATAGCGGTGCCGTGCTCTGACGTGCCGTGTCTCAGCAGGTTTCAGCTTCACAGATTGCCAGCAGCTGCTCACGCAACCACTGATGGCCTTTATCTTTTTGCGATGAATCGTGCCAGCTCAGATAACCGCTGATACTTTTCCCTTCAAACGGCAATGTCAGTAACTGCAGCGACAGTGTCTCTGCCATAGAAGCCGCCAGCCACCTTGGCACCACAGCGATCAGTTCAGACTGACCGACCACATAGAGAATATTGCTCAGGCTTCCGCCCTGATAAGCGACCTGGCAGCCAGGAGACAGCTGGTACACCGTCTCGGCAAATCCTCTCGCACCGGGAACCGATTTCAGTACGGCATGTTTTTCCCCGGCAAATTCTTCGGCGTTGAGGGTGCCCTGCAGACGCGGATGATTTCCGGCGGCAACGACCACCAGTTCGTCTCTGAACAACTCGGTGGAGGTGACCCCCTGCTCGTCAAAACGCAGGTAATCAATCACAAAGTCCAGCTCCTGATAACGCAGTTTCTGAACCAGATCAATCTCAACCCCGGCTTCCAGAGCAACCTGTACTTTGGGAGCGGCATCTGCCAGCTGACGCAGGATGTGAGGCGCAAAGCGCATATCCAGCGGACTGCAGACCGCAACTCTGAACAGCCGGTTCGAGGTTTCCGGCAGGAAAGCTGCAGACGGCAGTTCATTCTTAATCAATTGCAAAGCCTGGCGGACCGGACCGAATAATTGCTTGGCCCGAACCGTCGGCTGAATTCCCCTTCCATGGCGGACAAACAGCTCATCATCGAAGGTCGATTTCAGTCGGGCAACGGCATTACTGACTGCGGGCTGGGACATACCCAGATTATGTGCTGCCCGGGTGATATTCTGCTCCTGCATCACCGCATCGAATACTGTCAGCAGATTCAGATCAATGTTCCGCAGACCCGAACCCATGGTCATATTGTCTGCTGCTTGGAAAGACATACCTCTACGCGCCATTTCTGACCTCTTCTTCGAATCATCCAGAGAACCATGCTCACAACATCCGGCAGCACAGCGCCCTCACATACCCATCGAAAGCTGGGGTAAATCAGTATTATTCAAAAGATTGATGATACCAATACCGCCGAAGGCTCCAGCCTGATTCTAAGGGTATGAAAGCACCCGATATTGAACGATTGTCCAAAGAAAAACAAGCAGATATCCCGACTCTAAAAATATCTAAAAGGATATAAAACAATATGAGTAAAGATAAAATTCAATGAGTTACGCGATTTTTGAACACCGGGAGCTGTACGCGCCCGGTGAAAATGGCGGGATCAATAAATACCAGTGATTATTGATTTCAGTCCGGTGGAATCGGCTGCCGGCCCCAGATCTCTGACGGTTTCAAGTACAGGCTCCGGAAAACTGATCGGCTCCCATAACGACTGGCACAAATCCTGTGCCGTTTGCGTTTCCCCCTCCTGCACCCATTGCGCGACGGCCAGTGCAACATCCGGCCAGACAACCTGCCCCGGCGAATGGCTTGCAAGCCAGTTCCGCAACGCTCCGGCATCCAAAGCATGCATACTGGCTGCCAGTCCCATCAGCTCGAGAGTCGCCACATTACTCATTTGTTCGTATTGTCCCTGAAGCGGTTTCAGCAACAGTTTTTTGCCCAGGGCAATGGATTCAGACGGTAATTCAAACCCACCGTTGGCGATCACGCCGTCGCACACCGCCAGTCGCTGATGGAACCCGGTCCGGCTGAGCGCGCAGACATGGACATTGCCATGGCGCACATCCTGTTTGACTGAAGGGTGATAACAATAAAACGTGACGTCAGAGAAACGATGCAGCAGTGCCAGCACCTGTTGCAGGTCTTCAAACGGCAGGTAAACCAGTACCGAACCGTCAGTCGCGGGCGGCGGCGTATGTGACCGCGGGACGATCGGGGGCAGGATCGATGCACCGAAGTGATACCAGTGCAGGCCGATTTGCTGGTCGGTGGGTGCAAAATAACGGATTAGCTGCCGGTCCAGCCAGCCTTCCCCTTCTTTGGGCACATCAAATAAAAATGCGCTCTGATGGCTGAGTCCGAGTGTACGAACACCCTGCCGGCGTGCTGCCCAGGCTGAGACCGGTTCAAAATCATTCAGCACCAGATCATAACCGCTGAGATCCAGTGCTTTCACTTCCCGCCAGAAGTTCACCAGGGAATTTTGACAAAACGTTTTCCACTGATTGACCTTACCCTGTTCCGTGACAAAGGTCAGTCCTTTTGCGGTACGGTAATCACCGAAACAATCCATGTCGAAGTACTGATCCGCCGCCCGGCCTGAGAAATGGAAATCAACCGCCACTCCCAGCTCTGAAAATGCCCGCGCCATTTCCCTCGCGCGGGATATATGGCCATTTCCCGTCCCCTGGACGCCGTAAAGTATCTTCATATCGCCCCCTTGACGACATCAAAACACATCATGCCAAGCAGCGCGCCTGCCACAATGTCGGTAATAAAGTGCACACCCAGCAGCACACGGGAGAACCCAATGAGCATCGCCCAGGGCCAGACGATCCAGGCTGCTGCCGGGTAAAACGTTGAGATGAGGGAAGCCATCAGAAAAGCCGCCGCCGTATGTCCGGAAGGCAGACTGTATTTGTCCGAAGGCTGGATGAAACTGGGAAGCCGGGCCGGCCGGTTTCGTTTAAAGGTATTTTTCAGAACCAGATAGACAGGTAATTCCAGCAGAAAAGCCAGCAGGCCAATCGCCAGTACCTGACCGCCCTGCTGACCGTCCAGTCCCCAGGCCAGCAGGCCAAACATGACATAAAGCGGGCCATCACCGGAGCGTGAAATCAGACGGCTCAGCGTCGCCACCGGCTGATTGAAGCGGTGACACAAACATAAACTGGAAAAGGCGTAATCAAAGCGCTGGATGGGTGCCAATACGGTCACAGTCATAGCACTATTCTCCTCATAATCCATAAAGCCAGACTAGGAAGCAGAGATGACAACCGGGTGACGATTTCGAGGAAGGATAATGACAATGCACACCAATGTGGGGCTGTGCGCGTTTCTGTTCAGCAGCCTGCCCGCAGCCAAAAATGCCCGGTCTGCGAATAAAGATGCAATTAAGGCTTGACGCTTGTCTGCACAATCTGATATTCCTTTGGTCAACAACACAGCGGAAAAATAAAATGCAAACACAATTCATCCTTCTACTCAGCCTACTCCTTATCGTGAACAATCGCGTGGGTAGCTGATGGGTGAAATTCACCGCTAAAGTTTCAGAAGAACCCGCGCACTAAGCGCGGGTTTTTCGTATCAGGCCCGGCGCAAAGGACGCGAACAAGCCATGATTAAACAGGCAGGCCAATAAAAGGAAGCAATCATGAACAACGATCAGGTCATCATTTTCGACACCACCTTGCGCGACGGCGAACAGGCGTTGTCCGCCAGCTTAACCGTCAAAGAAAAATTGCAGATCGCTTATGCGCTGGAGCGCCTGGGCGTTGATGTGATTGAAGCCGGTTTCCCGGTTTCCTCGCCGGGCGATTTTGAATCGGTCCAGACCATTGCAAAGCACATCAAAAACAGCCGGGTCTGCGCCTTGTCCCGAGCCGTCGCCAATGACATTGATGTCGCCGCCGAGTCATTAAAAGTTGCCGAAGCCTTCCGTATCCACACCTTCATTTCCACCTCCACCATCCATGTTCAGGACAAACTGCGCCGCAGCTACGATGATGTCATCGAGATGGGCGTTGCCGCCGTCAAACGCGCCCGCAAGTACACGGATGATGTGGAATTTTCCTGTGAAGATGCTGGCCGGACACCGATTGATAACCTGTGCCGCATGGTCGAAGCTGCCATCAAAGCCGGTGCCACCACAGTCAACATCCCGGACACCGTGGGTTACACCCTGCCCAGCGAATTCGGCGGCATCATTACCCAATTGTTCAACCGGGTGCCAAACATTGATAAAGCAGTGATTTCCGTCCACTGCCACGACGATCTGGGGATGTCCGTTGCCAACTCCATGTCAGCCGTACAGGCCGGTGCCCGTCAGGTCGAAGGTACCATCAACGGCATTGGCGAACGCGCCGGGAACTGCGCACTGGAAGAAATCGCCATGATCATCAAAACCCGGGCAGAGTTGCTGGGTGTCACCACTAATATCAAGCATGAGGAAATTTCCCGCACCAGCCGCCTGGTCAGCCAGTTGTGCAACATGCCGATTCAGTCCAACAAAGCCATTGTCGGTGCCAATGCCTTCAGCCACTCCTCCGGTATTCATCAGGACGGCGTTCTGAAGAACAAGAACACATACGAAATCATGACCCCTGAATCCATCGGTCTGAAGAATCAGGCGCTGAACCTGACCAGCCGTTCCGGCCGCGCCGCAGTGAAGAGCCATATGGATGCCATGGGCTACACCGAGCAGGACTACAGCCTGGATACCCTGTATGCCGACTTCCTGAAACTGGCCGACCGCAAGGGTCAGGTCTTCGACTACGACTTAGAAGCCCTGATGTACTTCGCTAACCTGCGTGCAGAAGACGATTTCTACAAACTGAACTACCTGAGCGTCCAGTCTGGCAGCGTGATGGCAACCACCAGCATCAAACTGCAATGCGGTGAAGAAGAGAAATGCGAAGCCGCCGTCGGAAACGGTCCGGTCGACGCCCTGTATCAATGCATTTACCGCCTGACCGGCTACGAGATTGTGCTGGAGAAATTCGAACTGACAGCCAAAGGTGAAGGGGAAGACGGTCTGGGTCAGGCCGATATCATCGCCAACTACAAGGGCCGTAAATACCACGGCACCGGTCTGGCGACCGACATTGTTGAAGCCTCAGGTCAGGCGTTGCTGCATGTGATTAACAGCATTCACCGCGCCGAACAAATCGAAGAAATTAAACAAAAAGCGAAAATGGAGACTGTATAACCATGGCAGGTCAAAGCTATCAAATTGCTGTGTTACCCGGCGACGGGATTGGCCCGGAAGTGATGCGTCAGGCGCATAAAGTGCTGGATGCCGTCGAAGAAAAGTTCGGCTTCACCCTGGCCCGTGAGGAGTTTGATGTCGGTGGTATTGCCATCGACAATCACGGCTCACCACTGCCAGAGCAGACCCTGAAAGGCTGCGAAGCTGCCGACGCCGTTCTGTTCGGCTCGGTCGGCGGTCCGAAATGGGAACACCTGCCTGCCAATGATCAGCCAGAGCGCGGTGCACTGCTGCCGCTGCGCAAGCACTTCCAGCTGTTCTGTAACCTGCGTCCGGCGCAGATCCACAGTGGTCTGGAAGGATTTTCTCCGCTGCGTGCTGACATTTCAGCCCGTGGTTTCGACATCGTGGTGGTCCGCGAACTGACCGGCGGGATCTACTTCGGCCAGCCGAAGGGCCGCGAAGGGGAAGGCGCGATGGAAAAGGCCTACGATACCGAGGTCTATCACCGTTACGAGATTGAACGGATTGCCCGGATTGCCTTTGAATCTGCACGCCTGCGCCGTAAAAAAGTCTGCTCAATCGACAAAGCCAACGTGCTGCAAAGCTCAATCCTGTGGCGCGAAGTGGTGGAACAGATCGCCAAAGATTATCCGGATGTCGAACTGAGCCACATGTACATCGACAACGCTACCATGCAGCTGATCAAAGATCCGTCCCAGTTCGACGTCATGCTGTGTTCCAACATCTTCGGCGACATCATCTCAGACGAGTGCGCCATGATCACCGGTTCTATGGGCATGCTGCCGTCAGCGAGCCTGAACCAGGACAAGTTTGGCATGTATGAACCAGCAGGCGGTTCCGCACCGGATATCGCAGGCAAAAACATCGCCAATCCGGTGGCACAAATCCTGTCGGCAGCCCTGATGCTGCGCTACAGCCTGGGTGAAGAAGAAGCGGCACGCGCCATTGAGCAAGCCGTCTCTCAGGCACTGGAAGCCGGTGAACTGACTGCAGATCTAGCCGGAGACCGTCCGGCACTGTCGACCGACGCCATGGGCGACAAGATCGCAGCCAACATTCGTCAGGCGTAAGCTGAACCACGAGGAGCAAACGAGCAATGTCAAACACAACAACAGGCAAAACGCTGTACGAAAAAGTTTATGATGCCCACATCGTGGTCGAGGCTGAAGGCGAAAACCCGATCCTGTATATCGACCGTCATCTGGTTCATGAAGTGACTTCTCCGCAGGCCTTTGACGGCCTGCGCGAAAAAGGCCGTCAGGTCCGCCAGACCGGCAAAACTTTTGCCACCATGGACCACAACGTCTCGACCCAGACCAAAGATATCAAGGCTTCGGGCGAGATGGCCCGCATCCAGATGGAAACGCTGGCGAAAAACTGCAAAGAATTCGGCGTCACCCTGTATGACCTGAACCACAAATATCAGGGCATCGTGCACGTCATGGGGCCGGAACTGGGGATCACCCTGCCGGGCATGACCATCGTCTGCGGCGACTCCCACACGGCTACCCATGGTGCATTCGGTTCACTGGCCTTCGGTATCGGCACGTCTGAGGTTGAACATGTGCTGGCGACCCAGACCCTGAAACAGGCCCGCGCCAAGACCATGAAAATTGAGGTCAAAGGCAAAGTCGCACCGGGGATCACTGCCAAAGACATCATTCTGGCCATCATCGGAGAAACCACTGCCGCCGGTGGAACAGGCCACGTGGTGGAATTCTGCGGCGAAGCCATTACCGACCTGACCATGGAAGGCCGGATGACGGTCTGTAACATGGCGATCGAACTGGGCGCCAAAGCCGGTCTGATTGCGCCGGACCAGACCACCTTCGACTACATTCAGGGCCGCCACTTTGCACCAGCGGATGCCAACTTTGAAGCTGCCGTCGCATACTGGAAAACCCTGAAATCTGATCCGGATGCGCAGTTCGACAAAGTCGTCACCCTGAATGCCGCAGACATCAAACCTCAGGTCACCTGGGGCACCAACCCGGGTCAGGTGATTGCGGTGGACGAGCCAATCCCGGCTCCGGAAAACTTCAGCGATCCGGTCGAGCGTGCTTCTGCCGAGAAAGCTCTGGCCTACATGGGTCTGCAGGCCGGCAAAAAACTGTCTGACTTCCCGGTCGATAAAGTCTTCATCGGCTCCTGCACCAACTCCCGCATTGAAGATATGCGTGCCGCGGCAGCCGTTGCCAAAGGCCGCAAGGTTGCACCAAACGTTCAGGCGCTGGTGGTTCCCGGCTCTGAGCAGGTGAAAGCGCAGGCGGAACAGGAAGGTCTGGACAAGATTTTCATTGAAGCCGGTTTTGAATGGCGCCTGCCGGGCTGCTCCATGTGTCTGGCGATGAACAACGACCGTCTGGGTCCCGGGGAGCGCTGCGCTTCCACCAGTAACCGGAACTTCGAAGGCCGTCAGGGCCGTGATGGCCGCACCCATCTGGTGAGCCCGGCCATGGCAGCTGCTGCAGCCTGCGCCGGTCACTTCGTGGATATCCGCGAGCTGGACCAAGAAACCCTTGCGACCGCCTAACAGAGCCACCGCCTAACAGAGAAGGAAAATACCCATGGCAGGAATTCAACAACATACCGGACTGGTGGTGCCGCTGGATGCCGCGAACGTCGACACTGACGCCATCATTCCGAAACAGTTTTTACAGAAAGTAAACCGCATTGGCTTTGGCAAGCATCTATTCCACGACTGGCGTTTTCTGGACGATGCGGGTAAGCAACCCAATCCGGAATTTGTCCTGAACTACCCGCGCTATCAGGGTGCCAGCATCTTGCTGGCCCGGGAAAACTTCGGCTGTGGTTCTTCCCGCGAACATGCCCCGTGGGCGCTGGCGGATTACGGCATCAAAGTAATGATTGCACCCAGCTTTGCCGATATCTTCTACGGTAACTCAATCAATAACCAGATGGTGCCGGTACGCCTGACAGAAACGGAAGTGGACGAAATCTTCCAGTATGTCGAAGCCAATGAAGGCGCCGAAGTGACGGTTGATCTGGAAACCATGACGGTCAGTGCCAACGGCAAATCGTATTCATTTGAAATCGACGAGTTCCGCCGCCACTGCCTGCTGAACGGTCTGGATAACATTGGCCTGACGCTGCAACACGAAGATAAAATCGCGGAATATGAAAGCAAGATCCCGGCTTTCTTAGCCTGATCTATACTCAAGAGTCAGCCTCAGACACCCTGCTCCGGCAGGGTGTTTTGTTCAGGTCTGCAGGCAAGACATCACACGAACCAGAAAGAAACGCGTTTCCTTTCGGTCTCTTAGATATCAGCCATCTACAGAGGTGTTCACATGTTTTCGTTCCGCCGGGCTCTGCCTTTATTCACTGTCCTGATTTTACTCAGCTTCTCATCAGCCCCCATGGCCGCGCCGAAAGCCGACCTCTGGCCGTTCTGGCAAACCAGCAACCCCCAAAGCACCACCACAGTAGATCACAGCGCCTGGCAAAGTCTGCTGAACACCTACCTGCTCGTCGCCCCACAACAGACCCGTTTTCGCTACGCTGCGGTCAGTCCGCAAGATAAAAGCAGCCTGAATCAGTATATTGCCGGGCTGACCTCACGCGATCCCCGTCGTTTGAACCGCAATGAGCAGTTCGCTTACTGGGTGAATATCTACAATGCGCTGACCGTCAAAGTGATCCTCGACCACTATCCGGTCAGCTCAATTACCAAGCTGGGGGGGCTGTTCAGTTTCGGGCCCTGGGATGAACAGCTGATCACCATTGACGGCAAAAAACTGTCCCTGAACGATATCGAGCACCGTATTCTCCGCCCGATCTGGCAGGACAAACGCATTCACTATGTGGTGAACTGCGCCAGTCTGGGCTGCCCGGATCTGCTGCCGGAAGTCATGCATGCCGACCAGATCAATGCTCAGCTCGACGGCGCCGCACGCCGGTTCATCAACAGCCCCAAAGGGGTCGATGACAAAGGCGGTCAAGTCCGGCTGTCTTCGATTTATGACTGGTATCAGTTTGATTTCGGCTCACTGACAGATCTGCAGAAACACCTCAACCGCTACCGCAAACAGCCGGTCACGCTCACCAGCCCAAGGTATGATTATGACTGGCGCCTGAATGAGATTCGCTAGTTCCCGGCTCCCAGACTGGCATCCGCTGATAATTCCGGCTGGCAACCCGTGCCCGCCCCGTTTACAATGAGAGCCGTTCTCATGGGGAGTCTCCGGACTGAGATCGTGTCTGTTTATGTATATGCAGCACACGGGACCCATTGAACCTGAACCAGGTCATGCTGGCGTAGGAATTGAGAAACTGAAAGCACATCATTACTTTCCCTTTTCGTGACTTTCCCGGGACGTGCTCCCGCTCACTCAACGCCGCGCCTTGAAGAAATCGGAATTCCCTGCCAAGCAGGTACTCAGGAGCGCTTTGTGAAACACATACTGACAGCTTTACCCTTACTGGTTGCCGCCTCGTCTGCAGCCGCTGCTCAACCGACTCTGACGGTATACACCTACAGTTCGTTTACCGCAGACTGGGGCCCGGGCCCTGCAATTGAAAAAACCTTCGAAAAAGAATGTGGCTGTGATTTACAGTTCGTCGCGCTGGACGATGGGGTGTCCATCCTCAACCGTGTCCGTCTGGAAGGCAAAAACACGAAGGCCGATGTCCTGCTGGGTCTGGACAACAACCTGATGACGGAAGCGAAGAAAACCGGGCTGCTGGCAAAAAGCGGTGTCGACACATCCGCTGTCACCATTCCGGGGGGCTGGCAGGATCAAACCTTCGTGCCTTTCGATTACGGTTATTTCGCCTTTATTTACAACAGCCAGAAGCTCAAGAACCCGCCAGCCAGCCTGAAAGCGCTGGTCGAACGTGACGACCTGAACCTGATCTATCAGGATCCGCGTACTTCGACCCCGGGGCAGGGTCTGATGCTGTGGGTGAAATCCGTCTACGGTGATCAGTCCTCTGATGCCTGGCAGCAACTGGCCAAGAAGACCGTGACCGTCACCAAAGGCTGGTCAGAAGCCTACAATATGTTCCTCAAGGGCGAGACCGATCTGGTGCTGTCTTACACCACTTCCCCGGCCTATCACATCATTGCCGAGAAGGAAGACAAATATAAAGCGGCCAACTTCAGTGAAGGCCACTACATGCAGGTGGAAGTTGCCGCTAAACTGAAGCACAGCCCAAATCAGGCGCTGGCGGATAAGTTCATGAACTTTATCCTGACGCCGGGCTTCCAGTCCCAGATCCCGACCGGCAACTGGATGTATCCGGTCACCGATCAGCCGCTGCCTGAAGCGTTCAAGGCACTGCCGCGTCCGGCCAAATCGCTGGAATTCAGTGCTGACGAAGTTGCGAAAGAGCGCAAAACCTGGGTCCGCGAATGGCAAACAGCCCTGACGCAATAATCCTGTAGGACTGACGTTGTTACTTTCCCGTTCCAGCCTGCCCGGCCTGCTGAGTGCCGGGCTCATTCTGATCCTGGTCGGCGGAGCGCTCAGCGCTCTGCTGACGCAGGCGACCGACATCCGGCCGCTGGCGCTCTGGCAGGATCCTTACCTGCGCCATGTTACTGCATTCAGTTTTCAGCAGGCCATTCTATCGACGCTGCTGAGCGTGCTCCCGGCCATCCCAGTCGCTTATGCCCTGTCACGCCGCCGTTTTCCCGGCCGGGCGCTGCTGCTGCGCCTGTTCGCCATGACCGTCGTTCTGCCGGTTCTGGTCGCCGTGTTCGGCCTGCTGGCCATTTATGGCAACAGCGGCCTGCTGGCCCAGTGGCTGGCGACGCTGGAGATGAAACTGCCTTTCAGTCTTTATGGCCTGAACGGCATTCTGCTGGCCCATGTTTTTCTTAACCTGCCGCTGGCCAGCCGGTTGCTGCTGCAAAGTCTGGAAGGCATTCCCGCCGAACAGCATCAGCTCGCCGCACACTTAGGGATGCGAGGCTGGCCGCTGTTCCGGCTGGTCGCCTGGCCGCGGCTGCGTCAGCAACTGCCGCAGGTGGCAGGTCTGGTCTTCATGCTCTGTTTCACCAGTTTTGCCGTCATCATGTCTCTGGGCGGCGGCCCGAAAGCAACCACCATCGAGCTGGCCATTTATCAGGCGCTGCGATATGACTTTGATTTAGCGGCCGGTGCCATGCTGGCGCTGTGGCAGATGCTGCTGTGCTGCTCGCTGGTCCTCGTGAGTCAGCGCTTTGCCCGGCCACTGTCGACCCTTACCGGCCGGGTGCAGCAGGGCCACCCGAACTATCTCGACAGCCGGGCGGCCCGATGCTGGGATGGATTCTGGATCGGTGCCGTGCTGCTGCTGGTGATACCGCCGATGCTGGCCGTGCTGAGTGCAGGCATCA
Source organism: Photobacterium sp. CCB-ST2H9 (assembly GCF_023151555.2). Taxonomy (NCBI): domain Bacteria; kingdom Pseudomonadati; phylum Pseudomonadota; class Gammaproteobacteria; order Vibrionales; family Vibrionaceae; genus Photobacterium; species Photobacterium sp. CCB-ST2H9. The sequence continues at coordinate 3,107,555 of NZ_CP100425.1, forward strand.
ACAGCAAACTGCCCGGCTTACTCAGTACGCCTGCACTCTGGCAGGCCGTCAGCCACTCGCTGCAAATCGCCGCACTGGCCTGCCTGCTGGCCCTGATCGGCGGGATTGCCATTCTCTGTGCCAGCCGGTTCTGGCGTTTGCAGCATTACAAAGCCTCAGCCGATGGCCTGGAGCTGATCGGCACCATCATTCTGGTCACGCCGAGCCTGGTGATCAGCACCGGGCTGTTTCTGTTACTGCGCGAGTTCACCGATGTCTTTTCCTCGGCTTTCTGGGTGGTGGTCGCCGTCAATGCCCTGATGGCGCTGCCTTATGTCATCAAGACCCTGAGTCAGCCCATGCTGCATCTGGCCCAGCAGTACAACCCGCTGTGTCAGAGTCTGGGCATGCGCGGCCTGTCCCGGTTGTATCTGGTGGAATGGCGGGCGCTGCGCAAACCAGTCGCTCAGGCGATGGCAATCAGCTTTGTCCTGTCACTGGGCGATCTCGGGGCCATTGCCCTGTTCGGCAGTCAGGATTTTCAGACGCTGCCGCTCTACCTGTTCCAGCTGATGGACAGCTATCAGATGGATGCTGCCGCCGTAGCCGCATTATTCCTGCTGCTGCTCAGCCTGGGAATTTTTACTGCGGTGGAGCGCCTGCTCTTATCCCGCGATGCTTCCTCCGTTCACGCTTCACATGGATAACCTATGACTGCCCCGATGCTGACCCTGTCCCAACTCTGTCACTGCTACCGCCATGGTCATCAGGAATCCATGACGCTGAGCTTCGATCTCAACGTCGATAAAGGCGACATCCTGGCCGTAATCGGCCCCAGCGGGGCTGGCAAAAGTACCCTGCTGGCGATGATTGCCGGATTCCTCAAACCCGACAGTGGCGAGCTTTATATCGACGGTGAAAAAATTGACCGGCAATCACCGGCAGAGCGACCGCTGTCGATCCTGTTTCAGGATCACAACCTGTTTCCGCACCTGAGTGTGTTCGACAACATTGCGCTGGGGATCCATCCCGGCCTCAAGCTCAGCGCCGCAGAGAAAGTGCAGGTTCAAATGGCTGCCCAGCGGGTGGGGATCGGCCCGTATCTGGATCGCCTGCCGGAGCAGCTTTCCGGCGGCCAGAAACAACGGGTCGCACTGGCTCGCTGCCTGGTGCGCCACCGCCCGCTGCTGCTACTGGACGAGCCTTTTTCCGCCCTGGATCCGGCGCTGCGGCAGGAAATGCTGGATCTGGTTGCTGGTCTGGCGAAAGAAGCCGGGATCACGGTGCTGATGATCACCCACAGCCCGGATGACGCCATGAAGATCGCCGACCATTGCGCCTTTGTCGATCAGGGTCGCATTCAGGTGTGTGGCCCCACCCAGCAGGTGCTGAGTGAGGCATCAGATGATGGGTTAAGAAAATATCTGGGGCGCTGAGTACTCCGGCAGATCACACGCCCTGTGATTACAGGTTTTCTTCCGCAAATTCCGCCAGACGGCTGCGGACCACGCCATTCAGATAAATGTTGGCACTGCCTTCAAAATCCTTAAATCGTTCAACGATATAGGTCAGGCCTGATGTCACAGGCGACAGGTACGTAGAATCGATCTGTGCCAGGTTACCGGAACAGACCAGCTTGGTGCCCTCACCACACCGGGTGATGATGGTCTTGATTTGCGACGCGGTCAGGTTCTGACACTCATCCAGCAACACAAAGGCGTTCTGAATCGAGCGGCCGCGCATAAAGTTAATCGATTTGAACTGGATGTTGGCTTTTTCGAAAATGTATTTCATCGAGCCGTCGGTGCAGACATCATGCTTGTGCAGTGCTTCCATGGTATCTGTCACTGCGGCCAGCCAGGGCATCATCTTCTCTTCTTCCGTCCCCGGCAGGAAACCGATGGATTCGGCGATATCCGGGGTATTCCGGGTCACAATAATCTTGTCATACATCCCTTTTTCAATCACCTGCTCCAGCGCAGCCGCCATCGCCAGGATCGTCTTACCACAGCCGGCCGGGCCGGTCAGGATCACCAGATCAATATCCGGATCGAGCAGCGCATCGAGCGCCATGCCCTGATAAATATTCTTCGGATGAATCCCCCAGGCCTGACGGTGCATCAACCGCTCATGCCCCAGATCTTTCAGAGTGACGTTTTCCCCGTCAAGTTCCTGGATCCGGGCGGCAAAATCCGTGTCCTGATCAATCAGGTACTGATTGACAAAAGGTGAATCAAACAATTCCTGCGGCAGCTTGTGCAGGGTTGAGCGGCCGCGTTTTTCAGAGTGACATTCTCCCACCCGCTCCCAGAAACTGCCCGGATAGCGGTGGAACCCTTTGGTCAGCAGACTGACGTCGTCAATCAGCTGGTCGGAACGGTAATCATCGACATTAAACACCCCGGCCCCTTTGGCACGCAGACGCATATTAATGTCTTTGGTGATCAGCACCACTTCCCGGGGAGCATAGTGATGCTGCAAGTAGAGCACCCCATTCAGAATCCGGTTGTCACCGGCTTTATCCGCAAACGCATGCACCGTTTCGTGAATCTCATAGTCAGCAAAAATTGCGATCCGACCCTGATGTTCACCGTCTCGCGTGAGCGGAATACCGGCAGAGATCTGTTCCGGCGTTGCATCATGAAAAATATCTTCCAGCGCGCGAATCGCGACCCGGGCATCCCGGGCAACATCCCGTTTGCTGTCTTTGATCCGGTCGAGTTCTTCCAGGACCGTCATGGGAATCACAACGTCGTGCTCTTTGAAGGAGTAGATGGCGAGGGGTTCATGTAACAGGATGTTGGTATCAAGTACAAAGACTTTCCTATCAGCATCGTCCATAGACGTCTCCTTGATCATCTGGGATAGCCATTGGTCTCGGCTATCATTATTAAGCGTAAACCCGCATCCCATTAATGACCGCAAAAAATGAAAATATTGTGACAATTTTCTCACTCGATAAGAGTCTCACTTAGCTCGTGACCTCGCTCCCATCATGCAGTACCATTAGCCCCCTTTTTTCTGGTGCGATTTCTGGCTTACACTTAATTTCAGTGTAGCCAAAATATAAACCGCCACCGGAAAGCAACTCCCCAGTATTTCAAATAATTAGAAGGTTTTTTCCACTATGCCATTTGCTTTGGGTCAACGCTGGATCAGTGACACGGAAAGTGATTTAGGGTTAGGAACTGTGGTCGCGCTGGATGCACGTACCGTCACCCTGATGTTTGCCGCCAGTGAAGAGAATCGCGTTTACGCCCGTCATGATGCCCCTGTCACCCGTGTGATGTTTAACACCGGCGATCTGGCTGAAAGCCAGGAGGGCTGGTCACTCAAGGTAGCGCAGGTGGAAGAACAACAGGGCATGCTGACCTATATCGGCACCCGCACGGACACCGGAGAAGAAAATGTCACACTGCGTGAAATTTTCCTTAGCAATCAGATCCGTTTTAACAAGCCTCAGGACAAGCTGTTCGCCGGTCAGATTGACCGCATGGACCGTTTCGCCCTGCGCTACCGTGCGCTGAAAAACCAGCACGAACAACACAAAAGTCCGTTGCGTGGCCTGTGCGGCATGCGTGCCGGATTGATCCCGCATCAGCTGTTCATTGCCCATGAAGTCGGCCGCCGTTTTGCACCGCGCGTCCTGCTGGCGGATGAAGTCGGTCTGGGTAAAACCATCGAGGCCGGGATGATCATCCACCAGCAGGTGCTGGCCGGCCGTGCCGAACGGATTTTGATCCTGGTGCCGGAAACCCTGCAGCACCAGTGGCTGGTGGAGATGATGCGCCGCTTCAACCTGCATTTCTCTATCTTTGACGAAGAGCGCTGCGTCGAATCCTTTGCAGATGCACACAACCCATTTGATACTGCCCAATATGTGCTGTGCTCACTGGATTTCCTGCGCAAGAGCAAACGTCGCTTTGAACAGGCTCTGGAAGCCGACTGGGATCTGCTGGTGGTCGATGAAGCGCACCATCTGGTGTGGAGCGAAGACAAACCGAGCCGTGAATATCAGGTCGTTGAAGCGCTGGCTGAGAAAACGCCGGGCTGCCTGCTGCTGACGGCAACCCCGGACCAGCTGGGCCATCAGAGTCACTTTGCCCGCCTGCGCCTGCTCGACCCGGATCGCTTCTACGATTACGACGCGTTTCTGGAAGAAGAGCGCCAGTATGCCCCGGTCGCTGATGCAGTTTCCGAGCTGCTGGCCGGAAAGGCACTGGATGACCACACCCGCCAGACGCTGATCAGCCTGCTGCCGGAGCAGGACATCGCTCCGCTGCTGGAAACACTGACTTCAGACAGCGATGAAACCGCTCAGGCCGCCGCCCGTCAGGAACTGATCGACAGCCTGATGGACCGCCACGGCACCGGCCGTGTGCTGTTCCGGAATACCCGTGCCGCCGTGCAGGGCTTCCCGCAGCGTCACCTGAATCTGTATCCGCTGGCAATGCCGTCTCAGTACAGCACGGCGATGCGCGTCGCGGGCATGATGATGGGCAAGATCAGCGAAGAGGAAAAAGTCCTCAAGTTGCTGTATCCGGAAGATATTTATCAGGAATTTGAAGGCGATGCAGCCACCTGGTGGAACTTCGATCCCCGCGTGACCTGGCTGCTGGATTTCCTCAAAGCCAACCGCAACGAAAAAGTGCTGGTGATCTGCTCCCGTGCGCAGACCGCGCTGAATCTGGAACAGGCACTGCGGGAAAAAGAAGGCATTCGTGCCACCGTGTTCCATGAAGGCATGTCGATTCTGGAGCGTGACAAGGCAGCGGCTTACTTCGCTCAGGCCGAAGACGGCGCTCAGGTGCTGCTGTGTTCTGAAATCGGCTCTGAAGGCCGGAACTTCCAGTTTGCCAACCAGTTGGTGATGTTCGATCTGCCGAACAACCCGGATCTGCTGGAGCAGCGGATCGGCCGTCTGGACCGGATAGGTCAGCTGCGCGATATCGAGATTCATGTGCCGCATCTGCAAGGCACTTCGCAGGCGCTGCTGGCGCACTGGTATAACGAAGGCCTGAACGCCTTTGAGGAAACCTGTCCGACCGGTCGTGCCGTGTACGAAGCCGTGCAGCCACAACTGATCAGCCTGCTGGCCAGCGATAACCACAGTCCGGAAGCACTGGAAGCGCTGATCACCGACAGTGCCCGCCTGCACAGCGAACTGAAGAGCAAGATGGAACAGGGCCGCGACCGCCTGCTGGAAATCCATTCCAACGGGGGCGAAGCTGCCCGTGAACTGGTCAGCAAGATTGCCGCCAAAGACGGCGACACCAATCTGGTGACGTTCGCACTGGGTCTGTTTGACACCATCGGTCTGAATCAGGATGACCGCGGTGAAAATGCCCTGGTGATCACGCCGTCCGAGCACATGCTGGTCTCCAGCTTCCCGGGACTGCCGCAGGACGGCTGCACCATCACGTTCGACCGTGATACCGCACTGTCGCGCGAAGACATGCACTTTATCAGCTGGGAACACCCGATGATTCAGGGCGGGATCGACCTGCTGCTGTCAGAAGGCGTGGGGACCACTGCGGTTTCCCTGCTGAAAAACAAAGCGCTGCCGGCCGGGACATTGCTGCTGGAACTGGTGTATGTGGTGGATGCGCAGGCTCCGAAACAATCCGGAATCGGCCGCTTCCTGCCGCACACGCCAATCCGCATTCTTCTGGATGCCAAGGGCAACAACCTGTCCGACAAGGTGGAATTTGAAGGCTTTAACCGTCAGCTGAGCCCGGTCAACCGTCACCTCGGCAGCAAGCTGGTCAACTCGGTCCAGAAGGAAATCCACGCCCTGATTGCGGCGGGTGACCAACTGGTCGACCCTGAGCTGGACAAAGTCCGCCAGGCGGCCCGCCAGGAGATGGAAGCGACGCTCGGCGCTGAGCTGGCCCGATTGCAGGCGCTGAAGGCGGTGAACCCGAATATCCGTGATGACGAACTGGACCTGCTGCAAAGCCAGATTCAGGATCTGACCGCTTACATCAGCAAAGCCCAGATTCAGCTGGATTCGCTGCGCCTGATCGCCGTCAGTCATAACTAATCTGACTGGCCGAACCCGGCCAGCCTTCAGGGCGGTAGGCAGTGTCTGCCGCCCTGTGATACCATCCCGCCGCAACGACGATAACCCTGAGATGACCCGAGCATGAAATCCTTACCGCCGATGGCCTATAACCCGCCGACTGATCCCTGGCTGGATGTTCTCTACATCGATCGCGACATTATTGCCGTGAATAAGCCGTCCGGCCTGCTGTCCAATCCGGGCCGCGATCCGGCTCATGCCGACAGTGTGTTCAGCCGGGTACTGGCAGACCACCCGAAGTCGCAGATTGTCCACCGTCTGGACATGGCAACCTCGGGCCTGATCGTGCTGGCTTTGAACAAGGATGCCGAACGTCATCTCAAGGCCCAGTTCCGCGAGCGTCAGACCGAAAAAGTCTATTACGCCCGTGTGTGGGGGACGCCGGAGCCACAGAGCGGCACGGTGGATTTACCGCTGATCTGCGACTGGCCGAATCGTCCGAAACAGAAAGTGTGCTTTGATGACGGTAAACCGTCCGTCACCCATTACGAAGTGCTGGAAAGTGACGGCCAGACCAGTCTGGTCAGACTCCGTCCAATCACCGGTCGCTCCCACCAGCTGCGTGTCCATATGCAGGCGCTGGGTCACCCGATCCTGGGTGATGAGTTTTACGCCCATGAAGCCGCCGAAGCGCTGGCACCCCGCCTGCAACTTCATGCGGCAGAGCTGAGCTTTTTCCATCCGTATACCGGTGAGCCTCAGCATCAGTTTGCGCCGTGCGATTTCTTCCCGGACGCGCCTGAACGCACTATCTGAGCCGGTCACAACTCAAACTATTCGGCTTGAACAAAGCCGAATAGCTCGCCCGCAAAGCAACAGCACTGTCTCCCCCGCATCAATACAACAACTGCCGAACAGACGGGCCAGATTGATTGAATACCTCTGACGCTTTACCGTTAGCCCCGTCACATTCAATGCATCACCTCGCAATATCGAAGCAAAACCCTAATCAAATCAATTCCTCCCTCTGATTGCTCTTCTACACTGTCGGTACAGTTCAGACGCCCTCGGCGTCGGCGTACTCAATCACCAGCGGATACCCGCATTATTTACTGGAGGATAACTGTGCAGACCATCACCACAGATATCGCAGTCATCGGCGCCGGTGGCGCCGGCCTTCGCACCGCAATTGCAGCCGCAGAGAGCAATCCGGAGTTGGAAATCGCCCTGATCTCCAAAGTCTATCCGATGCGTTCGCATACCGTGGCAGCAGAAGGCGGCTCAGCCGCAGTGATCAAGGAAGAAGACAGCCTGGACAACCACTTCAACGATACCGTGAGTGGCGGCGACTGGCTGTGCGAACAGGACGTTGTTGAATATTTTGTCAAAAACGCAACGCGCGAAATGATTCAGATGGAGCTGTGGGGCTGCCCGTGGAGCCGCAAGGAAAACGGCGAAGTGAACGTGCGCCGCTTTGGCGGCATGAAAGTCGAGCGCACCTGGTTCGCAGCCGACAAGACCGGCTTCCACATGCTGCACACCCTGTTCCAGACCTCCATGAAATACACCAACATCAAGCGCTTTGATGAGTTCTTCGTGCTCGATCTGCTGGTCGACGACGGGCAAATCCAGGGACTGGTCGCAATTCACATGGCTGAAGGTGAACTGGTCACCATCAGGGCGAAATCTGTGGTTCTGGCAACAGGCGGTGCCGGCCGGGTATATCACTGCAACACCAACGGCGGCATCGTCACCGGGGACGGCATGGCCATGGCCTACCGTCATGGCATTCCGCTGCGGGATATGGAGTTCGTCCAGTACCACCCGACCGGCCTGCCGGGCACCGGGATTCTGATGACCGAAGGCTGCCGCGGCGAGGGCGGCATTATCGTCAATAAACACGGTTACCGTTACCTGCAGGATTACGGCATGGGGCCGGAAACCCCGGTCGGTCAGCCGAAAAACAAATACATGGAACTGGGACCGCGGGACAAAGTGTCGCAGGCCTTCTGGCATGAACAGCAGAAAGGCAACACCATCGACCATCCGCTGGGCGATGTGGTGCATCTGGACCTTCGCCATCTGGGAGAAGACTACCTGAACGAGCGCCTGCCCTTTATCTGCGAGCTGGCGAAAGCCTACGTCAATGTCGATCCGGCCAAAGAGCCGATCCCGATCCGCCCGACCGTCCACTACACCATGGGCGGTATCGAGACCGATGCCACCTGCGAAACCCGCATCAGCGGCCTGTTTGCCGTCGGTGAATGTGCCTCTGTCGGCCTGCATGGCGCCAACCGTTTGGGTTCCAACTCTCTGGCAGAGTTCGTGGTCTTTGGCCGCGTCGCCGGTGAGCACGCCGCCAGACACGCCGCCGGATTCCGGGGCTGGAATGACACCGCAATTGAAACCCAGGCCGAAGCAGCCGCCGCACGGATTGAAGCCCTGATGCATCAGGAAGGCGACGAAAACTGGGCCAAAATCCGCACCGAAATGGGGCTCGCCATGGAAGCCGGTTGCGGTATCTACCGTCAGGCCGATCTGATGCAGCAAACCATGGATAAACTGGCCGAGCTGAAAGCACGCTACAAGCGCATCAGCATTCACGACAAAGGCAAGGTGTTTAACACGGATCTGCTTTATGCCATTGAAATCGGCTACGGGCTGGATGTGGCGGAAGCTATGGTCCACTCAGCCATGCTGCGCCGGGAATCCCGCGGTGCCCACCAGCGCCTCGACGCCGGTTGCACCGAACGGGATGATGCCAACTTCCTGAAGCACACGCTGGCCTTCTACAACGAAGGGGGTGCCCCCGTCATTGATTACAGCGATGTCACCATCACCAAGTCCCAGCCCAAAGCCCGGCTGTACGGCGAAGCCGCTGAAAAAGCTGCCGCAAACGCGTCAAAAGCAGAGGAGCACCCCGAATGACAGCCAACCGTATCCAAAACGTCGCCATTCTGCGTTACGACCCGGAGCAGGACACTGAGCCGCACATGCAGTCTTTCAGCGTCCCCTTTGACGAGACCATGTCCGTACTGGATGCACTCAATCATGTGAAGGACCATCTCGACAAGCACCTGACCTACCGCTGCTCCTGTCGGATGGCAATCTGTGGCTCATGTGGTGTGATGGTCAATGGGGTCCCGAAACTGGCCTGTAAAAGCTTCCTGCGTGATTACCCGGATGGGGTGACCATTGAACCACTGGCCAACTTCCCGATCGAGAAAGATCTGGTCGTTGACATGACACCTTTCATTGAACGTCTGGAGGCTATCAAACCTTACCTTATCGGCAACGACCGGACACCAGAGGACGGGACGAACCTGCAGACCCCGGCACAAATGGATATCTATAAGCAGTTCGCTGGGTGCATCAACTGCGGCCTGTGTTATGCAGCCTGCCCGCAGTTTGGCCTCAATCCGCAATTTCTCGGCCCGGCCGCGCTGACCCTGGCCCATCGTTACAACCTCGACAACCGCGATCGGGGCAAAGCCGAACGGATGCCACTGATCAACGGGGACAACGGGGCCTGGGGCTGTACCTTCGTCGGCTATTGCTCCGAAGTCTGCCCGAAAAACGTCGACCCGGCCGCAGCGGTCAACCAGAGCAAACTCGCATCCTCAAAAGACTTTGTGATTGCCATGCTCAAACCGGATGGTTCACCGAAGAAAGCGGAGGTATCCAGATGAGTCACCGCAACCCGTATGTACGTCCGATGACAAGGAACTGGTGGCAAAGCCATCCGTTCTACCGTTTTTACATGCTGCGAGAAGCCACGGTCCTGCCGCTGGTTTTGTTTACCCTGTTTCTGACCTATGGACTGGGCGCACTGGTGACCGGGCCTGAAGCCTGGCAGGGCTGGCTGGATTTCATGGCCCATCCTGTAATCGTGGCGGTGAACCTCGTGGCGCTGGCTGGCAGCCTGCTGCACGCAGCAACCTTTTTCAAGCTGATGCCGCAGGTCATGCCTATCCGCCTGAAAGGCAAGGTGATCAAAAAAGAGCTCGTCATCGCAGCTCAGTGGGCCGCGGTCGCTGTGATTTCCCTGATTGTCCTGATTGTCCTGATTGTGGTCTAAGGAGATGCCTGTGAATTCATCTGATAAGGTCAATCCTCAACCGAAACGTTCTGACGAACCGATCTGGTGGGGACTGTTTGGCGCGGGCGGTACCTGGTTTGCTATGGTCACGCCGGTCACCATTCTGGTCCTGGGGATTCTGATGCCCCTGGGTATCCTTGATGCTGAGCATTTTGAATATCAGCGGGTCGAAGCCTTCGCATCCAGCCTGATCGGGGCGGCGTTTCTGATCCTGACGCTGGCCCTGCCGATGTGGCACGCGATGCACCGGGTGCACCACGGATTACACGACCTGAAAATTCATGCCGGACGAACCGGAAAAATCGCCTGCTATGGTTTTGCCGCTTTCATCACTGCTCTGGCCATCGTGCTGATTGTCCTGCTGTAGCCTGAAAACCGGCCTCCATCCCCGGTCTGCCCGGGGATGTTTTCTCTCCGTCTGAAGCTGCCTCAGACTTGCAGCGATCCGCCCGCTGGTGTTTACTGTCTGGCGCTGATTCTCACGCTGAACACCATTGCGCCCATAGCCAAAGCCATCACCACAAGGAGCCCGTGCGATGCAACAGATTGTTTTTCTTGACCGAGATACCATTCCCAGCCAGATCACGTTGCCCCGCCCCGCCTTTGACCATCAGTGGCAGGAATACCCGGCAACCCGCCCGGCGCAAGTTGTCGAACGCCTGCAACATGCCACCATTGCCGTCACCAACAAAGTCGTCTTAAATGCCGAGACACTCAGCCAGTTGCCGCAGCTCAGAATGGTTGCCATCGCTGCGACCGGGACCAACAATGTCGATCTGGATTACTGCCGCGAACACGGCATTGTGGTCAGTAACATTCGCGGCTATGCCACCGGCTCTGTCCCGGAACATGTCATCGCGATGCTGTTTGCGCTCCGGCGAAATCTGTTCGCCTATCATCAGGATATTCAGGCGGGCGTCTGGCAGGAAAAAAAACAGTTCTGCTTTTTCACCCATCCGATCGGGGATGTCGCAGGCAGCACGCTGGGGATCATTGGCAGCGGCAGTCTGGGACAGGCCGTCGCCAAACTGGCATCAGCGATTGGTATGAAGGTGATCTTTGCCGAACGGAAGGGTGCCAGCGAATGTCGTGAGGGATATCTGCCTTTTACGCAGGTGCTGAAAGAGGCTGACGTGATCACCCTGCACTGTCCGCTCAGCGAAGCAACAACCAACCTGATTGCCGCACCGGAACTGGCACTGATGAAACCCGGCAGTCTGCTGATCAATACCGGTCGCGGCGGGCTGGTCAACGAAACCGATTTAGTCGCCGCGCTGCAATCCGGCCATCTGGGCGGGGCCGGCTGTGATGTGTTTACGGCCGAGCCAGCCGATTTGTCCAATCCGCTGCTGGCTCATGCAGACTTACCGAACCTGCTGCTGACGCCCCATGTGGCCTGGGGCGCGGATTCTGCCATTCAGACGCTGGCCAACCAGCTGACCGAAAATCTGGAAGCTTTTGTTGCAGGACATCCGCAAAACCGCGTCTGAGACGCGGAGGATCACTTAAAGCCTTTTTCTTTTTTGATCAGCTCATAGGCCGCTGTCAGTTCCTGCGCTTTCTGCTTCGCCAGCTCCATCATCTCCGGCGGCAGACCTTTGGCCGCCAGTTTGTCCGGATGGTGCTCGTTCATCAGCTTCCGGTAGGCACGCTTGAGATCTTTGGCTCCGGCGTCTTTCTCTACCCCCAGCAGTTCATAGGCATCCGCCAGCTGATCCCGGGTTGGCGCCTGACGAAAACCGCCCTGTTGCTGCTGAGACTGCTGACGATAGAAACCACCGCCCTGCTGAAAGCGAAACGCGGCTTCCTGCATGTGCAAACGGCGCTCTAATTGCTGCTCAGAAAAGCCCAGCCCGCGACCAATGACAAACAACAGCTGACGCTCTTTCGGATGCAGGCTGCCGTCGGCAAACGCGGCCTGAATCTGCAACTCCAGAAAGAACTGCAACAGATCCAGCCGTCCCTGGGTACTCTGACGTACCCGGGCCAGCACTTCCTGCAACGGAAAATCTTCAGCCTTACCTTCGCGGAATGCCTCCTGCGCCAGACGGCGGGCATTTCCGTGCAGTTGCATGCGATCCATAATGGCACTGGCGACCCGGATTTCCTCCTGTGTCACCCGCCCTTTCGCCTTGGCCACATGGCCCATCACCGCAAAACCGGCATGGAAGAACTCCGCCTGACGTGCCTGCTGATCGGCCTGACCGCCGGAAAAACGGCCGAATCCACCGCCTGGATAAACACCGGCGCGAGCCTGATCGAACTTATGACCTAAAAAGATGCCTAATAACAAACCGATAGGTCCACCAAGGAGAAAACCAAAAAATGCACCTAAAATCTTGCCCAACACCTGCATGTTATACTCTCTGGTAATTTGCTAAATTGTGCCCGCGTATGCCGTCTAATCTTATGAAAAGAGTGGCTTGTCAGCTTGACCTGCATGCCATAACGCAAGACTCTGACCGCCAAAAGACTCGCGGCATCATAGCAGAAAAAACAATAATGATTTTATCCGGTCCATTGATTACCGCTGTCCTTTCAGATGCTGTAAAGACGAATTTGCATTATCATAACCACCTTCTACTGGAGGGGACAGTTGGTCCGGTCTGGATACCCGGGGATGTTGACCTTTGTTGCTTGTTTTCGAGAAAATCCAAACAAAAAAGTTCAGCACTCCAGGTGTCACTTTGCGCTATATCATGAACACAGGAAATTAAATCTCAATGTCATTCACTTCCCGCAGCTTATTGGCGACCATGATCAGCATTGCTTTATATGGCCCGTCAGCTTTCGCCAATGATGCCCTCATTGAAAGTGATGTCAGCCCCTCTGCCGAAGAAGAACTGGCACTGGTCAAAGGCATGTGCCTGACCCCGGATCCGAGTGCGGGTGATCCCAACAATGCACCCATCCGGATCTCTGCAGAGCAGGCCGTGGCCGAAAGCGGCGAAAGCGTGACTTACTCCGGTGATGTGGTGATTCGCCAGTCCAACCGTACCGTGGCTGCCGATGTCGCCACCATGAACCAGCGTAAAAATACAGTCAGCGCGGAAGGCAACGTCTATTTTCACGACGGCACGCTCGAAGTCTACGCCGACAGTATGCATAACAATCTGGAAACAGACGACGCCGAGATCAATAACGCCGTCTACAGCCTGACCTGCGAGGCTGGCCGGGGGGAAGCCACTAAGATTGAAAAAGAAGGCATGACCTACTACCGCCTGCGCAACGGGACATACACAACCTGTCCGCCGGGCGATAAAAGCTGGCAGTTTACCGCCACCAGTATTGAACGCGAGACAGACTCGCCGTTTGCCGATCTGTATAACGCCCGCTTTGAAGTGCTGGATGTTCCAATTTTTTACATGCCTTATCTGCGTGTGCCGGTCGGCAATGAGCGCCTGACCGGTTTCCTGTATCCGACAGTCAGTTACGGTTCCCGGGACGGCTTTGAACTGGAAACGCCGTTCTACTGGAATATCGCGCCAAACTACGATCTGACCCTGACACCCAAGTATATGAGTAACCGCGGCGTCCAGCTGAACAGTGACTTCCGCTATCTCACAGAGCTCGGTCAGGGAAGTCTCAAGGGAGAATACCTGCCGGACGACAGTGCAGCTGAAGACAATGACGCGCGCTGGGCCTTCAACTGGTCCCACAGCGGTCAATATGGGGACCACTGGCGTTTTAATGCGGATTACAGCAAGGTCAGTGATGTGACCTACTTCTCTGATGTCGACTCAGGTATCGGTAATCGGGAAGACAACAACCTGTTGCAAACCGGCGAGGTGTCCTATCAGGACTACAACTGGAACTCGACCCTGCGGGTTCGGAACTTCCAGCCGCTGACACCGGGGGTGTCATCCAACTACCGCCTGATGCCGCAGCTGACCTTTAATTACTACGAACCGGATCTGGGCTACGGCCTGGACTTCGGCTTGCTGAGCCATATCAGCCGCTTTGAAAATGACGATGCCAAAAAGCCCTCGGCAGACCGGGTTCACCTCGAACCGTCGCTGACGCTGCCGTTTGCCACGCCTTGGTGGTCGATGACGACCGAAGCCAAGTTGATGTACACCTATTACAATCAGGACTTCGATCCGACGGTTGACGGCCTTGAAGATCTGGATGAGACCGCGACCCGGACCGTGCCCAGTCTGCGCATGCTGACCGGACTCTACTTTGAGCGGGATGCCGACCTGTTTGGCAGTGCCTATACCCAGAGCCTTGAACCTCAGCTGCAGTACCTGTACGTGAAGGATGTGGATCAGAGCCAAATCTATGGCGCTTACGATACCACCATTTTGCAGACGGATTATTACGGCCTGTTCCGTGACCGCCGTTACTCCAGCGTGGACCGAATTGCTGCGGCCAATCAGTTCACTGTCGGGGCAACCACCCGTTTCTTCGACGATGATTACAAGGAACGCTTCAACCTGTCTTTCGGCCAGATTTTCTACCTCAATGATTCCGGCCGGAATCTGCAGGAAGAAGGTGAGTCTCAGCCGAACTACTCGGCTTCAGCTTTCGAGTCGGACTTCAACTATAACGACTGGCTGTTCTTCCACGGCAGTCTGCAATATGACGCCAGCGAACAGGACATGCAGTTTGCCAATGCCGCGATTGAATACCGGGAAGGCAGTCTGTTCAGCCAGCTGAATTATCGCTATGTCTCGAAGCAATACATTCAGCAGAGCCTGCCGGATAACAATCAGATCGATAACTACACCGAGGAAGGGATCTCGCAGGTTGGTTTCTCAACCGGTTTTCCAATCCATGCTGGTCTGAGCATCCGGGGTGACTACTATCACGACGTGACCGAGAATCAGATGGTAGAAGGTCAGATCTCGCTGAACTATCGTTCCGACTGCTGGATGATTACCCTGGGTTACAACGAATACATGGTGGCACGCAGCAACGTGAATACCCAGCCTGTGGATTACGAGCAGAACTTCAGTATTTCGTTCTCTCTGCTGGGTCTGGCCGGTGTTTCACCGGTTGGTGCAGCGTCAGCCAGCGGCAATGCCATTGCCTATGGCCGTCCTTTCTACCTGAATAATTAACTGGCCGGGCCTCGGCCCGTCCATACCAACTGCGCATTGAAGCGCCCTGGATACGGATATGAAAATGTGGAAGTCTCTAATTCTCGGCCTGTCTCTTCTGGGCCTGACGACCGGCTCGATGGCCGCTCTGAAGCCGCTCGATAAGGTAGTCACCATTGTCAACGACAGCGTGATCCTGCAAAGCGATGTTGATGCCATGCTGAAAACCGTCCATCTGAACGCCGCCCGTCAGGGACAGCCGCTGCCGGATGACAGCATTCTGGTCAATCAGGTGCTGGAAAAGCTCATCATGGAAACCCTGCAATTGCAGCAGGCCGATCAGTTCGGGATCCGTATTGATGACAACCGGCTCGACAGCGCCATTGCCCAGCTCGCAGCAGAGCGCAAAATGTCGGTTGCCCAGCTCCAGCAGGAACTGGCCGGTGCCGGGATCAGCTACGCCATCTTCCGCGAACAGATCCGCCGTGATCTGACAGCAAGTGAAGCCCGTACCATTATGGTCCGCCGCCGGATCAATATTCTGCCGCAGGAAGTTGAAAACCTGGCCACTCAGCTCAACCAGCAACAGCAGGAAGGTGTTCAGTACAATGTCAGCCACATCCTGATCCGTCTGGAGGAAGGTGCCAGCCAGACCGACCGCCAGGCCGCTGAACGTAAAGCGAAAGATCTGGTTGCCCAGTTGAACAAAGGCGCCGACTTCGCCAGCCTGGCCTACAGCGCCTCGAATGGCCCGAAAGCCCTTCAGGGCGGTGCCTGGGGCTGGATGAGCCCGGAAGAAATGCCGACTATCTTCGCCGATCAGATCCATGCACAGGGGAAAGGTGCTATCATAGGGCCATTCCGCAGTGGTGTGGGTTACCACATTCTCAAAGTCAATGATGTGAAAGGTCTGGAGACTGTTTCGGTCACCGAAGTGAATGCCCGCCACATCCTGCTGAAAACCTCCGTTATTCTGAGTGATGACGGAGCGAAAAAAGAGCTGGAGCAGGTTCGCAAGGACATTTTGTCCGGTCAGCGCAGCTTTGCTGATGCGGCTCAGGCATTAAGTGCTGATCCGGGCTCTGCCGTCAACGGCGGTGAACTGGGCTGGCAAACGCCTGACATTTATGTCCCTGAATTCAAGGCACAGGTCGAAAGGCTGCCGAAAGGCACCATCAGTGAACCGTTCAAAACGGTACACGGCTGGCACATTGTAGAAGTGCTGGATCGCCGCCAGGTCGACCGGACTGATGCTGCGGTGAAGAACCGTGCCTACCGGATCCTCTTCAGCCGGAAATTTAATGAGGAAGCACAGGCGTGGCTGCAGGAACTGCGGGCCGGCGCCTATATTGAACAACCAGGATATGATGATGAACAAGGTTAAACGTATTGCCATCACGCCGGGAGAACCGGCGGGAATTGGCCCGGATCTCGTGATCGCGCTGGCACAACAGTCCTGGCCGCACGAGCTGGTGATTTGTGCCAACACCGGGCTGATGGCAGAACGTGCAGCCCTGTTGGGTTTACCACTGGAAATCATCCCTTATGATGCAAACCGCCCGGCACAACCGCACCGTCCGGGCACGCTGGTGGTTGCTGACCATCCGCTGAAAGCCACTGTGACGCCGGGTGAACTGGACGAACAGAACGGTCACTATGTACTGGATACCCTGAGGCGCGCCGCCGAGGGCAACATGGACGGCGAATTCGCCGCCCTGGTTACCGGTCCGGTTCACAAGGGCATTATTAACCGTGCAGGCGTGTCATTCAGCGGCCACACGGAATTTTTCGCCCAGCAGGCTCAGTCCAACCAGGTGGTCATGATGCTGGCAACCGAAGGCTTACGGGTCGCGCTGGTCACAACGCATATTCCGCTGGCTTACGTGGCGAAAGCCATCACTGTGGATCGCATCCATCAGGTGATCCGCGTACTGCACGCTGACCTGATCAGTAAGTTCGGTATCCGGAAACCTAAAATTTATGTCTGTGGCCTCAACCCGCATGCCGGGGAAGGCGGACACCTTGGCCGGGAGGAGATAGAAGTGATCACTCCGGCACTGGATATCCTCAGAGAAGAGGACGGGATGGATCTGGTTGGCCCGCTGCCAGCCGATACCATCTTCCAGGATAAATATCTGGCAGAAGCTGATGCGGTACTGGCGATGTATCACGATCAGGGTCTGCCAGTTCTGAAATTCAAAGGTTTTGGTAATGCCGTCAACATCACGTTGGGGCTGCCTTTTATCAGAACATCAGTTGATCATGGTACCGCACTGGAACTTGCGGGTACCGGACAGGCGGATATCGGGAGCCTCAGGACAGCGCTTTCCCACGCCATCGAAATGGTAGACAAACAACAATGAGCAGTGATCAGGTCCATTTAGGCCACCGCGCCCGTAAGCGCTTTGGCCAGAACTTCTTGCACGACGACTACATCATCGACAATATCGTCGCCGCCATTAACCCGAGACCCGGCCAGAACCTGGTGGAAATCGGTCCGGGACTTGGCGCCCTGACAGAGCCTGTCGGCAAGCAGGTCGACAAATTCACCGTCATTGAGCTGGACCGCGATCTGGCCGAGCGTCTGCGTCACCATCCGGATCTGTCCAGCAAGCTGACGATCCACGAAGGCGATGCCATGCGTTTCGACTTCACACAGCTGATCAAAGAAAACAACAAACTGCGGATTTTTGGCAACCTGCCATACAACATTTCGACTCCGCTGATGTTCCACCTGTTCAGCTTCCACCAGCATATCGAAGATATGCACTTCATGCTGCAGAAAGAAGTGGTTAATCGTCTGGCGGCAGGTCCTGGCAGCAAAGCCTATGGCCGTCTGACTGTCATGGCACAGTACTACTGCAAAGTCATGCCGGTACTGGAAGTACCGCCAAGTGCCTTCAAACCGGCACCGAAGGTCGATTCAGCGGTGGTACGCCTGTCGCCGTATGAGACGTTGCCGCACCCGTGTACGAACCTGAAATGGCTGGATCGTGTGACTCGCGAAGGTTTTAACCAGCGCCGCAAAACCGTGCGAAACTGTTATAAAGCACTGATGGACAGTGAGACACTGGAGAGTCTGGGGATCACCCCATCATCCCGACCTGAAAACCTGAGCCTTGAGCAATTCGTGGCGATGGCGAACTGGCTGGATGCTAACCACAGCCATTAAGCAGGAAGCCGGACCAAAGGTCCGGCAGCTGGTCAGAGTCGTAATCGAAAGGAAGCAGCAAGGTGAACAACAAAGCTAACCCAACCATCAAATGCCGGGTCATCACCCACTACATTGATGACCAGTCCGAACCGGAACAGGATCGCTACGTTTTTTCCTATACCATTACCATTTGCAATCTCGGTCAGGGTTCAGCACAGCTCCTACGCCGCAGCTGGCTGATCACAGATGCCAATGGTAAAAAGCTGGTCGTCGAAGGTGAAGGCGTTGTGGGTGAGCAGCCGACGATCGCAGCCAATGATGAATATACCTATACCAGCGGAACCATCATCGAAACCCCGCTGGGCGTGATGGAAGGTCATTACATCATGATTGATGAAGCCGGCAATGAATTCACGGCAGAAATTCTGCCATTCCGCCTCGCCATTCCGAATATTCTTCACTGAGCAGGACTGCCATGGCAACCTATCTGGTCGGCGACATTCAGGGCTGTTACCGTGAACTCTGTACTTTGCTGGAGCAAGTTGGCTTCAGTGAAAAATCAGATGAACTCTGGCTGGCGGGTGATCTTGTCGCCCGGGGACCGGACTCCCTTTCCACCCTGCGCCTTATAAAATCGCTGGGCAGCAATGCCACCACGGTTCTGGGAAACCACGATCTGCACTTACTTGCTATCGCCCGCGGGATTGGCAGCGCCAAACCCAAAGACCGTGTCGATCCGATTCTGACCGCCAATGACAGCGATGCACTGCTGGACTGGCTCAGCCACCAGCCTTTGTTTGCTGAACATCCTGTCCATCCGATCGTCATGGCGCATGCCGGCATCCCACCTCAATGGCAGCTCGAAGATGCCCGCCGCTGTGCCCGTGAAGTTGAAAGCATGCTTCAGGGTGAAAATCAGTTGTGGCTGCTGACCCATATGTACGGCAATGAGCCCGATTTGTGGGATCCGGAGTTATCCGGACTGAAACGGATGCGCTACAGCATCAACGCCCTGACCCGGATGCGTTTTCTGCACCCGGACGGACGCCTGGAAATGCACTGCAAACTGCCGCCGGGTGAACCGGGGACAGAACAGTTCATTTCGTGGTTTGACTTTCCCCGCGCACAACCGCTGGGCAAAACCGTTATTTTTGGACACTGGGCTTCACTGATGGGCCACCGGGATGATCATGTGATCGGACTGGATACCGGTTGCGTCTGGGGCAATCAGCTCACCATGCTGCGCTGGGAAGATCAGCAGCTATTTCAGCAAGCTCGGCTGGATCCTTAGTCCGCCCCACTAACGGAAGCAATCACGGCTTCCCGGGTCGCGGCAAATTCTTCTCTTAACCAATTCAGAAAAATCCCCACCCTTTCATCCGCTTCAATCGCATGCGGTGACAGCAGGTAATAAAAAGAGTCATCCGGTGTGAAACCGCAGGGGGCAGCCAGCTGCCCGTTCCGGATGTCACTCCCGACCATATAAATTGAACTCAGCCCATAACCTGAACCGGCGTGTACCGCTTCCAGCATAATGTAGAAGTGTTCAAACCACATATCATCACTGCTGTTGACAGGCTGCTGGGTTCGTTGCTGCCACTCATTCCAGGCATCTGGCCGGGTTTTGGTGTGCAGCGTTGTGACTGAACCGGACAGTACTTTCCCACTGGCAAACTTTTCAGCCAGAATGACCGGTCCCATCATCTCCGGGCCGATCGGCTCAGCATGATAATCCGGCTTCCAGTTGAAGTCGTTGCGACGAATGGCAATGTCTGCCTGACTTTTCACAAAATCAATCGGTCCGCCGGACGCACTCAGGTGCAATTCAATCTCAGGATGTGCCGCTTTAAAATCCGCCAGCCGGGGGATCAGCCACTTCATCATAATGGTCGGCTCACAGGAAACGACGAGAGGCGCCTGACTTCCTTCCGTGTTCAGCTCTTTCAGCGCATTCTTCAGAATCGCCAGCATCTCATGGCAGGCTGTTCTTAATTTCACGCCGTCTTTCGTGAGGAAAATGCCACGATTCCGCCGCTCAAATAAGG
The DNA here is from genome assembly GCF_023151555.2 of Photobacterium sp. CCB-ST2H9. NCBI lineage: Bacteria > Pseudomonadati > Pseudomonadota > Gammaproteobacteria > Vibrionales > Vibrionaceae > Photobacterium > Photobacterium sp. CCB-ST2H9. Next base: position 3,127,896 of record NZ_CP100425.1, read on the forward strand.
TCACACCCAGCACACTTTCCAGTTGCTTGATCTGACGACTGACCGCTGATTGCGTCACACACAGTTCGTCTGCCGCTTTCACCAGACTCTGATGTCGCGCGGCAGCCTCAAAAAAACGCAAAGCATTTAAGGAAGGAAGATTCATATCCGTGACTTTTTCTCAAGTATTTTGATTACAACAAATCAATATTCATTTTACGAGAAATCATCAACAATATGAACCAGATGACTTAACAAATATAACGACGTAAGTTGGTGATTGAAGTGTCAATTAAAGAAATCTGCAGTAGTTTAACGGAAAAAAGCTATTGTTTCATTGATGGTGAAACCATGTCGTCCATCATTCAAAAACGAGATCCTTACGGGTTAGATGACTGGACACAATTTAAAAACAGTTGGAATCATTTACAACTTGATACATATATGGCTGATGGCGGCACCTACAGAAAGCGTAAATATGCGACGCTGAGCTCCCCGGCCTCCAGTGGTGAATGGATTCTGGAACCACACCAGCCTCATTATCAGGGACTTAATTATAACAACCTCAATGGCGGGGTTGAGCGTCATTATGTACCGATTGATGACGACATTATCTACAGCAATACTTTCAATCAAATTTTGAAATTAGGTTGTGAGATTTTCAGCCAGATGTCTCCCGAATCCGACTGGCACATTGAAACGCATCAATTTCGTATTGAATCCAATGGTGAAATAAGCGGAAAGCCGACCCCCGAAGGTATTCACCGGGACGGCGTTGATTACATTTTAATGATGATGGTCAACCATCAAAATCTATCCGGCGGTGTCACCACAATTTATGATTTGGATAAAAACCCGCTGACAAGCTTCTCCTTAAATAAGTCGATGGATACGGCTGTACTGAATGACCACAACCTGTTCCATGGCGTGAGTGAAATATTACAAGACAATCCGGACCAAGAGACCATCAGGGACGTGCTTGTCGCTACATATCGTAAGAAAACATAATAGAACAACTGAGGGAATATACTCATGACAGAACTTATTGCTGTTGCCATTATTACGATTCTGGCCGTCATCAGCCCGGGAGCTGATTTCGCCATGGTTACACGAAACAGTTATCTTTATGGCAGAAAAGCAGGCATGCTGGCCGCCATTGGTATCGCACTCGGAGTGCTGATTCACGTCAGCTATACCATTCTGGGTGTCGGCCTAGTGATTTCGAAGTCGCCCATCCTGTTTTCAGTGATTAAAATCGTGGGTGCAGTTTACCTGATTTACCTGGGCTTCAATACGTTCAGTACCAAGGTGAAGCTTGCAATCGACCTGACTGAAACCGCCGCTATGTCGAACTTTCAGTCACTGCGTCAGGGCTTTTTCACCAATGCACTCAACCCGAAAACAACCCTGTTTGTCCTGAGTACATACACCCAGGTTGTGAACCCGGAAACCCCGCTGACATTGCAGATTGCTTACGGTCTCTTTATGTCATTCGCCCACTGGTTCTGGTTCAGCCTCGTCGCCCTGTTTTTTTCTCAGGAAAAATTACGTGCCGCAATGCTGAATAAACAAATCGTTTTAAACAGGGCAATTGGCGGCATCTTAATGTTCCTTGGTATTTCACTGGCCCTCTCACCCATGGTAGGTTAATCCAATGAATATTGCTTGTATCGACATGGAAGGTGTTCTTATTCCTGAGCTTTGGCCTTTATTAGCGGAAAAATATGATATTCCGGAACTGACCAAAACAACCCGGGAAGAACCTGATTATGAAAAACTGGTTTCGGAAAGAATTAACATTCTGAACCGGGAAAAGATCACACTGCTGGATGTTATTAAAACTGTAGATGATATTGAACCTCTGGAAGGGGCAAAATCATTTATTGATAAGCTGTCAAAGAAATATAAAGTTGTTTTGGTATCCGATGCTTTTTATCAAATGCTTTACCCATTATGGTTAAAGATCGGTCAACCCAAACTTTACTGCCATTACTTTCAGCTAAATAAAAGTGGGTTTATTGAAAAAGCAGACTATACGCGTAAGAAAGGAAAAATTGAGATCATCGAAAAGTACAACCGAAACAATAATAATATTATTTCGATTGGTGATGCTTTCAACGATCTGGAAATGCTGTCTGCTTCCAGCACCGGTTATTTATTTAAACCGTCCGAAATCGTTCGGAAAATGGCACCACCAGTGAATATTGTTGATTCCTATGATCAGATTCTGACCATGGAGCAACTGAATTAAAACACCCTGAAGTATGCTTCAAACAGCTCCCGTCCAATAGAGCGGGAGCTGAATTGATCAGACTCACGAATCAGATGACGAGTTTCGCTCCAGCACCACAAATGTCATGTCATGGGCATTCTTTTCATCCGCACGGTAAGCTTCACTGTAGCTTTGCTGCCAGTCGCTCCCCCAGTCAGGAAAGCAAGTATCGCCTTCCACACTGAGATCAATAAAAGTCAGATACAGGCGGTCAGCCATCGGCAGACATTCAGCATACACACTGCCACCACCAATGATCATCAGTTCATCCGTGTCTCCGGCGGCCGTTTTTGCAGCATCAAGGCTACTGACGACCGTAACCCCTGCCGCGGCAAATTCAGGGCTGCGACTGATCACAATATTGTGCCGTCCCGGCAATGGCCGGCCGATGGATTCAAAAGTTTTGCGTCCCATAACAACCGGTTTCCCCATGGTCACTTTCTTAAACCAGGCGAAGTCTGCGGGCAGGTGCCAGGGCATCGCATTGTCTTTACCAATCACTCTGTTCTTTGCCATCGCGGCAACCATACTGATGATCACGCATCTCACTCCTTTTAAATCACTGGTCGGCGACGATAAAACATTAAGCCGGGCATTGCCAGCCCGATTGCCAGCGCTGCAATTGTAAAAACAGCGGTGATCCCGTTTACAACCATCGACTGCCACAAAGCCTGACTATAGCCCTGCTGATTAATTTCCACCAAGGCAATCATTGTCTTAAATGCATACACACCCGGAACCATAGGGATCACAGCTGCAACCGTAAAGACATGCGGTGGAGCCACTAAACGCCTTGACCAGAAAATGCCGGTCATGCCCACCAGCATTGCAGCAAAAAAACTGGCCCATTCAATCGGCATTGCCTGATGCATCAGGACAAATCGACAGCCATGGCCGATCGCCCCCGCCAGCGCGCAATATTTCAATGCCCGGACCGGTACATTGAAAACCATCGCAAAGCCGACCGCAGGGATCGCCGCCAATGCCATATCGGCAGATAATGCGTACACCCATTGCCATATCGTCATGCCAACCACCCCCAGACATGAAACAGATTCATCGCAGCAACAATCCCCAGACTGGTTGCTAACGTCAGCAAACTGGCCATCACCCAACGGGAAATTCCCAGATTCACAAATCCAGAGACCATATCCGCCACCGCATTTATCAGCGGAAACCCGGGCACCAGTAACAACACGGAAGAAGCCATCGCCAGAAAAGGCTGATTTCCCCAGCCAAATAATGGCGCTACGGCAGAGACAGACGTGGCGGTAAATGCCGCTGCGGCAAAGGTAACCAGCGGATTGAAATGATGCTGCGCCATGTACAACCGCAGTGCCATCGCAGCTGCCGCGGCCAGGGTGGTAATTACCGCAATCATCCCGTCACCGCCCGCCAGGATACTGAACGCCCCGCAGGACAATCCGATCATCACAATCACCAGCACCGGCGGGTATCGCTGAGGCTGAATGCGATCCAGCCGCTTCGCCAGCGTCGCAGGATCCAGCAGACCTTTTTCAGCCATGATACACACATGATGGATCCGGGTGATCACCGCCATGTTGATCCCATGATCCCGGCATCGGCGTGTGGTCGTAATACAATGACCCTGACGCCGGACAGTCACCACGATGGCATTAGCCGTCAGGGCAATATCGACTTCCTCAGCCCCCATGGCCAGACCGAGCCGCTGGCTGACATTCACAACCACAGCGGATTCAGCACCATGCTGGAGCAGCTTTTGTCCGGCCTGAGCCACGATTCGGGCAATGTCCCGCAACACACTCACTGATACTTCCTCCATGCCTTCCCTCCCGAGAGTCACCTCTCTTGCCGATTATCTCCGTTGAGCAGAATATCAGTTTGATGAAGCACAAAAAAACCGCTCCTGAGAGCGGTTTTTTGCAACAAAGACTGTTCGTTAAGGCTTGTAAATGATTTCGACGTCATAGTCGTCTTCATTCCAGTCATCCCAGTCGTCATCATCGTCGTCATCTTTCTCAGCAGCGCCTTTCTTCAGCTGCTGTTCGTGGTAATCATCCCACTTAAAGTCGACTTTGGTTTCTTCCGCTTCATCTTCTTCCACAATCACTTGCGGAATTGATTCGATCAGCGTCATCAGCTCATAAGTCAGCGGTTTGGTACCGGTACGGTTCAGTGCCGAGATGCAGAAGTACTTGTCTTCCCATGCCAGCGCTTCCAGAACTTCCTGGATCTTTTCCTGAGCTTCATCTTCCGGCAGCAGATCCACCTTGTTGAACAGGATCCAGCGTGGCTTGTTTGCCAGTTTATCGCTGTACTGCTCCAGCTCATTGATGATGGTGAAGGCATTCTCCACCGGATCAGAGCCATCAGCCGGCAGCAGATCGATCATGTGCAGCAGGACCCGGCAACGTTCCAGGTGTTTCAGGAAACGGATCCCCAGACCAGCACCGTCAGCTGCACCTTCAATCAGTCCCGGAATATCCGCAACGACGAAACTGCGCTCGTTATCCACACGGACGACACCCAGGCTTGGTACCAGTGTGGTAAACGGATAATCCGCCACTTTTGGCTTCGCCGCAGATACCGCACGGATAAAGGTCGACTTACCCGCATTCGGCAGACCCAGCATACCGACGTCAGCAAGCAGCAGCAGCTCCAGACGCAGATGACGTATCTCACCCTTGGTACCCATGGTTTTCTGGCGTGGTGCACGGTTCACGGACGATTTGAAGCGTGTATTGCCCAGACCGTGGAATCCGCCCTTCGCCACCATAATTTTCATGCCATGCTTCGTCAGGTCAGCAATGACTTCACCGGTTTCTTCATCGACCGCGCGTGTCCCGACAGGCACAGACAGAACGCAGTCATTTCCGCGTTTACCGGTACAGTTGCCGCCGCGGCCATTTTCGCCACGTTCCGCAGCATGAAAACGTTCGAAACGGTAATCGATCAGGGTATTGAGGTTTTCGTCAGCCAGCAGGTAAACATCACCACCGTCGCCGCCATCACCACCGTCAGGACCGCCTTTCGGAACATACTTTTCACGGCGGAAGCTGACAGTACCATTACCGCCGTCACCGGCATCGACCCGGATTACCGCTTCATCTACAAATTTCATCTTATTCTCCGCACTCTGGCGTTCACTCAATCAGGCAGCTGTACGCCACTCTGCTTATTGTAATACCAATCGGAATAATTCTCAGGCAAGGCTTTGCCTATGGGCAGAGGCAGCAGAACGGCAGCGCTCTGCGCCATAACAAAAAGCCCCGCCAGTTGGCAGGGCTTTCTCGTTCTTGGCGAACCCGAGATTACTCAGCTTCGATAGAAACGAATTTACGGTTCTTAGGACCTTTCACTTCGAATTTCACTTTGCCGTCAGACAGAGCGAACAGAGTGTGGTCTTTACCGCAACCTACGTTGTTACCAGCGTGGAACTTGGTACCACGTTGACGAACGATGATGTTGCCTGCCAGTACAGATTCACCACCGAAGCGCTTAACACCCAGGCGTTTACTTTCTGAGTCACGGCCGTTACGAGTAGAACCGCCAGCTTTTTTGTGTGCCATCTCTAAACTCTCCTAATTCTTAAGCGCTGATGCCAGTGATCTTGACTTCAGTGAACCACTGACGGTGGCCCATTTGCTTACGAGAATGCTTACGACGACGGAACTTAACGATTTTCACTTTATCGCCGCGACCGTGTGTAATTACTTCTGCAGTCACTTTGCCACCAGCTACGAATGGCGCACCAACTTTAACGTCTTCACCGTTAGCAACCAGAAGAACGCTGTCAAATTCAACGTTCGCACCAGTTTCAACGTCCAGTTTTTCCAAGCGTAAGGTCTGGCCTTCGCTTACTCGGTGTTGCTTACCACCACTTTGGAAAACAGCGTACATGTCTTACTCCGCTCTTCCGCATAGGCCATTCGCCACGCAAAAATTGGGCAATGGGTATGCGCTTAATCTTGTCATCAATAGGGCGCGAATATTACTGGAAAACGCGGGTCTTGGCAAGCCGTTGGCTAAAGAAAATTGGCGAAAAGCTGCTCAGCAGGAAAAGTCATTCAATTTGCTCGACCAGAGGTTAGGAAGCTGACAAGTTTTTAGTGTAGTATGCGTGCATATTTCTTATTTTGATTGCGCCGATACGGCTTACAATTTTGCTGGATGTATCATGGATTTCAAAGCTATCCAAGCACTCACCGCCGATGACATGGCGGCGGTTGACGCAAAGATTCAAGCACAACTGACCTCAGAAGTCGCCCTGATCAACCAACTGGGATATTACATTGTCAGCAGTGGCGGAAAACGACTTCGTCCGATGCTGGCCGTGCTGGCAGCCCGGGCCTTAGGTTACGACGGTGATCAGCACACCACTGCCGCTGCCTTTATCGAATTTACCCATACAGCCACCCTGCTCCATGATGATGTGGTGGACGAGTCTGACATGCGCCGTGGAAAGGCAACCGCCAACGCTGCTTTTGGAAATGCAGCCAGTGTTCTGGTGGGCGATTATATCTACACCCGCTCGTTTCAGATGATGACCAGCCTGCGATCATTGCGGATCCTGGATATCATGAGTGAAGCGGTGAATGTCATCGCGGAAGGTGAAGTTCAGCAGTTGATGAACTGCAACGATCCCGATACGACCGAAGCCAGCTACATGCAGGTGATTTATTCCAAAACAGCCCGTCTGTTCGAAGCTGCAACACAAGTCGCTGCCATTCTGGCTGAAGCACCGGAAACCGTGGAAGCCGCCATGCAAGATTATGGCCGCTACCTGGGCACGGCTTTCCAGCTCATTGATGACGTTCTGGATTACAGTGCCGACGGCGAAGAGATGGGTAAAAACGTCGGTGATGATCTGGCGGAAGGCAAACCAACGCTGCCGCTGCTGCATGCCATGCATCATGGAAATGCCGAGCAATCAGCCATGATCCGCGAAGCCATTGAGCAAGGCAACGGACTGGATAAACTGCAACCGATTCTGGCCTGTATGGAAGAACACGGCTCTCTGACCTACACACAAAAGCGTGCTGAGGAAGAGGCAGAAAAAGCCATTGCTGCGCTGTCTGTGCTGCCTGACAGTGACTATAAAACAGCGCTGGTCGCATTAGCTCGCCTGTCGGTTAACCGCACTAAATAACCCTTTCAACACCCCTTTTAAACGGCCTGACATCTGCTCAGGCCGTATGCTGCCGCAAACCAGCCCGTTCTCATCTCCGGATCTTCCATACGCTATAGTTAAACAGACCCTGGTTAGATTTCTTCCAGAGCGGGAGGTCAGTATGCAAGCCAAAGATCTGAAACGGGGAATGTGGGTAGAGTATCCGCAAGGGATCGCAGAAGTGATCGAGATCGATCCGGATCATGACACTGCGCTGATCGAAAACCTCAAGGATCATAAAAGGATCCATATCCAATGCAGCGAGCTGATTGACGAGCCGCAGCTGCACGGCAACTGCCGGGATTATTACTGAGCCGGTCAGCAAACACAAAAGTGTAATCCACAAAAACAACAAAGCGGCCCGTTGGCCGCTTTGTTTCGTGTTCTCCGGCCACACACCGGAAAGTTGGCAGCTTACTTGGCTGCGAACTCTTCACCCAGCTTAATATCGCCTTTCAGGGTATCCAGCATGCTGTCCAGTGCGTTTTGTTCAAATGCACTCAGCTTGCCGTAATCCAGGATCTCTTCAATCCCGTTTTTACCCAGACGAACTGGCTGTGCAAAGAAACGGGCATGTTTGCCATTTCCTTCAACATAAGCGCACTCAACCACGTTCTGCTCACCTTGCAGGGCACGAACCAGAGAAAGACCGAAACGGCAAGCCGCCTGACCCATAGACAGCGTTGCAGAGCCGCCACCAGCTTTTGCTTCAACAACTTCAGTGCCGGCGTTCTGGATGCGAGGCGTCAGCGCTTTCACTTCTTCTTCAGTGAACTCAACACCTTCAACCTGAGACAGCAGCGGCAGAATTGTAACACCTGAGTGACCGCCGATGACCGGTACTTTCACTTCACGAGGGTTCAGACCTTTCAGTTCACCAACGAACGTTTCAGAACGGATCACATCCAGTGTGGTCACACCAAACAGTTTACGCTCGTCGTAAACACCGGCTTTCTTCAGCACGTCTGCAGCAATTGCAACCGTCGTGTTCACCGGGTTGGTGATGATACCCACGCAAGCCTGAGGACAAACAACGGCAATTTTCTCAGCCAGAGATTTCACGATGCCCGCGTTCACATTGAACAGATCCGCACGATCCATACCTGGTTTACGCGCAACACCCGCAGAAATCAGAACCACATCTGCACCTTCAAGCGCAGGTGTTGGATCTTCACCCGCATAACCTTTGATAGAAACAGGCGTTGGGATGTGGCTCAGGTCAGCCGCGACACCTGGAGTTACAGGGGCAATATCATAAAGTGCCAGGTCAGAGCCGGCAGGCAGTTCATTTTTCAGCAGCAGAGCCAGAGCCTGGCCAATACCACCAGCCGCGCCAATAACAGCAACTTTCATTTTCGTTCTCCTTTACGATAGATGTGAGGGTTCATGAGGCAGACCCTTCGCACTGACATCAGGTATAGGCCCAATGTTTCAAACCCTTACTTATATATCTCAGTTTCTCGGGCACCAAGACGGTATAGCAAGCCTTCGCGAAATACAATCATACCCCCTCAGCTTTGCGATGTTACGCAGGCTGTCATCACATTTTCTACTCAACAAAAAAGGTAAACATCAGTCTCGCTTGCAGTTATTTTCAATAATTATGCAGTCAGCTAAACTCAGAACAATAACTTAGTCCCAAGTTTGCATGAACACTGTTTGCTACAGCCTAGGTGGTTGTGACAAAATATGACCCCTCTCCCTGTACATGAAATTTACTTATGCGTAGCTCCGATAAACAAGAACGCTTGATCAAAGCATTCAAAGCCATACTCAAGGAAGAAAAATTCAGCTCTCAAGGTGAGATCGTCGATGCCTTGAAAGCACAGGGTTTCGATAATATTAACCAATCGAAAGTGTCACGGATGCTGACGAAATTCGGTGCGGTACGTACCCGAAATGCCAAAATGGAAATGGTGTACTGCCTGCCGGTCGAACTGGGTGTGCCAACCATCAGCAGCCCGCTGAAAGAGCTGGTGATGGAAGTTGGCTATAACCATGCCATGGTCGTGATCCACACGGGTCCCGGGGCTGCTCAGGTCATTGCCCGCCTCCTGGACTCACTGGGCCGCGCTGAAGGTATCCTGGGCGTTGTCGCGGGTGACGATACAATTTTCATCACCCCGACACTGACGACGACCGCCGAGCAGCTGTTCGACTCAGTCTGTTCGCTGTTTGATTACAGCAAGTAAGTCAATCGTCGCACAACGCTCTCTCTGAGGAATAGAGAGAGCGTGCATCTCCTCCCCTGCTGAAAAATCCCCTCTGCCTGAGCCAAAAGACCGTAAATGAATGGATAGTTATGCTATTTATTCGGGTGTGATGTCTCAATCTCATTACTTTTTCACAAAAATGTGTTTACATAATTTTAAATACACTTAAATCGTTTGCTATTATCTCCTTGATTTGTTTAAAGCATTGCGAACTGAAAACCGGAAGCACCGTTCGCTGCTGATAAGAATTTACACAACAGGAAGGGATCACAATGGCCTTAACAAAACTGCTCAAAGTCGGCGCATTGTCTGCGACGGTTCTGGCTTCAGGGCTGGCACAAGCTGCAGATTTCATCACGATCGGAACCGGCTCAGTGACCGGTGTTTACTACCCGACGGGTGGCGCGATCTGTAAGCTGGTGAATAACGAACGACAAACTAATGGCATTCGCTGTTCTGTCGAATCAACCGGCGGTTCCATTTACAACGTGAACACCATGCGTGCCGGAGAACTGGACTTCGGTGTGGTTCAGTCTGACTGGCAATACCACGGCTACAACGGAACCAGTGAATTCAAGGAAATGGGCCCGTATAAAGACATGCGTGCCGTATTCTCCCTGCATACCGAACCCTTCAACGTCATTGCCCGTGCCGACTCCGGCATTAACAACATTGAAGACCTGAAGGGTAAACGCGTGAACATCGGTAACCCGGGTTCAGGTGACCGTGCCACGATGGAAGTCGTGATGAAAGCGCTGGGCTGGACCAAAGATGACTTCAAACTGGCCGCTGAACTGAAGGGTTCTGAGCGTTCTCAGGCTCTGTGTGACAACAAGATCGATGCCTTTGTCTACGTTGTTGGCCATCCGAACGGTTCCATCAAAGAAGCAACAACCTCCTGTGATGCCAAACTGGTTTCTGTGACTGGTCCGGCGATCGACAAACTGGTTGCAGACAACCCGTACTACGCAAAATCGACGGTACCGGGTGGTATGTATCGTGGTTCTGACAAGGATGTGCACAGCTTTGGTGTCGCAGCGACGCTGGTCACTTCAACCAAAGTGTCTGACGATGTCGTTTACGCGCTGACCAAAGCCGTCTTCGAAAACTTCCATGTCTTTACCCGTCTGCATCCAAGCTTCGCCAACCTGAAAAAAGAGGACATGGTGAAAGCCGGTATTTCTATCCCGCTTCATCCGGGCGCAGAGAAATACTACAAAGAAGTCGGCCTGATTAAATAAGCCGGCCATATCTCGACTGACTAAGGTGCACCGTCTCTGCGGTGCACTTTTGTCTGTAAGCACAATGAAATACGCCAACAGGCGAATGAGTCTGTCTAAGATAAAGACTGAACCTCAAACTTGAAACTCCGGATCGCTCCTGAAATAAGGAAGTAGTATGACAAAAACCGACTCGAACGATGTCCAGGACATGGTGGCACAGGCGGATACCGGCGCACGCAGTCCCGAAGGACTGCAGGGACGAATTTTGTGGGTGGTGGCCCTTTGCTGGTCATTGTTCCAGCTTTGGTATGCATCCCCGCTCCCTTTTATCACCGATATCGGTAAATTTAACAGCACCGAAGCGCGTGCTATCCATCTGGCCTTTGCGATTTTTCTCGCCTTTACTGCTTTTCCGGCCCTCAAAAGCTCGCCCAGAGACAGAATTCCGCTGCAGGACTGGATATTAGCCCTGCTGGCCAGCTTTGCAGCCGGTTATATCCTTCTGTTCTACGAAGCTCTGTCCGGCCGTGCCGGAGCACCGACCACCTTTGATGTGGCCACAGCCGTCATGGGGATGGTGCTGTTGCTGGAAGCGACACGCCGGGCCCTGGGGCCGCCGTTGATGATCGTGGCCTCCGTATTCCTGCTGTACACCTTTGCCGGTCCGTACATGCCGGATGTCATTGCCCACAAAGGTGCCAGTCTCAACAAAGCCATGTCACATCTGTGGCTAACGACAGAAGGGGTCTTCGGGGTCGCGCTGGGTGTATCCACGGCTTTTGTTTTCTTATTCGTGCTGTTTGGCGCCATGCTGGAACGTGCCGGTGCCGGCGCCTACTTCATCAAAGTCGCTTTTTCATTGCTGGGCCACATGCGCGGCGGTCCGGCCAAAGCGGCCGTCGTTGCATCCGGTTTGTCCGGACTGGTTTCCGGTTCGTCAATTGCGAACGTAGTGACCACAGGCACATTCACCATTCCCCTGATGAAACGCGTCGGCTTTCCCGGCTACAAAGCCGGTGCTGTTGAAGTTGCCGCATCAACAAACGGCCAGCTGACACCACCAATTATGGGGGCCGCCGCTTTCCTGATGGTGGAATATGTCGGTGTGTCTTATGTGGAAGTCATTAAAGCCGCCATTCTGCCTGCGCTGATCTCCTACATCGCGCTGCTTTACATCGTCCATCTGGAAGCCTGTAAAGCCGGAATGACCGGACTGCCGCGCCGTTACCGTCCCACACTGGCACAAAAGCTCCTCTCATTTACCGGGATCATCGTCGGTCTGATTGTGATCAGTGCCCTCGTTTATTACGGGATTGGCTGGACCAAAGATGTCTTCGGTGCAGCAGCCACGCCTATCATTGCCGTTGCGATCCTGATCGCCTATGTGGCTCTGATCCGGGTTGCCGCCGACTACAAGGATCATTTACTGGAAGATCCCGATCAAGAGCTGACCGAAGTCCCGGATCCGGGTCCGACCGTAAAATCCGGCCTGTACTTCCTGCTTCCGATTGTCGTGCTGGTCTGGTGTCTGACCGTGGAACGCTTCTCTCCGGGCCTGTCTGCTTTCTGGGCAACCGTCTTCATGATTTTCATTCTGCTGACTCAGCGTCCGTTGATGGCGTTGTTCACCAAAGAGCAGTCGTTGGCAAATGCTGCCCGAGAGGGCTGGCATGACCTGCTGGAAAGCCTGGTTTCCGGCGGCCGGAATATGATTGGGATCGGTGTTGCGACAGCAGCAGCCGGGATCATCGTTGGGGTGGTCACCCTGACCGGTATCGGGCTGGTCATGACGGACTTCGTCGAGTTCATTTCCGGCGGCAACATTATGCTGATGCTGCTGTTTACGGCGGTGATCAGCCTGGTCCTCGGCATGGGACTGCCCACTACAGCAAACTACATCGTGGTCTCGACCCTGATGGCGCCGGTCATCGTCACCCTGGGTGCGGAAAACGGCCTGATCATCCCGTTACTGGCCGTGCATTTATTTGTGTTCTATTTCGGGATCCTGGCAGATGACACGCCGCCAGTCGGTCTGGCCGCCTTTGCCGCCGCTGCGATTGCCAAAAGCGATCCCATCCGGACTGGTATTCAGGGCTTCACCTATGACATCCGCACCGCGATCCTGCCATTCATGTTTATCTTTAATACCCAGCTGTTACTGATGGACATTGATACCTGGTGGCACCTGATGCTGACTGTGATATCGGCCATTCTCGCCATGCTGACGTTCTCGGCTGCCACACAGGGATGGTGGTTTACCAAAGTCAAATGGTGGGAAACCGTTGCCCTGTTAGTAATCACTTTCTCTCTGTTCCGTCCGGGTTTCTGGTGGGACATGGTCTATCCGCCCAAACATGAAATGCCGGGCACCCTGATTGTGGATGCGGCCGATAAACTGGCTGCCAGTGAACCACTTGAAGTACAGGTGACCGGGATGGATCTGCTGGGCGATCAAGTCACTAAGCATGTTCTGCTGCCATTTGATAAAGACGCCACAGATCCGAACCAGAAAATTGCCTCTACAGGTCTGATGCTCAAACAGGAAGGCGAGAAGATGATCGTCGAACTGGTTGAATTTGGCAGCCCTGCTGAGCAGGCAGGCATTGATTTTGGCTGGGAAATCGTGACCGTCAGTCTGCCGGCAGCACGGCCAATGAAAGAGTGGGTGTTTGTACCGACAATCGTACTGCTGGTGTTACTGGGCTGGAATCAGCGACGCAAAGCAAAGCTTGAAACAACTCACAAAGGTGAGCCAACCAAAAGTGCCTGACCGGGCTACACTCTAGTCAGACGAAACACCTTTACCCACAGGCAACCCTGCCTGTGGGTGTCTGACACAAAGAGGATGCCATGTATAAACACATTCTGGTGCCAGTCGATCTCAATGAAGAAGGGTTCTGCCACAAAGCCGTCGAACTGGCTGTCTGGCACGCCCGTCAATCCGGCGCAGTCGTCCACTTACTCAACGTCCTGCCCGGCATCCATATGGCGATCGTGTCCAGTTATTTTCCCAAAGATGCAGCCCGTAAAATCATGCAAGAGACCCAGCAGTCCCTGAAACAGTTCGCCGCTGAACATATTCCGGACGATGTTCAGCACACTGAAACCGTCTCAGAAGGCAAACCCTGGACAACCATTGTTGACCATGCGCATCAGCTCAAAACGGATCTGATTATTATGCCCAGCCATCAGCGTTCGGGGGTCGATAAGCTGATGCTGGGTTCTGTCGCCGCCAAGGTTGTGGAAAATGCCCCGGGGCATATTCTGGTGCTGAAACCGGACTGATCAGGCGCGGTGATCATACCCCCAGCGCGGCACCAGTCCCTGCTCAACGCCAAGATGATCCAGAATCCGCGCCACCATAAAGTCGATCAGATCGTCAATTGTCTTCGGCTGATGATAAAAGCCCGGCGCGGCTGGCATAATGGTTGCGCCGAGATTAGAAAGCTTGAGCATGTTTTCCAGATGCAGGGATGAAAACGGGGTTTCCCTGACCACCATCAACAGCTGACCCCGCTCTTTCAGCACCACATCCGCGGCACGCTCCAGCAGATTGTCCGACATGCCATGAGCCACAGAAGCCAGCGTACCGGCTGAACAGGGACAGATCACCATTTTCTTCGGTGCCGCCGAACCTGAAGCGACCGGAGAAAACCAGTCCTCTTTACCGCACACCACCAGCTTATCGCCCTGATAATTCAGGTGCTCTGCCAGAGCCGTTTGCGCCGCTTCCGGCCCCGATGGTAACTTCAGTCCATGCTCGGTTGCCAGAACCACCCGGGCTGCCGAAGAAATCAGCAGATAAACCTGATAGTCCGCCGCCAGCAGACATTCCAGCAAACGCAGGCCATAGGGGGCACCGGATGCCCCGGTCCATGCAAGCGTGACCCGCTTATCCTGCATTGAAACCTCCCAGGGCGCGCAGCAGCTTGTCATGAATTCCGCCAAAACCACCGTTACTCATCACCAGAATGTTATCGCCCGGGCGAGCCGACGCGACAATCTGTTGCACCAGGGCATCAATATCGCCTTCACAGACAGCCGGTTGCGAGCACAGATCCGCAATCTCCTGCACTGACCACGGGATCGTGTCGGGCTGGAAGAGGAAAACTTCATCTGCTGCTGCCAGCGCAGGCGCCAGATCCGCTTTATGGACCCCCAGCTTCATGGTGTTCGAACGCGGCTCCAGCACCGCCAGAATGCGCGACTCGCCAACTTTGGCACGGAGCCCGCCAAGCGTCAGTTCGACTGCGGTTGGATGATGGGCAAAATCGTCATAGACCTTCACCCCGTGCTGTTCGCCTTTCAGCTCCAGTCGGCGCTTGGTATTAACGAAACGCGCCAGTGCATCGCAGGCCAGCTCCGGTGTCACGCCGACATGACGGGCCGCCGCGATCGCCATCAGGGCATTGCTGACATTATGATCGCCGACCAGATCCCAGCGGACTGTACCTGCGTGCTCGCCCTGGAACAGGACCTCAAACTCACTGCCGTCTGCACTCGATTTACGCGCCTGCCAATCGCCGTCTTCACCGCTGTATTCCAGCTCGCTCCAGCACCCCATGGCCAGGGTTTCATCAATCGCAGCTACGCCTTTCGGCGCCAGAATTTTTCCTTCACCCGGCACGGTCCGGACTAAATGATGGAACTGGCGCTGAATGGCGGCCAGATCCGAAAATATATCTGCGTGATCGAACTCCAGATTGTTCATAATCAGCGTTCGTGGTCGATAATGAACAAACTTAGAACGCTTATCGAAAAAAGCACTATCGTATTCGTCCGCTTCGACGACGAAAAAACAACTTTCGCCTAAGCGCGCGGAAACACCGAAGTTTCCGAGCACACCGCCCACCAGAAAACCGGGTTGATAACCACAATCCTCAAGGATCCAGGCCAGCATACTGGCGGTCGTCGTCTTCCCGTGAGTCCCGGAAACTGCCAGCACCCAGCGGTCATGTAACAAAAATTCCTGCAGCCACTGCGGGCCCGAGGTATAACGCAGGTTTTTATTCAGAACAGACTCCACACAAGGATTTCCGCGGCTCATGGCATTGCCAATCACCACCAAATCTGGTGCAGGTTCTAATTGGGCAGGATCATAACCCTGAATAATTTCAATACCTTGAGACTCAAGCATCGTGCTCATCGGCGGATAAACATTGGCATCGCTACCGGTCACTTTATGGCCAAGCTGCTTCGCCAGCATGGCGGCACCGCCCATAAAAGTACCGCAGATTCCGAGAATATGGATATGCATAACTGTCGGCTCACAAACAAAAAATTGGTCACGACCACGCTTCAGTGTTACTTCGTTACCATAAAAAAGATCTTTATATACAATTGCATCAAACAATAACTGGCCAGTGGCCTGGGGTACAGTTCAATTGTCCGAAAAGAGGCATTGTACCCGACATTTCTTACCCCCATGACAACACGATGCAAGGATTGTATATGTCCGATATTAGAACCCTTGGCGAGTTCATTGTCGAGAATCAGCACGACTTCCCCCATGCCAGCGGTGAACTCTCTTCTCTGTTGGGTTCCATTAAACTGGCGGCCAAAATCGTCAACCGTGAAATCAATAAAGCAGGTCTGGTTGATATTACCGGCGATGTCGGCAGCGAAAACGTTCAGGGTGAAGCCCAGAAAAAACTGGATGTGTATGCCAACGAGAAATTCAAGGCTGCACTGGAAGCCCGCGGCCAGGTGTGCGGCGTGGCGAGTGAAGAAGAAGACGAACTGGTTGTCTTCAATAAAGAACTGAACCGCGAAGCGAAGTACGTGGTGTTAATGGACCCACTGGATGGTTCTTCGAACATTGACGTAAACGTTTCCGTCGGCACAATCTTCTCTATTTACCGTCGGGTTTCCTCCGTTGGCGGCCCTGCAGAAATTGAAGATTTCCTTCAGCCTGGCCACAAGCAGGTCGCTGCAGGTTACATTATTTACGGTTCATCCACCATGCTGGTGTACACCACCGGCAACGGCGTGCACGGTTTCACCTACGACCCGTCTCTGGGCGTGTTCTGCCTGTCACACGAGAACATGACCATTCCGGAAGATGGCCGGATTTACTCAATCAACGAAGGAAACTACATCCGTTTCCCGCAGGGCGTGAAAAAGTACATCAAGTACTGCCAGGAGAATGTGCCGGAAGATGATCGTCCGTACACCTCCCGCTATATCGGTTCTCTGGTCGCGGATTTCCACCGCAACCTGCTCAAAGGGGGGATTTATCTCTACCCGAGCACGGCCACGCACCCGAACGGCAAGCTCCGCCTGCTGTACGAGTGCAACCCGATGGCCTTCCTGATTGAACAGGCCGGCGGTGTCGCCTCGGATGGTCAAAACCGGATTATGGAGATCAAACCGACTGAACTGCACCAACGCGTGCCTTTCTTTGTCGGTTCAACCAAGATGGTCCAGAAAGTGGAAAGCTTCCTGAAAGAATTCCCTGACGCCGAATAATTCAGCCCGTGCCCGGCTCCCTCAGCCGGGCATTCTTCCCTGCTGACCGCCCCGCAAGTTCCCGAAACGTCTTAGAAGCTGTTTTTTTCACAGCGAGTCGTTATAATTCCCGGCGATAAAATCATCTGAAAACTATCAAGGAATTCATCATGAGCCTGAACAACGTCCCTGCAGGTAAAGAACTGCCAGAAGACATCTACGTTGTCATCGAAATCCCGGCAAACGCTGATCCAATCAAATACGAAGTCGACAAAGACTCTGGCGCGGTATTCGTAGACCGTTTCATGTCTGCACCAATGTTCTACCCATGTAACTACGGTTACGTGAACAACACACTGTCTCTGGACGGTGACCCGGTTGACGTACTGGTTCCGACCCCATACCCGCTGCTGCCAGGCTCTGTGATCCGCTGCCGTCCGGTTGGTGTTCTGAAGATGACTGACGAGTCTGGTGAAGATGCGAAAGTTGTTGCCGTTCCTCACAGCAAGCTGACCAAAGAATACGATCACATCAAAGATGTGAACGATCTTCCAGAACTGCTGAAAGCACAAATCACACACTTCTTCGAGCGTTACAAAGAGCTGGAATCTGGTAAGTGGGTGAAAGTTGAAGGCTGGGCTGACGTTGAAGCAGCAAAAGCTGAAATCATGGCATCTTACGAGCGCGCTCAGGAAAAATAATTCCCGCGGTCGAAAGTCCATAAAAAAACGCTCCTCAGGGAGCGTTTTTTGTTTCCGGAGTCTGTCGTTCAGCCCAGGCGACCCAGTCACCTTCCGGGATGAGTGGTGAACGGCCAAGCGGCTGCAAATACAGGTAAATCCAGGCCTCACCATAGGGCGTTAGGACACGTTCACGACAGTATTCTTCTCCCAGCCCTTCCAGAATATCCAGTTCACGAAAGGTTCCGGCATCCACGTCATAGACTTCACCGTGTACTGCAACATCAGCAGTGTCCTGCCTTAATGCCGCCGGATAAGGCCCAAGATCATACATCGCAAATCCGGGCAGCTGACAGGCGCCGCGAAATACTGCCGTCGCCATCAGGCCGTGATTCGACTGATACCGACGAAGACTGCCATAGACAAACACCCGAGTGTACACGTCCAAACATCCTTTCTGGTTAATTAAACTCAAACTGATACAGCAAATCGACTGCACTCTCAAGCCCGGACACCGCTTCGACATACAAGTCCTGCAACAGTTTATACCGGATTGTAAACTCACCGATCGGGTTAAATATCCCCACGCCGTATTTTACTTGCAGTCCCGGATAAATATAACCACTGATGGTGACCTGAGAATCATCTCCGGCACCGGCGGTATCCAGCGTTAAATCCTGTACACCGAAAGCCTCGCCGACATTGCCGACCAGCTGGCTGCTGCGCGACAGCCCCATACTGATCAGGGCGGTGGTCATCGCACCGCCGCCTTCGGGTGATTCACTGTCGAGGTTCCGCCCGCGCAAGATGTAAGACAGCGCATTCTGCTGAGGCATCGCCGGATCAGAGAAAATATCGACCCGAGGCTCATCCGCCGGGCCGGTCACCCGGATCCCTGCTGTGACTTCATCTTCAATATTGTTCGGGTTACGGATTGCTTCAACCGACAGGTAAGGCTGATCCGCCGGGCCATTGAAAGTGATCAGGCCTTTGCGGATCACCAGCTCCTGCCCAAAGGCGCGGTAAGTCCCGTCATCCACCTTAATTTCACCATAAACCAAAGGCGTTTTGTCCTGCTGGTTCACTTTGAGATTGCCCGACAGGCCCGCATCAAGACCGAAGGCTGACAGCCTGACATCCGGGCCAATCCGGACCATCACGTTGGTTTTGATCTCAAATGGCACCTTAGTGTCAGTTTCTATCGGCTTGAGATCATCCGTCAGCAAAATTTCATCATCCGAAACCTGCACTGCCGATTCCGGCAGACGATCAACCGTGATCCGCCCCCACGGAATGATCACGTTCCCGCTGATCTCTGCCATTTTCGGTGCAGCGCTGATCTTGAGATCGGGCGAGACCTTCATGGAAATCATCGGAGGGACATTCACTTCCAGTTCGCGACCGTTCACTTTAAGATTCGTGCTCCAGCTCGCCATATCCGCCCAGTTTGCATCCCCCTGCAACAGCAACTGGCCATCCGGTGTATCCAGTTCACCGCGCAGCAACGCACTGTATCCGTTAAAGTTCGCGACAATCTCTCCGCGGTCGAGATCCAACGGGACTTTACGGCCAATCGCTTTCAGCTGGGAGATCTTAAAAATTCCCTGAACCTGCGGATGCAAAATCGGACCGCTCAGCGTCAGGTTTGTATCGACCTGGCCACCGAAGGTGTGATAATCAGCCACCAGTGGCTGCAGGAAGTCCAGCCGGAAAGCATCCAGCTTCACCGCAGCATCCAGTTGCTGCTCACCACTCAATTGAGTAATGCGTGCATTCCCGGACAGATCACCGTTATCTTTCACTGCCACCAGCCAGTCTGCGGTCAGCACATCATTGCGCATGTCGGCGTTCAGAGTGATCTGATCCCACCCGATGGTCATCCCCGGTTCATCTGCCGCGGCCTGTTGCCGCACGCCGCCTGCTGGCAATCTGATCTGCGCCTGCAGCACTGGTGGCTGCTGAGGAGACCAGCTTGCGTTTGCCGTTGCATTCAGTTCTCCGTCCAGCTTCAGCTCCGGCGGCAGGAATGGTTTCAGGATCGCAAAGCCAAACTGATTGATCGAAAGTGCAGCCTGTCCCCGGGCCCCGGCTTGCAGCGGCTGGCTCAGGCAGACGGATGCTTTATCCTGTCCCCAGCAATGGGCAGCAACCGTCACATTTTGCTGACTCAAATTATAAGCCAGCGCCGTGGGTTGATTCAGGCGCCACGGCCCCACTGGTGTCTCCAGGCTGCCGCGCTGCAGTAATCCCTGCCAGCCCTGTTGCCGATCCAGACTGCCGCGTACAGCCAGTGACGTACTGACCGGCTCACCATCCAGCGTCAACGTCAGCGTGTGCTGCGCTTCGGTTCCCTGAAACAGAATATCCAGCTTTTTCAGCTTGGCCGCATCCTGATAGCTGCCTTCCTGTGCCGTCAGATGTATATCTGCGGCCAGTGTGGGTAAAGGCGTGACCCGTCCTTTCAATTTCAGGCTCTTCAGCTGTGCCAGATCCTGCCAACCCAGCGCCTGCCCCGTCAGATCTAGGTCAACCGCCGGTTCTGACATTTTACCGCTCAGTATCAGATTGCCGTTTACCCGTCCCCGCAGGCCGGGCACGGACTGCGCCAGATCCGGCGCCTTGACCGTCGCCGACAGATTCCAGTTTTCCTTCAGACTTCCCTGCGCGCTCAGACCGTTGGGACCGTGCTTTAACGTCAGCCCCTGTGTCACCAGTTCAAACGCTCCCTTCCCGCTTTCGTCACCGGCATCCAGCTGACCGGCAAGATTGAACGGCTGGCCAATCACTTCCCCGTCGATATTCAGCTCAGGCAATTTCACATACCATCCGCCCTGTGCCGTTAAACCACCCGATGTGCGCAGCCTGCCGCTCAGTTTTCCCTCTGCTTGCGGCCACTCCAGCCCCGGCTGGATATCGGTCAGGTTCAGTTGCCCCTGCCAGTTCACAAGCTTTGCCCAGCTCGCCTGTGCATTGCCTGAAACCTGCCCGCCCAGAGTCTTCACCGTCAGGTTTTCCAAATCGACATCGTCCAGGGTCCCTTTCCCTTGCAGATTCACATCGATTGCCGGCATCGGCTCGCCGTCTGCCTTGGTTTTCACCGTAAAGGCGTAACCATTCAGATCACCTTTGGCATTAATCGCCGTATCCTGAGCCACAAACTCCGGTTTATCATCGAGCGGCCACTGTAAGTTATTGCTCACTACATTGATGTCAAACGGCAGGTCTGCATCCAGCGGAGAAAGGGTTCCCTTTAGTTTGGCATCAAGCCGCCCCGTCAGCGCCAGGTCCAGTGCCAGCTTCGCCAGCGAACCGGAAGCTGCCAGCTTCACGTGATGTCCCTGCACCGGCTCCATGGCGATTTCTGACATTGCCTTCAGGGTAAGCGGGTACTCACCTTTAAGTTCAGCTTCCCCGTTCACATCCAGGGTCGCCTGAGGAACATCCACATAGAGCCGCGTCAGTGTGACCTGGCTTTTGTCCGCCTCAGCCACCAGCTCCAGCGTATTGACCTTCTGGGGAGTCTTGCCTTCCAGCAGGAAGTCTTTCACTGTAAAACGCTCAATGGTGACTTTCAGCGGCAATACCACATCCGGCAGTACAATCGACTCCCGTTTCGTCTGGGTGTATGCCTCCGCAACATCTTCGGCCTGTGCCTGAGTCTGCTCCTGAATTTCCTTTTCTGCCGGAGGTGCCAGATTCAGGGCAATCCCTTCCCAGTCCGTTGGCTTCAGGGTCAGATGGCTGCCGGTCATGGTTGCAGCCGAGCTGAAATGCTGCCAGCGGGCCCGATTCCCGAGAATATTCAGCTGAATATCATCCAGCGTGAGCCGCTCCAGCCGGACTGGCACCGGGAGTGCAATCTCCGTCAGCGGTTCACTGGGTTCGGGGGCTTCATCTGTCATCGGTGGTAAGGCTGACATCACAAAGTCCAGCCCGCTCAGCGTCAGTTCACGGATACAGAGTTCAGGGATCGGCAAACAATCATCGTTGATGTTCAGTGTCAGCCGTTCACTACTCAGCGTCATCAGCTCATCCTGATAGCGCACCCCATTGAGGGTAAAGCCTTTGAGCAGCGCTCCGGAACTGTCTCTGACGGATAAGGCCGGCACAAACTTTTGCGCCCCCCACAGTGCGAGCCTCACCCCGGCATGGCTATAGAGCAGCGCCCACAGCAATAAGGTCAGCAGCATCACCAAGGTCAGCAGCCCCAGGGACAGTCTTTTTAACCAGCTCATAATTCAGGCCCCAGAACGAAGTGAAGTTGGAAACGCTCGTCTGGCTTGTCGAGCCCCCAGGCAAAATCCAGTCGGATCGGCCCGACCGGCGAAGCCCAGCGGATCCCAAAACCAGCACCGGCCTGCCAGTCCGGATTTTCTATCCAGGAGGCGCCGTAATCATAGAACAGTGCCCCCCACCAGTTCCCGGTCAGGCGGTACTGGTATTCCAGCGTCGAAGCAAGCATGTTTTCACCACCGGTTTGCTTGCCTTCACTGTCATGTGGCGAAATAGACTCGTAGTGATAGCCTCGTAAACTGTTATCGCCACCGATGAAAAAGCGCATAGACGGCGGAATATCTTCCAGCGCATCAGACCAGATTGTCCCGGCATCCAGCCGGGCCAGAAAACGGTGATCGGCCGCATAAGAACGGATCCAGGCACTCCGGCCTCTCAGCTTCACCAAACGGTGATCTGAACCAAACGCCGGATCGGAATATTCGAGCTGAAGCAGTTGCTTGTCGCCCCAGGTTGGCCAGCTGCCGCCCCGCAAGCGGGTACGGGACACGCTCAAGCCCGGGATCACCATAAATGACGTGCCTTGCTCAAACTCACCCTGACGATAATCCTCATACAGCAGACGCACGGAGGCTACGCCATTCCAGGCATGATCAAACCGCCAGTGCCGCTCAACACCCAAGTGATATTCCGTGCTGATCGTGTCGTGGTTATCGACATATCGAATCGCCCCGATTAACTGGTAGTAATCTTCAAGGACGTTATCGAGCGGAATTTTATACGTTGCCTGGACCTTGGGCTGGATCTTGGAAATTTCGGTACGGACATCCAGGCTGTGGCCTGCACTGTTGATCCAGGGTTTTCGCCAGTTGAACTTCAGGCGCGCGCCAACATCGGTTGAATAACCGATACCTGTCTCGATTTTATTTTTGACCTCGGGCCTGAGATCAACCCGGATCGGGACAGTCCCCTCGCCGAGTTCGTTCACATCACCGCCCACGAAAATAGAGGAAAACCAGCCCACGGTAGACAAACGCTGGTTATATTCGCCCACTTTAGACACCAGATAGTAGTCCCCCTCTTCAAACGGAGAAAGCGAACGGACCTTGTGTTCATCGATCTGGCTGCCGATAATATCAATTTCCCCGAACTTGTAACGCCGGCCGGAATCAAATTCGATATGAATAAAGGCCTGATTACGGCCCGGAGCGACTTCCAGCCGGCTGCTCTTCAGCTTGGCGTCAAAATACCCTTTGCGCAGCGCCAGGCTCTCCAGGCTGGATTTGAAAGCATCATACTTGCCGTGGTTCAGGGTTCGTCCCTTTTCTAACCGGCTGTCCCGCTTCAGGACAAAAAAATCCAGATCGTCTGCCGCTTCGCCCGTGATCCGGATGTCACTGACAGCAATTTGTGTTTTCGGGCCTGGCTCTACCTGCACCGTCAGCGTGCTGTCCTGCCCGTTCTCTTCCAGACTGTACGTCAACACCGGCTGATAACGCCCCAGAGCTTTCAGTGCCGTCCGGATCTCAGTTTCCAGCTGGCTTCTGAAACGCAAAGACGGACTGTAATCTTCCTTCGGAATAGCAGCGACATAGATATCGACATTTTTCTTCAGACTGCCGCTCAGCCCGGTAATATTGAGCCCCATATCTGCCCTGACAGGCAAAGTCACCACGAATACAGCAACTGTTAACAAACAGCGCCGAAACAAAGTCATCATTCTTATTTGTCTTCACTTATTAGAATGTTATTAGATTGCGCGCATATTTTATTCTGACAAGAGCCGAGGCAAAGTGCCAACCCTAAAGACAAAAAGAAAACAATCGGGTCCGCACCGGTCTGTTGATCAAGCGGAAAAAACGGCGCTATTGATTGTCAGCCGCGAATCCTCTACTTTTTGCCTTATTAACCGTGTAATTAGGAACCCCACATCATGGATAAACAGCAGATGATCTCACCGGAATCGGCCCTGCCAGGCCGTTCTACGCCACTGATTCCGTCTGAGCCGCATGCGCTCTTCGGCACTCAGCTTGATGCACCTGTGCCGACAGGCATGGAAGAAATTGTACTCGGCATGGGATGCTTCTGGGGGGCTGAACGCATGTTCTGGCGCCAGCCGGGTGTTCTCAACACAGCTGTCGGTTACAGCGGTGGTTTCACGCCGAATCCGACCTATCAGGAAGTGTGTACCGGCCAGACCGGCCATACTGAAGTGGTACGTGTCGTTTACGACCCGTCACAAACGTCGCTGGAACGCCTGCTTGCCCAGTTTTGGGAAAATCATGACCCAACTCAGGGCATGCGTCAGGGCAATGACATCGGCACACAGTACCGTTCGGTCATCTACACCACCAGCGACAGCCAGCAGGCCAAAGCCGAAAACAGCAAAGCCAGGTATCAAAATGCGTTGCAGAACAATAACCGGGATGCACTGATCACCACAGAGATCCAACCGGCACCCGAGTTTTTCTTTGCTGAGGATTACCATCAGCAATATCTGGAAAAAAATCCTCAGGGATACTGTGGCCTGGGTGGAACAGGGATCTGCCTGCCTCCGCAATAACCATCATCCGCTGCGCCAGACCGGCTCTGGCGCTAGCCGGTATAACTGGCGGCTGCCAGAACCTGGATCTCCCGGTTCACTTCAGACAAGACGTTCAATGCCTTTTTATCCCGGTTTAAAGGCGGCAGTAAGCGTCCGCAGTCAAATTCGAATGCGCCGACACCGACAATAAACAGACGGCCGCGAAAGTAATTTTTCACGTATCGTGCAATTTGGTTTGGACGATATTGTTTAAATATTTTCAGCATCATATCCCTCAACTCCCTGAACCTTTGATCCTGAGTAGACAAAAAAGTTGCATTAGCGATGTCAAATATATGCAAAAGGCTTGCCACGATTTTCTGCTTTTACTTCAGACCAAATGCTCAACAACGCCCAACTGTAGGATAAAAATGTTCAGCCTGCGCAATCCATTTTCAAGAAATCACATTTTTATCAGCAGACCGGAAAAACAGTGACCCGCTTCAAGGTTAACAATCTGGTTCTACCAGTTAACAAAAACTCAACTAAGATAAGGCAGCACAATCATAAAGAAGGAACAACCTACATGAAAATGAAGTCATTGATCGCAATTTGCGCATTTCTGCCTGCACTCGCATTTCAGGCTCAGGCCCACAATCTGACCGTCGGTCAGCCGCTGCCCAGCACCAGTGTCTCGGAACAGGGAGAGCTGATTTTAAACGGTGACGATATTGCCTATCAGCCATGGCAGTCCAGCCAGCTGACCGGCAAAGTCAGGGCGATCCAGGCCATTGCCGGGCGCAGTTCCGCCAAAGCTCTGAATGCTCCGATGATCGAAGCGATCAAAGCTGCCAATTTGCCTCATGATCAATACCAGACCACAACGATCATCAATCAGGATGATGCCATCTGGGGCACGGGCGGTTTCGTGAAATCCTCTGCTGAAGACAGCAAGAAAGAATTTTCCTGGTCATCTATTGTTCTGGATGCCAACGGTAAGGTCCGCTCACGCTGGGCACTGGAAGAAGAAAGTTCAGCCATTATCGTGCTGGATCAGGCTGGTAAAGTTGTATACGTCAAAGACGGACAGCTGAGTGACAGCGACATTCAGCAGGCAATGTCAAAAATTCAGTCCCTGCTGTAATCAGTCTTTCGGGAAAGGATGTAATGATATATTATTACATCCTTTCTCAGGAGTGACAGGGACAGACAGTTGCGTTATCCATTCGAGAGTGTATGGCACAAAGGGTTACTGGCCCTGCTCTTCAGCCTGTTCATTCTGACAACTCCTGTTCAGATCCTCCACGATCTCAGTGTCCTGAGTGATACACAGCATTCAGAGTTCGACTGCCCATACTGCCATGCAGCGCCTGCCGGTTTGCTCAGTTATGTGCATGCCATCCCGACACAGACATTCACCGCAGCGCCAGACATCCCCCCCGCTTTCAGCCGGGTCGATTGGCTGAGCCCTCCGCCGTCCGCCCGTGACCCGCCCATCCGCTTCCGATAAATCTTGAACATACATCATCTTTTTTTATTGGGAGTTTTACATGAATACTCAACATTTTCGTGCGGCCTCATGGCTGCTGGTTTCGGCTGCCGCTTTTTCCGGCGCCTCTCAGGCTCACACTCAGCATGAAGCCCATGTTCATGGCCAGGTTGAACTGAACATTGCACAGGACGGCAATGACCTGCTCATTGAATTCACAGCACCTGCAGCCGATATCGTGGGATTTGAACATCCGCCGCAGACTGAACAGGACCAGTCGATACTGAAACAGGCTCTGCAAAAACTGAATCAACCAACCCTGCTGTTCAACCTCAATACAACAGCAGGCTGTCATCTGCATGAAAGCCATGTCTCTGACACCTTATCGGGTCATTCCGAGACAGCACACGAGCACCACCACGAACATGAGCATGAGCACCACCACGAACATGAGCATGAGCATGAGCATGAGCATGAAAAACACGATCATCATGATCACGAAAATCACAATGAACATGCCGGGTTCAGCGCCCAATATACTTTCCGTTGCGACACCATCAGTAAACTGAAATCGCTTCATCTTGCCTGGTTCACAGCCTTCCCGGCGACAGAGAACATTCAGGTTCAGGCCATTACCGAAAGAGGACAGCAGGCAGCCACGCTTCAGGCAACGCAGCCTGTCTTCCGTTTCTGAGTCTCAGCCACCTGAAGGGAGGGGGCCATCCCCCTCCCCGGAGAACATCATGACTGTCATGCAACTGAACCAAGTTCGCTTTCGTTGGCCCGGGCAGCAAAGCGACATCCTGAACATTGACTCGCTGTCCCTGGCACCGGGGGAGAAAACCTTTCTGAAAGGTCCCAGCGGCAGCGGAAAGTCCACTTTACTTAGTCTTCTGGCTGGCATACATCAGCCCCAGACCGGTCATATCCGGCTACTGAACCACCCGTTCAGCGCGCTATCGGCTTCCAAAAGAGATCAACGCCGGGCCGATCATATCGGGTACATTTTTCAGCAATTTAACCTGCTCCCTTATCTCTCGGTTGTGGATAACGTCCTGCTGCCCTGCCATTTTTCCTCACTCAGAAAGAAAAATGCCGGACAGCCCGAGCGAGAAGCAAAGCGGCTGCTCAGAGCACTCCAGTTACCGGACGAATGCCTGTCACGACAGGTCAGTCAGCTCAGTATCGGCCAGCAGCAGCGCGTGGCCGCCGCCAGGGCCCTGATTGGCCGTCCGGCACTGCTGATTGCTGATGAGCCGACCTCAGCGCTGGATCACGAGAACCGAAATCACTTTATCAAACTGATCATGGATGAATGCGAACACGCCGGCACTAGCCTGTTTTTTGTCAGCCATGATCCCACGCTGACTGATGGCTTTAATCAGATTCTCAGCCTGACGGAACTGAATCAATGCAAGTCAGGAGAATGCATATGAAAGCCCTGATTCTTCTCGCCTGGCAAAGCTTGCGTAACCGAAAAACGACAGCCATGCTGACCGTGCTGACGGTTGCGATTTCCACAACCTTACTACTTGGGGTGGAAAAAGTACGTACACAAGCAAAAGCCAGCTTTGCACACACCATTTCAGGTACAGACCTCATTGTCGGTGCTCGTTCCGGGCAAGTGAACCTGCTGCTTTACTCGGTATTCCGTATTGGAAACGCCACCAACAATATCGACTGGCAAAGTTTTCAGACCCTGCGCCAGCAAAAAGCCGTCAAATGGGCAATTCCGATTTCTCTCGGAGATTCCCACCGCGGCTTTCGGGTGATCGGAACCAATCAGGATTACTTCCGACACTATCAATACGGAAACCGGCAACATCTGCAATTTCAGCAGGGCGCTGCTTTTCACGGACTCTTTGAGACAGTCATCGGCGCAGAGGTTGCCCGAAAACTCGGCTACAAAATTGGGGATGCCATTATTATTGCCCATGGTATCAGCGACCAGGCGTTTACCCGTCATGACAAGCTGCCTTTCACAATCACCGGAATTCTGGCGCCAACAGGTACACCCGTGGATCGCAGCGTGCATGTCTCACTGGCAGCCATTGAAGCGATTCATGTGGGCTGGGAATCCGGTGCCCGTCTGGGTCATACGCCTGACTCTGAAACGCTGAGCCATCATCAGTTTCAGCCACAGCAGATTACGGCAGTGCTCCTGGGACTGAACTCGAAGATTCAGACCTTTGCCTTACAGCGCTTTATCAATACCTTCGCCGGGGAACCCTTAAGTGCCATTATGCCCGGTGTCGCGCTGCATGAACTCTGGGGAATGATGTCTGTTGCTGAGCAGGCTCTCTTGGTGATCTCCGTCTTTGTGGTCATTGCAGGGCTGCTGGGGATGCTGTCCAGCCTGCTGACAAGCCTGAACGAAAGACGCCGGGAAATGGCAATTCTGAGGGCGACGGGAGCCCGACCGGGCTGGATTGCCGGACTCCTGTTTCTCGAAGCAACCACCCTGACACTGATCGGCATTCTGGCCGGAACCATTGCACTCTATGGCGGGCTCTGGCTGAGTCACGAATGGCTGCTTGATACGTTTGGCTTATTCCTGCCTTTGACGGCACCGACGCCGTATGAATGGGGATTAGCGGGCATGATATTAGTCGCTGGCATGCTGACAAGCTTACTCCCGGCCTTACGTGCTTATCATCTCTCACTGGCCGACGGCATGACCATCCGAATTTAAAAGGAAATCACCATGAAATACTGGATCGTTTTACTGTGTTGCTGGTTTTCATTCACAGCAACCGCAAAAGATACACTGACACTGGACTGGATAGATCTGATCCCGGTAAAAGAAAGGAAGTTGTTTGACCAAAAAGGTATGCCGAACATCTCACATGAGAACACTCAGAGCGCGCTGCAACAGCACATTGGCTCAGTACGATCTGAGCTGGATGGCAGTCTGGTCAAGATCCCTGGTTTCGTCATTCCGCTGGAAGGGGATGAAAATACGGTTACGGAATTCCTGTTGGTGCCTTACTTCGGCGCCTGTATTCATGTACCACCGCCGCCGCCAAACCAGATTATCTATGTGAAATTTCCCAAAGGCGCACCAGTACAGCAACTCTGGGATGTGGTGTACGTGACAGGAAAACTGAAAGTGCAGACCGTAGAGCATGAGATCGCTGAAACAGGTTACCTGCTCAACGGGACAATCATAGAAGCATACGACGATGAAGGATAAGTAGCATCCTTACTGAACTGGCTTACCTTACACATGGGATGCAAGGTAGGCCAGGATCATGACATATCCGAGTAGTAACAAAATATCTGTTATACGCTTACTGTTCTTTTTCGTCATCAACCCCTCCTTGATAGCACAGCTTCATCACACCGGGCGATTAACAAATTTAACCACTGATTAACACAAAAGTCACGCCTCTTGCTAAAGATTACGATCGAATGTAAAAACTATATGGATTGCAGCAGGGAGTGAACGTCGGATGAGCACTGATAATCAGGCCAGTGTCCAGCCAGTACAAGTCGTACCGGCATCAGAAAAGAAAAGTAATCAAAAAAGCTCTGTACGAAGCAGCCGTTTTCGAATTCAGTCAATCGCACGGCATCATGTCGTGGGAGCTCAGATCGACGAAGATCATGAGAAGACGCTTCAGGAACGGACCGAAAATCGCCATCAAAAGCTGCAACAGCGCCAGCAGCAGAATCTGGAACGCATCTTTAAACTCAGCTATGACAGTTGCCTGGACGAAACCGCGGGCGAACCGGATCCGGACTGGATCCATCTTTTTATGACCATAGCACAAGATATTTTCAGCCCGCCAATGCAGAAACTTTGGAGCCGGATTCTCCGTCAGGAAGTCCTCGCACCAGGTTCGATCTCCCTGAAAACCATGCTGACCCTCAAGCAAATGACCCAGCGAGACGCTCAATTGTTTCGCCGCGCTTGTATGCTCACGTGTCATTTTGGCCAGGATCACAGCAAGAAACTGCTCACCGGCATCAAATACAAAACGGGATTATTTCGCCAGCTGAAAAGCCCGTCGATCGATAAGCTTAACCTGGGCTATTATCAGCTGCCCTACTCCCATTTACTGGAATTAATCGGGTTAGGTCTGGTCTTGAATACCGAACTTGAGTCCGGGAAACTCCAAAATGATGTCGCCTTGCACTTTCACTACCAAGGCAGTGATTATCAGCTGCAGCCAGCTACAACGACCCTCAGCCTGCTCTATTATCGCCTGACCCCCGTTGGTCAGGAGATAGCACAATTATTGGGGAATCACCGCCATGATGAATACAAAAGCAATCTGACGGAATTGCTGAACAAGCACTTTATCGTCACCAGTGATGCTTCCTCTAGTCATGTGATCTGAATTTTCACACGCAGACCTGCTCACGGCTCTCGACTGAGCAGGTCGCAATCACATCACATTCCAGAGGAATGTACAGCTGATCATCTCCCCCCACTTTCATCCCTTCGCAAACGGTATTGATAGAAAGCACTTGGATGCGCTTATTCTTGGTCTACTACTTGGCTTCACACTGATTTACAGCCAGTTAGATGGCATATCGAACGTATCCAACGAAACAAACGAGCAAGAACACTCATCAAGCCGCTTGTAAGTTATCCTGACACAATTCATTCTTTATAAAGCAGAACCAACTCGTCATAACAGTGACGTTATGAACTTTGAGCAAACACAAAAGATTGCCACGTGAAGATCGCTTCTTTATCAAGGTTTCAGATGTACTTGGCCGGAGTTCTTTCGTCGAAGGATGAACATCAAGTTCTGATCGCCAAAAGCTCAGCTTTGGGTCGGAGGTGAGCCTCCTGAGACTCTGGACTCTGAAATGAATGGGGGAACGCCTAGGATCTCACACAACCGGGAGGCGTCCGGCCGAAGGACGGATATCAAATCCCAAACGTAAAAAAGCCCCACTCTTTCGACGGGGACGCCTAGTCTGAGGCTTTTCGTCAGTGAGAAATTATCAGAACCCTGAATAGCAAAAAACCCAGCCATTGCTGACTGGGTTTCTCTAAGAAGTGGCGGAGCGGACGGGACTCGAACCCGCGACCCCCGGCGTGACAGGCCGGTATTCTAACCAACTGAACTACCGCTCCACACGGCTGAAACCAGACAGTATCTGACTTCAAAATAGGGCGCCTGGCGATGTCCTACTCTCACATGGGGAGACCCCACACTACCATCGGCGCTGCTGCGTTTCACGTCTGAGTTCGGCATGGGATCAGGTGGTTCCACAGCGCTATGGTCGCCAGGCAAAATTTGTTCAACAATCTCGGAAATATCTGACTAAGTTCTCAGCACATCATTCAAGTGCTCATGGAGTCCGTACTTAAAACCCCTTGGGTGTTGTATGGTTAAGCCTCACGGGCAATTAGTACAGGTTAGCTGAGCGCCTCACAACGCTTACACACCCTGCCTATCAACGTTCTAGTCTCGAACAGCCCTTCAGGAGACTCAAAGTCTCAGGGATGACTCATCTCAGGGCCAGCTTCCCGCTTAGATGCTTTCAGCGGTTATCTGTTCCGAACTTAGCTACCGGGCAATGCGTCTGGCGACACAACCCGAACACCAGCGGTTCGTTCACTCCGGTCCTCTCGTACTAGGAGCAACTCCCTTCAATCATCCAGCGCCCACGGCAGATAGGGACCGAACTGTCTCACGACGTTCTAAACCCAGCTCGCGTACCACTTTAAATGGCGAACAGCCATACCCTTGGGACCGACTTCAGCCCCAGGATGTGATGAGCCGACATCGAGGTGCCAAACACCGCCGTCGATATGAACTCTTGGGCGGTATCAGCCTGTTATCCCCGGAGTACCTTTTATCCGTTGAGCGATGGCCCTTCCATTCAGAACCACCGGATCACTATGACCTGCTTTCGCACCTGCTCGAACCGTCATTCTCGCAGTTAAGCGGGCTTATGCCATTGCACTAACCTCACGATGTCCGACCGTGATTAGCCCACCTTCGTGCTCCTCCGTTACGCTTTGGGAGGAGACCGCCCCAGTCAAACTACCCACCAGGCACTGTCCGCACCCCGGATAACGGGGCGACGTTAGAACATCAACACTACAAGGGTGGTATTTCAAGGACGGCTCCACAGATACTGGCGTACCTGCTTCGAAGCCTCCCACCTATCCTACACATGTAGGGTCAATGTTCAGTGCCAAGCTGTAGTAAAGGTTCACGGGGTCTTTCCGTCTAGCCGCGGGTACGCAGCATCTTCACTGCGATTTCAATTTCACTGAGTCTCGGGTGGAGACAGCGTGGCCATCATTACGCCATTCGTGCAGGTCGGAACTTACCCGACAAGGAATTTCGCTACCTTAGGACCGTTATAGTTACGGCCGCCGTTTACCGGGGCTTCGATCAAGAGCTTCTCCGAAGATAACCCCATCAATTAACCTTCCGGCACCGGGCAGGCGTCACACCGTATACGTCATCTTTCGATTTTGCACAGTGCTGTGTTTTTAATAAACAGTTGCAGCCACCTGGTATCTGCGACTGCCAGCAGCTCCAAGAGCAAGTCTCTTCACCGCCGGCAGCGTACCTTCTCCCGAAGTTACGGTACCATTTTGCCTAGTTCCTTCACCCGAGTTCTCTCAAGCGCCTTGGTATTCTCTACCCGACCACCTGTGTCGGTTTGGGGTACGATTCCTTACTATCTGAAGCTTAGAGGCTTTTCCCGGAAGCATGGCATCAATGACTTCATCACCGTAGTGACTCGACATCGGGTCTCAGCCTTGAGATGGTCCGGATTTGCCTAAACCATCAGCCTACACCCTTGAACCAGGACAACCGTCGCCTGGCCCACCTAGCCTTCTCCGTCCCCCCATCGCAATAGTAAGAAGTACGGGAATATTAACCCGTTTCCCATCGACTACGCCTTTCGGCCTCGCCTTAGGGGTCGACTTACCCTGCCCCGATTAACGTTGGACAGGAACCCTTGGTCTTCCGGCGGGGAGGTTTTTCACCCCCCTTGTCGTTACTCATGTCAGCATTCGCACTTCTGATACGTCCAGCATGCCTTACAGCACACCTTCAGCCGCTTACAGAACGCTCCCCTACCCAATACGATAAATCGCATTGCCGCAGCTTCGGTGTATCACTTAGCCCCGTTAAATCTTCCGCGCAGGCCGACTCGACCAGTGAGCTATTACGCTTTCTTTAAATGATGGCTGCTTCTAAGCCAACATCCTGGCTGTCTGAGCCTTCCCACATCGTTTCCCACTTAGTGATACTTTGGGACCTTAGCTGGCGGTCTGGGTTGTTTCCCTCTCCACGACGGACGTTAGCACCCGCCGTGTGTCTCCCGGATAGTACTTACTGGTATTCGGAGTTTGCAAAGGGTTGGTAAGTCGGGATGACCCCCTAGCCTTAACAGTGCTCTACCCCCAGTAGTATTCGTCCGAGGCGCTACCTAAATAGCTTTCGGGGAGAACCAGCTATCTCCAGGTTTGATTGGCCTTTCACCCCTAGCCACAAGTCATCCGCTAATTTTTCAACATTAGTCGGTTCGGTCCTCCAGTAAGTGTTACCTCACCTTCAACCTGCCCATGGCTAGATCACCTGGTTTCGGGTCTAATCCCAGCAACTGCACGCCCAGTTAAGACTCGGTTTCCCTACGGCTCCCCTATACGGTTAACCTTGCTACTGAAATTAAGTCGCTGACCCATTATACAAAAGGTACGCAGTCACCCCGAAGGGCTCCTACTGCTTGTACGTACACGGTTTCAGGTTCTTTTTCACTCCCCTCACAGGGGTTCTTTTCGCCTTTCCCTCACGGTACTGGTTCACTATCGGTCAGTCAGGAGTATTTAGCCTTGGAGGATGGTCCCCCCATCTTCAGACAAGATAACACGTGTCCCGTCCTACTCGTTTTCACGTTTAAGGCATCGTCGGTTACGGGGCTGTCACCCTGTATCGCGGCACTTTCCAGAGCCTTCACCTGACACAAAAAACGCTTAAGGGCTAATCCGGTTTCGCTCGCCGCTACTGCCGGAATCTCGGTTGATTTCTCTTCCTCGGGGTACTTAGATGTTTCAGTTCCCCCGGTTCGCCTCACCAGGCTATGTATTCACCTGATGATAACCGCTTATGCGGCTGGGTTTCCCCATTCGGAAATCGGTGACTCAAGTGGCTCTTACTGCCTCATCACCGCTTATCGCAAGTTAGTACGTCCTTCATCGCCTCTGACTGCCCAGGCATCCACCGTGTACGCTTAGTCACTTAACCATACAACCCCAAGAGGTTTCGTATGTTCAAACAACCAAGGTTTGATTTGTTTCGCCGGACTCTTCTTACACAAGACACTTGAATGTGTTTTGCTTGAGAACTCTGTTTCTTTCGAAACAGTTTGATTCAATCTCAAAGATTGAATTTACTAGTCAGCTTTCCAGATTGTTAAAGAGCATTGTGTTGTTTATCTTGCGACGAACTTCACTTTCTAAAGACTTTCAACGACGCGAAATCGATCCAACAACATAATGCTATTGAATCTGCCAATCCGTGCAGAAAAGTACTTAGAGAGTGGTGGGCGATACCGGGCTCGAACCAGTGACCCCCTCCTTGTAAGGGAGGTGCTCTCCCAACTGAGCTAATCGCCCACGGAGTTTTACATTCCCGTGGCAGGAATGGTGGGTCGTGCAGGATTCGAACCTGCGACCAATTGATTAAAAGTCAACTGCTCTACCAACTGAGCTAACGACCCGTGGCGTCCCATAGGGGAGTCGAACCCCTGTTACCGCCGTGAAAGGGCGGTGTCCTAGGCCTCTAGACGAATGGGACTTCTAATTCGTACTGATGCTGTTGGGCAG
Organism: Photobacterium sp. CCB-ST2H9; assembly: GCF_023151555.2. Classification (NCBI taxonomy): domain Bacteria; kingdom Pseudomonadati; phylum Pseudomonadota; class Gammaproteobacteria; order Vibrionales; family Vibrionaceae; genus Photobacterium; species Photobacterium sp. CCB-ST2H9. The sequence goes on from NZ_CP100425.1 coordinate 3,162,920, forward strand.
CACCAGTGGCTCTCTACATTTCGACCAGGCAATCTGTGTGGACACTGCGATAACAACGCAGTCTTTAGGTAAGGAGGTGATCCAGCCCCAGGTTCCCCTAGGGCTACCTTGTTACGACTTCACCCCAGTCATGAACCACACCGTGGTAAACGCCCTCCCGAAGGTTAAGCTATCTACTTCTGGTGCAGCCCACTCCCATGGTGTGACGGGCGGTGTGTACAAGGCCCGGGAACGTATTCACCGTGGCATTCTGATCCACGATTACTAGCGATTCCGACTTCATGGAGTCGAGTTGCAGACTCCAATCCGGACTACGACGTACTTTGTGGGATTCGCTCACTATCGCTAGTTGGCAGCCCTCTGTATACGCCATTGTAGCACGTGTGTAGCCCTACTCGTAAGGGCCATGATGACTTGACGTCGTCCCCACCTTCCTCCGGTTTATCACCGGCAGTCTCCCTGGAGTTCCCACCCGAAGTGCTGGCAAACAAGGATAAGGGTTGCGCTCGTTGCGGGACTTAACCCAACATTTCACAACACGAGCTGACGACAGCCATGCAGCACCTGTCTCAGAGTTCCCGAAGGCACCAAAGCATCTCTGCTAAGTTCTCTGGATGTCAAGAGTAGGTAAGGTTCTTCGCGTTGCATCGAATTAAACCACATGCTCCACCGCTTGTGCGGGCCCCCGTCAATTCATTTGAGTTTTAATCTTGCGACCGTACTCCCCAGGCGGTCTACTTAACGCGTTAGCTCCGAAAGCCAGTGTTCAAGACACCAACCTCCAAGTAGACATCGTTTACGGCGTGGACTACCAGGGTATCTAATCCTGTTTGCTCCCCACGCTTTCGCATCTGAGCGTCAGTCTTTGTCCAGGGGGCCGCCTTCGCCACCGGTATTCCTTCAGATCTCTACGCATTTCACCGCTACACCTGAAATTCTACCCCCCTCTACAAGACTCTAGCATGCCAGTTCCAAATGCGATTCCGAGGTTGAGCCCCGGGCTTTCACATCTGGCTTAACACGCCGCCTGCATGCGCTTTACGCCCAGTAATTCCGATTAACGCTCGCACCCTCCGTATTACCGCGGCTGCTGGCACGGAGTTAGCCGGTGCTTCTTCTGCAGCTAACGTCAAGGATGAGCACTGTTAATACTCACCCCTTCCTCACTGCTGAAAGTGCTTTACAACCCGAAGGCCTTCTTCACACACGCGGCATGGCTGCATCAGGGTTTCCCCCATTGTGCAATATTCCCCACTGCTGCCTCCCGTAGGAGTCTGGACCGTGTCTCAGTTCCAGTGTGGCTGATCATCCTCTCAGACCAGCTAGGGATCGTCGCCTAGGTGAGCCGTTACCCCACCTACTAGCTAATCCCACCTGGGCCAATCTTAGCGCGCGAGGCCCGAAGGTCCCCCGCTTTGCTCCGTAGAGATTATGCGGTATTAGCCATCGTTTCCAATGGTTATCCCCCACACTAAGGCATGTTCCCAGGCATTACTCACCCGTCCGCCGCTCGCCGCCCATGACGTCCCCCGAAGGTTCAGTCATGTCGCTGCCGCTCGACTTGCATGTGTTAGGCCTGCCGCCAGCGTTCAATCTGAGCCATGATCAAACTCTTCAATTAGAATTTTGTTGCCTTTCCGAAGAAAGGCGGCTCAGTGATTACTGATAAATTGACTGTGCCGGTAACCCTTTCGAAAAAGTGCTACCAATTGGTCACTCAGTTCACTGATAAAATCTTTTGACTGCATCATTGTCGAGTGCCCACACAGATTGCATGGTCAAATTGTTAAAGAACGTTGACTTTCAATGCTTTAGCGCGTTTCGCTTCAGCAAGTCAGGACGCGTATATTACGCTTCCCTCCCTTGAAGTCAAGACAAAATTTTCATCTTTTTTCGTCCCGGTCCGCGACCGGTCAAAAAGCAAAAACTCTGTGTTGACTCCGCTCACGAAGCATTCACTCCGAAGCGAAGAAAAAGCCCGTCCGCGACGGGCTTTTCGAAGAGAGCGCCTGGCGATGTCCTACTCTCACATGGGGAGACCCCACACTACCATCGGCGCTGCTGCGTTTCACGTCTGAGTTCGGCATGGGATCAGGTGGTTCCACAGCGCTATGGTCGCCAGGCAAAATTTGTTCAACAATCTCGGAAAAATCTGACTAAAGTTCTCAGCACATCATTCAAGTGCTCATGGAGTCCGTACTTAAAACCCCTTGGGTGTTGTATGGTTAAGCCTCACGGGCAATTAGTACAGGTTAGCTGAGCGCCTCACAACGCTTACACACCCTGCCTATCAACGTTCTAGTCTCGAACAGCCCTTCAGGAGACTCAAAGTCTCAGGGATGACTCATCTCAGGGCCAGCTTCCCGCTTAGATGCTTTCAGCGGTTATCTGTTCCGAACTTAGCTACCGGGCAATGCGTCTGGCGACACAACCCGAACACCAGCGGTTCGTTCACTCCGGTCCTCTCGTACTAGGAGCAACTCCCTTCAATCATCCAGCGCCCACGGCAGATAGGGACCGAACTGTCTCACGACGTTCTAAACCCAGCTCGCGTACCACTTTAAATGGCGAACAGCCATACCCTTGGGACCGACTTCAGCCCCAGGATGTGATGAGCCGACATCGAGGTGCCAAACACCGCCGTCGATATGAACTCTTGGGCGGTATCAGCCTGTTATCCCCGGAGTACCTTTTATCCGTTGAGCGATGGCCCTTCCATTCAGAACCACCGGATCACTATGACCTGCTTTCGCACCTGCTCGAACCGTCATTCTCGCAGTTAAGCGGGCTTATGCCATTGCACTAACCTCACGATGTCCGACCGTGATTAGCCCACCTTCGTGCTCCTCCGTTACGCTTTGGGAGGAGACCGCCCCAGTCAAACTACCCACCAGGCACTGTCCGCACCCCGGATAACGGGGCGACGTTAGAACATCAACACTACAAGGGTGGTATTTCAAGGACGGCTCCACAGATACTGGCGTACCTGCTTCGAAGCCTCCCACCTATCCTACACATGTAGGGTCAATGTTCAGTGCCAAGCTGTAGTAAAGGTTCACGGGGTCTTTCCGTCTAGCCGCGGGTACGCAGCATCTTCACTGCGATTTCAATTTCACTGAGTCTCGGGTGGAGACAGCGTGGCCATCATTACGCCATTCGTGCAGGTCGGAACTTACCCGACAAGGAATTTCGCTACCTTAGGACCGTTATAGTTACGGCCGCCGTTTACCGGGGCTTCGATCAAGAGCTTCTCCGAAGATAACCCCATCAATTAACCTTCCGGCACCGGGCAGGCGTCACACCGTATACGTCATCTTTCGATTTTGCACAGTGCTGTGTTTTTAATAAACAGTTGCAGCCACCTGGTATCTGCGACTGCCAGCAGCTCCAAGAGCAAGTCTCTTCACCGCCGGCAGCGTACCTTCTCCCGAAGTTACGGTACCATTTTGCCTAGTTCCTTCACCCGAGTTCTCTCAAGCGCCTTGGTATTCTCTACCCGACCACCTGTGTCGGTTTGGGGTACGATTCCTTACTATCTGAAGCTTAGAGGCTTTTCCCGGAAGCATGGCATCAATGACTTCATCACCGTAGTGACTCGACATCGGGTCTCAGCCTTGAGATGGTCCGGATTTGCCTAAACCATCAGCCTACACCCTTGAACCAGGACAACCGTCGCCTGGCCCACCTAGCCTTCTCCGTCCCCCCATCGCAATAGTAAGAAGTACGGGAATATTAACCCGTTTCCCATCGACTACGCCTTTCGGCCTCGCCTTAGGGGTCGACTTACCCTGCCCCGATTAACGTTGGACAGGAACCCTTGGTCTTCCGGCGGGGAGGTTTTTCACCCCCCTTGTCGTTACTCATGTCAGCATTCGCACTTCTGATACGTCCAGCATGCCTTACAGCACACCTTCAGCCGCTTACAGAACGCTCCCCTACCCAATACGATAAATCGCATTGCCGCAGCTTCGGTGTATCACTTAGCCCCGTTAAATCTTCCGCGCAGGCCGACTCGACCAGTGAGCTATTACGCTTTCTTTAAATGATGGCTGCTTCTAAGCCAACATCCTGGCTGTCTGAGCCTTCCCACATCGTTTCCCACTTAGTGATACTTTGGGACCTTAGCTGGCGGTCTGGGTTGTTTCCCTCTCCACGACGGACGTTAGCACCCGCCGTGTGTCTCCCGGATAGTACTTACTGGTATTCGGAGTTTGCAAAGGGTTGGTAAGTCGGGATGACCCCCTAGCCTTAACAGTGCTCTACCCCCAGTAGTATTCGTCCGAGGCGCTACCTAAATAGCTTTCGGGGAGAACCAGCTATCTCCAGGTTTGATTGGCCTTTCACCCCTAGCCACAAGTCATCCGCTAATTTTTCAACATTAGTCGGTTCGGTCCTCCAGTAAGTGTTACCTCACCTTCAACCTGCCCATGGCTAGATCACCTGGTTTCGGGTCTAATCCCAGCAACTGCACGCCCAGTTAAGACTCGGTTTCCCTACGGCTCCCCTATACGGTTAACCTTGCTACTGAAATTAAGTCGCTGACCCATTATACAAAAGGTACGCAGTCACCCCGAAGGGCTCCTACTGCTTGTACGTACACGGTTTCAGGTTCTTTTTCACTCCCCTCACAGGGGTTCTTTTCGCCTTTCCCTCACGGTACTGGTTCACTATCGGTCAGTCAGGAGTATTTAGCCTTGGAGGATGGTCCCCCCATCTTCAGACAAGATAACACGTGTCCCGTCCTACTCGTTTTCACGTTTAAGGTATCGTCGGTTACGGGGCTGTCACCCTGTATCGCGGCACTTTCCAGAGCCTTCACCTGACACAAAAAACGCTTAAGGGCTAATCCGGTTTCGCTCGCCGCTACTGCCGGAATCTCGGTTGATTTCTCTTCCTCGGGGTACTTAGATGTTTCAGTTCCCCCGGTTCGCCTCATCAGGCTATGTATTCACCTGATGATAACCGCTTATGCGGCTGGGTTTCCCCATTCGGAAATCGGTGACTCAAGTGGCTCTTACTGCCTCATCACCGCTTATCGCAAGTTAGTACGTCCTTCATCGCCTCTGACTGCCCAGGCATCCACCGTGTACGCTTAGTCACTTAACCATACAACCCCAAGAGGTTTCGTATGTTCAAACAACCAAGGTTTGATTTGTTTCGCCGGACTCTTCTTACACAAGACACTTGAATGTGTTTTGCTTGAGAACTCTGTTTCTTTCGAAACAGTTTGATTCAATCTCAAAGATTGAATTTACTAGTCAGCTTTCCAGATTGTTAAAGAGCAGTGTGAATTATCGACAGATAACCACTTTCTAAAGATTCTCGGGGAAAACCCTTAAAGAGTGGTGGAGCTAAGCAGGATCGAACTGCTGACCTCCTGCGTGCAAGGCAGGCGCTCTCCCAGCTGAGCTATAGCCCCATCGAGTTTTGCAAGAGTGTTCAACCACTGTGTTTGGGAAAACAGTGGTGGGTCTGAGTGGACTTGAACCACCGACCTCACCCTTATCAGGGGTGCGCTCTAACCACCTGAGCTACAGACCCTTCTCTTGCGCTCTTTACATTTTAACCAGGCAATCTGTGTGGACACTGCGAAACAACGCAGTCTTTAGGTAAGGAGGTGATCCAGCCCCAGGTTCCCCTAGGGCTACCTTGTTACGACTTCACCCCAGTCATGAACCACACCGTGGTAAACGCCCTCCCGAAGGTTAAGCTATCTACTTCTGGTGCAGCCCACTCCCATGGTGTGACGGGCGGTGTGTACAAGGCCCGGGAACGTATTCACCGTGGCATTCTGATCCACGATTACTAGCGATTCCGACTTCATGGAGTCGAGTTGCAGACTCCAATCCGGACTACGACGTACTTTGTGGGATTCGCTCACTATCGCTAGTTGGCAGCCCTCTGTATACGCCATTGTAGCACGTGTGTAGCCCTACTCGTAAGGGCCATGATGACTTGACGTCGTCCCCACCTTCCTCCGGTTTATCACCGGCAGTCTCCCTGGAGTTCCCACCCGAAGTGCTGGCAAACAAGGATAAGGGTTGCGCTCGTTGCGGGACTTAACCCAACATTTCACAACACGAGCTGACGACAGCCATGCAGCACCTGTCTCAGAGTTCCCGAAGGCACCAAAGCATCTCTGCTAAGTTCTCTGGATGTCAAGAGTAGGTAAGGTTCTTCGCGTTGCATCGAATTAAACCACATGCTCCACCGCTTGTGCGGGCCCCCGTCAATTCATTTGAGTTTTAATCTTGCGACCGTACTCCCCAGGCGGTCTACTTAACGCGTTAGCTCCGAAAGCCAGTGTTCAAGACACCAACCTCCAAGTAGACATCGTTTACGGCGTGGACTACCAGGGTATCTAATCCTGTTTGCTCCCCACGCTTTCGCATCTGAGCGTCAGTCTTTGTCCAGGGGGCCGCCTTCGCCACCGGTATTCCTTCAGATCTCTACGCATTTCACCGCTACACCTGAAATTCTACCCCCCTCTACAAGACTCTAGCATGCCAGTTCCAAATGCGATTCCGAGGTTGAGCCCCGGGCTTTCACATCTGGCTTAACACGCCGCCTGCATGCGCTTTACGCCCAGTAATTCCGATTAACGCTCGCACCCTCCGTATTACCGCGGCTGCTGGCACGGAGTTAGCCGGTGCTTCTTCTGCAGCTAACGTCAAGGATGAGCACTATTAATACTCACCCCTTCCTCACTGCTGAAAGTGCTTTACAACCCGAAGGCCTTCTTCACACACGCGGCATGGCTGCATCAGGGTTTCCCCCATTGTGCAATATTCCCCACTGCTGCCTCCCGTAGGAGTCTGGACCGTGTCTCAGTTCCAGTGTGGCTGATCATCCTCTCAGACCAGCTAGGGATCGTCGCCTAGGTGAGCCGTTACCCCACCTACTAGCTAATCCCACCTGGGCCAATCTTAGCGCGCGAGGCCCGAAGGTCCCCCGCTTTGCTCCGTAGAGATTATGCGGTATTAGCCATCGTTTCCAATGGTTATCCCCCACACTAAGGCATGTTCCCAGGCATTACTCACCCGTCCGCCGCTCGCCGCCCATAACGTCCCCCGAAGGTTCAGTCATGTCGCTGCCGCTCGACTTGCATGTGTTAGGCCTGCCGCCAGCGTTCAATCTGAGCCATGATCAAACTCTTCAATTAGAATTTTGTTGCCTTTCCGAAGAAAAGCGGCTCAGTGATTACTGATAAATTGACTGTGCCGAAGCTCTAATAAAAGAACTTTCGATTTGGTCACTCAGTTCACTGATAAAATCTTTTTGACTGTATCATTGTCGAGTGCCCACACAGATTGCATGGTCAAATTGTTAAAGAACGTTGACTTTCAATGCTTTAGCGCGTTTCGCTTCAGCAAGTCAGGACGCGTATATTACGCTTCCCTCCGTTGAAGTCAAGACAAAATTTTCATCTTTTTTCGTCCCGGTCCGCGACCGGTCAAAAAGCAAAAACTCTGTGTTGACTCCGCTCACGAAGCATTCACTCCGGAGCGAAGAAAAAGCCCGTCCGCGACGGGCTTTTCGAAGAGAGCACCTGGCGATGTCCTACTCTCACATGGGGAGACCCCACACTACCATCGGCGCTGCTGCGTTTCACGTCTGAGTTCGGCATGGGATCAGGTGGTTCCACAGCGCTATGGTCGCCAGGCAAAATTTGTTCAACAATCTCGGAAAAATCTGACTAAAGTTCTCAGCACATCATTCAAGTGCTCATGGAGTCCGTACTTAAAACCCCTTGGGTGTTGTATGGTTAAGCCTCACGGGCAATTAGTACAGGTTAGCTGAGCGCCTCACAACGCTTACACACCCTGCCTATCAACGTTCTAGTCTCGAACAGCCCTTCAGGAGACTCAAAGTCTCAGGGATGACTCATCTCAGGGCCAGCTTCCCGCTTAGATGCTTTCAGCGGTTATCTGTTCCGAACTTAGCTACCGGGCAATGCGTCTGGCGACACAACCCGAACACCAGCGGTTCGTTCACTCCGGTCCTCTCGTACTAGGAGCAACTCCCTTCAATCATCCAGCGCCCACGGCAGATAGGGACCGAACTGTCTCACGACGTTCTAAACCCAGCTCGCGTACCACTTTAAATGGCGAACAGCCATACCCTTGGGACCGACTTCAGCCCCAGGATGTGATGAGCCGACATCGAGGTGCCAAACACCGCCGTCGATATGAACTCTTGGGCGGTATCAGCCTGTTATCCCCGGAGTACCTTTTATCCGTTGAGCGATGGCCCTTCCATTCAGAACCACCGGATCACTATGACCTGCTTTCGCACCTGCTCGAACCGTCATTCTCGCAGTTAAGCGGGCTTATGCCATTGCACTAACCTCACGATGTCCGACCGTGATTAGCCCACCTTCGTGCTCCTCCGTTACGCTTTGGGAGGAGACCGCCCCAGTCAAACTACCCACCAGGCACTGTCCGCACCCCGGATAACGGGGCGACGTTAGAACATCAACACTACAAGGGTGGTATTTCAAGGACGGCTCCACAGATACTGGCGTACCTGCTTCGAAGCCTCCCACCTATCCTACACATGTAGGGTCAATGTTCAGTGCCAAGCTGTAGTAAAGGTTCACGGGGTCTTTCCGTCTAGCCGCGGGTACGCAGCATCTTCACTGCGATTTCAATTTCACTGAGTCTCGGGTGGAGACAGCGTGGCCATCATTACGCCATTCGTGCAGGTCGGAACTTACCCGACAAGGAATTTCGCTACCTTAGGACCGTTATAGTTACGGCCGCCGTTTACCGGGGCTTCGATCAAGAGCTTCTCCGAAGATAACCCCATCAATTAACCTTCCGGCACCGGGCAGGCGTCACACCGTATACGTCATCTTTCGATTTTGCACAGTGCTGTGTTTTTAATAAACAGTTGCAGCCACCTGGTATCTGCGACTGCCAGCAGCTCCAAGAGCAAGTCTCTTCACCGCCGGCAGCGTACCTTCTCCCGAAGTTACGGTACCATTTTGCCTAGTTCCTTCACCCGAGTTCTCTCAAGCGCCTTGGTATTCTCTACCCGACCACCTGTGTCGGTTTGGGGTACGATTCCTTACTATCTGAAGCTTAGAGGCTTTTCCCGGAAGCATGGCATCAATGACTTCATCACCGTAGTGACTCGACATCGGGTCTCAGCCTTGAGATGGTCCGGATTTGCCTAAACCATCAGCCTACACCCTTGAACCAGGACAACCGTCGCCTGGCCCACCTAGCCTTCTCCGTCCCCCCATCGCAATAGTAAGAAGTACGGGAATATTAACCCGTTTCCCATCGACTACGCCTTTCGGCCTCGCCTTAGGGGTCGACTTACCCTGCCCCGATTAACGTTGGACAGGAACCCTTGGTCTTCCGGCGGGGAGGTTTTTCACCCCCCTTGTCGTTACTCATGTCAGCATTCGCACTTCTGATACGTCCAGCATGCCTTACAGCACACCTTCAGCCGCTTACAGAACGCTCCCCTACCCAATACGATAAATCGCATTGCCGCAGCTTCGGTGTATCACTTAGCCCCGTTAAATCTTCCGCGCAGGCCGACTCGACCAGTGAGCTATTACGCTTTCTTTAAATGATGGCTGCTTCTAAGCCAACATCCTGGCTGTCTGAGCCTTCCCACATCGTTTCCCACTTAGTGATACTTTGGGACCTTAGCTGGCGGTCTGGGTTGTTTCCCTCTCCACGACGGACGTTAGCACCCGCCGTGTGTCTCCCGGATAGTACTTACTGGTATTCGGAGTTTGCAAAGGGTTGGTAAGTCGGGATGACCCCCTAGCCTTAACAGTGCTCTACCCCCAGTAGTATTCGTCCGAGGCGCTACCTAAATAGCTTTCGGGGAGAACCAGCTATCTCCAGGTTTGATTGGCCTTTCACCCCTAGCCACAAGTCATCCGCTAATTTTTCAACATTAGTCGGTTCGGTCCTCCAGTAAGTGTTACCTCACCTTCAACCTGCCCATGGCTAGATCACCTGGTTTCGGGTCTAATCCCAGCAACTGCACGCCCAGTTAAGACTCGGTTTCCCTACGGCTCCCCTATACGGTTAACCTTGCTACTGAAATTAAGTCGCTGACCCATTATACAAAAGGTACGCAGTCACCCCGAAGGGCTCCTACTGCTTGTACGTACACGGTTTCAGGTTCTTTTTCACTCCCCTCACAGGGGTTCTTTTCGCCTTTCCCTCACGGTACTGGTTCACTATCGGTCAGTCAGGAGTATTTAGCCTTGGAGGATGGTCCCCCCATCTTCAGACAAGATAACACGTGTCCCGTCCTACTCGTTTTCACGTTTAAGGTATCGTCGGTTACGGGGCTGTCACCCTGTATCGCGGCACTTTCCAGAGCCTTCACCTGACACAAAAAACGCTTAAGGGCTAATCCGGTTTCGCTCGCCGCTACTGCCGGAATCTCGGTTGATTTCTCTTCCTCGGGGTACTTAGATGTTTCAGTTCCCCCGGTTCGCCTCACCAGGCTATGTATTCACCTGATGATAACCGCTTATGCAGCTGGGTTTCCCCATTCGGAAATCGGTGACTCAAGTGGCTCTTACTGCCTCATCACCGCTTATCGCAAGTTAGTACGTCCTTCATCGCCTCTGACTGCCCAGGCATCCACCGTGTACGCTTAGTCACTTAACCATACAACCCCAAGAGGTTTCGTATGTTCAAACAACCAAGGTTTGATTTGTTTCGCCGGACTCACTTTGCTTTCACTTTTGAAAAGTGAAGACAAAAAATACAAGACACTTGAATGTGTTTTGCTTGAGAACTCTGTTTCTTTCGAAACAGTTGATTCAATCTCAAAGATTGAATTTACTAGTCAGCTTTCCAGATTGTTAAAGAGCATTAAAGCAAACAGCTTTAATCAATAGCGGATGCCATTCATTAAGGCTTTCTGCTTTTCTTTGAACGATTTCACCAAGCAATCTGTGTGGACACTGCGTCAACAACGCAGTCTTTAGGTAAGGAGGTGATCCAGCCCCAGGTTCCCCTAGGGCTACCTTGTTACGACTTCACCCCAGTCATGAACCACACCGTGGTAAACGCCCTCCCGAAGGTTAAGCTATCTACTTCTGGTGCAGCCCACTCCCATGGTGTGACGGGCGGTGTGTACAAGGCCCGGGAACGTATTCACCGTGGCATTCTGATCCACGATTACTAGCGATTCCGACTTCATGGAGTCGAGTTGCAGACTCCAATCCGGACTACGACGTACTTTGTGGGATTCGCTCACTATCGCTAGTTGGCAGCCCTCTGTATACGCCATTGTAGCACGTGTGTAGCCCTACTCGTAAGGGCCATGATGACTTGACGTCGTCCCCACCTTCCTCCGGTTTATCACCGGCAGTCTCCCTGGAGTTCCCACCCGAAGTGCTGGCAAACAAGGATAAGGGTTGCGCTCGTTGCGGGACTTAACCCAACATTTCACAACACGAGCTGACGACAGCCATGCAGCACCTGTCTCAGAGTTCCCGAAGGCACCAAAGCATCTCTGCTAAGTTCTCTGGATGTCAAGAGTAGGTAAGGTTCTTCGCGTTGCATCGAATTAAACCACATGCTCCACCGCTTGTGCGGGCCCCCGTCAATTCATTTGAGTTTTAATCTTGCGACCGTACTCCCCAGGCGGTCTACTTAACGCGTTAGCTCCGAAAGCCAGTGTTCAAGACACCAACCTCCAAGTAGACATCGTTTACGGCGTGGACTACCAGGGTATCTAATCCTGTTTGCTCCCCACGCTTTCGCATCTGAGCGTCAGTCTTTGTCCAGGGGGCCGCCTTCGCCACCGGTATTCCTTCAGATCTCTACGCATTTCACCGCTACACCTGAAATTCTACCCCCCTCTACAAGACTCTAGCATGCCAGTTCCAAATGCGATTCCGAGGTTGAGCCCCGGGCTTTCACATCTGGCTTAACACGCCGCCTGCATGCGCTTTACGCCCAGTAATTCCGATTAACGCTCGCACCCTCCGTATTACCGCGGCTGCTGGCACGGAGTTAGCCGGTGCTTCTTCTGCAGCTAACGTCAAGGATGAGCACTGTTAATACTCACCCCTTCCTCACTGCTGAAAGTGCTTTACAACCCGAAGGCCTTCTTCACACACGCGGCATGGCTGCATCAGGGTTTCCCCCATTGTGCAATATTCCCCACTGCTGCCTCCCGTAGGAGTCTGGACCGTGTCTCAGTTCCAGTGTGGCTGATCATCCTCTCAGACCAGCTAGGGATCGTCGCCTAGGTGAGCCGTTACCCCACCTACTAGCTAATCCCACCTGGGCCAATCTTAGCGCGCGAGGCCCGAAGGTCCCCCGCTTTGCTCCGTAGAGATTATGCGGTATTAGCCATCGTTTCCAATGGTTATCCCCCACACTAAGGCATGTTCCCAGGCATTACTCACCCGTCCGCCGCTCGCCGCCCAGGACGTCCCCCGAAGGTTCAGTCATGTCGCTGCCGCTCGACTTGCATGTGTTAGGCCTGCCGCCAGCGTTCAATCTGAGCCATGATCAAACTCTTCAATTAGAATTTTGTTGCCTTTCCGAAGAAAAGCGGCTCAGTGATTACTGATAAATTGACTGTGCCGAAGCTCTAATGAAAGAACTTTCGATTTGGTCACTCAGTTCACTGATAAAATCTTTTTGACTGTATCATTGTCGAGTGCCCACACAGATTGCATGGTCAAATTGTTAAAGAACGTTGACTCAACGTTTATCTCGTTGGTCAGAGGCTGCGTATAATACCGAGCCTTTTTTCTTAGTCAAGAATTATTTTTAAAATAATTTTCAAAAACCTTCTTAACCAAGCCCTCACCAAGGAAAACATCAAAGTTTAAAGCTTTGAATCAACTCTCAAGTGAAGATGCGCATTTTGCAAAAAGAAAAAACACTGTCAACCAGATTTTTCTCTATTTTTGCGCTCCTTTCAGTTCACCACAAGTTATACACAAGTTACGAAGAACTTATTCAAACACTGTCGTGCCCTGTCAGTGAGGCGGCATTATAGGGCGTAATTCAGATGCAGCAAGTGTTTTTTTATTATTTCATTACGAAAGGCGATCTTTTAACCCGAACCAGCCAAAAAACACAGAAAAGCAGCAATAACGGTATACAGAAAGAAGACGACGCGTTTTGTACGAGTCCAGAGATGCTGATATTCCCGCTATATAGAGACTGATAAAGGAGAGGTTCAATACAAAAAAGTCCGCCGTGATACCCGGCGGACAGAGTCGATTACTTGTAAGAAACAAGAAAGAAAGGATTCAACAACTCCTCACGATGATATTGCAGGGGTGCGTCGTTCAATAAAGTGACCTTCGCGCCTGCACTTTCTGCGATACACTGCCCTGCAGCGGTATCCCACATCATGGTTGGTCCCAAACGCGGATAGAATTGTGCCCGTCCTTCAGCAACCAGGCAGAACTTCAGAGATGATCCCACTTCCGTCATCTTATGCTGGCCCAGCTTTTCCAAAAAGTCAGCCATATCCGGGCTGGGATGAGAGCGGCTTCCGACCACTGTCGGGACGGTTGCTTCTCTGGTTCGGATCGGTTCACGTCCGCCTTTTGTTTGCATCCAGGCTTGATGACTGTCGCCCAGCCAGGATTTATCCAGCGCCGGCGCATGGACAACCGCCAGTACCGGCCTTCCCTGCTTTATTAATGCAATATTCACGGTGAACTCTCCGTTTCTGCGGAGGAACTCTTTCGTTCCGTCCAGCGGATCCACCAGCCAGAAGGATTCCCAGTGTTGACGCTGTTCCCATTCGGTATGGGCCGACTCTTCAGAAAGAATGGGGATCTCAGGGGTCAGTTCTGACAAGTGACGAACAATCACTGCGTTCGCGGCCAGATCCGCTTCCGTCACAGGGCTGCTGTCTGCCTTTTCTTCAACCTGAACATTGCTGTGATAGAAATCCATAATGACTTGCCCGGCTTCCAGGGCAATCTGGTAAACAGACTCCAGTAGTGCGCTCACGCTTGACTCCTTGTCTTATATAATACGGCGTTGCTTTAACGCTTCCATGCACAGAGTGACCAGCGTATCCACTGATGTATCTCCCGCGTGAAGATGAATCTCTGGCGTTTCAGGCGGCTGATACTCCGAGTCGATGCCGGTAAAATCTTTAATCTCACCAGCCCGGGCTTTTTTATACAGACCTTTCGGATCCCGCTTTTCACACTCGGCTAATGGTGTATCAACAAAAACTTCGATGAACTCGCCTTCAGGCAAAAGATCCCTTACCAGTTGACGTTCAGCACGGTGAGGAGAAATAAATGCGGTCAAGACGATCAGTCCGGCATCCGCCATCAGTTTTGCCACTTCACCGATGCGGCGGATATTCTCTTTCCGATCCTCTGATGAGAAGCCGAGATCCTTACACAGCCCATGACGAACGTTATCACCATCCAGCAGGTACGTATGAAATCCCTGACCCGCAAGACGATTTTCCAATGCGCCAGCAACTGTCGACTTGCCTGCACCACTCAATCCGGTAAACCAGAGCACACAAGGTTTCTGATTTTTCAACTGAGCACGCTGTGCTTTATCTGTCTGGTGATTGTGCCAGACCACGTTTTCATTTTCATGGGATTGAACGACAGCGGTCATTGTACACTCCGTTGCTAAAACACATTAAAAAGGGAAAAACTGCGGGATCAGGGTCAGTACGACCGCTGAATACATAATAGAAAAAGGCAGTCCGATTCTCAGATAGTCACGCAGTTTGTAATTACCTACGGTGTAAACGAGCAGATTCGTCTGGTAACCATAAGGTGATATAAAGCTGGCGCTGGCCCCAAACAGAACGGCCATAATAAACGGCATCGGATCAACACCGTAACTCAGTGCCAGGCTATAAGCCAACGGGAATGATAAAGCCGCGGCTGCATTGTTGGTTACCAGCTCGGTCATCAGTAAGGTCAGCAGATACACGGCCACTAACCCGCCGTAAACACCCCAGCCGTTAAAAGATGTCATCATCAGGTTACCCATCCGCTCAGACAGGCCGCTGGTCAGCATTAACTGTGCTAACGATAATGCTGAACCAACAATGACAACAATATCGATTGGGAAGCGACGGCGAATTTCTGCAAAACTGATAATGCCGGTTGCCAGCAGAATCAGCAGATAACCAGCCAGTCCTTTGATCAACGGCAGAACATCCAGTAAAGCGGCTGCGATGACGGCAACGAAACCACCCAAAACTGCCATGCTTTTTGAACTGTCCAAACGGGCGCTGGAGTCCAGGCCATTAATCAGAACAAACTCGCGGTTCAGCGTTTGTTTTTTCTCCTGAAAGGTCTTCCCGGGAACAATCACCAGCGTATCTCCCGGATGCAGCTCAATATTGCCTAACCCACCCGCCAGACGTTCATGTCCGCGACGAATCGCAACCACAACAGCATCAAAGCGCTCACGGAACCGGACATCTTTGAGAGATTTACCCCGGATCCCCGCGGAATGACTGACAATCACTTCCATCATCGACTGACCATTCAGATGATGCTGGCCGAATAACTTTAACCCTTCAATTTCCTGCAGGGTTGTGACACTTTCGACGTCGCCGCAAAACAGCAGATTATCACCGGCGTGCAATACCGTATCCGGACAGACGGGCGCAATGGTTTGGCCATCCCGGATAATTTCAGCCAGAAACAGACGTCGCAGGGCACGCAAACCATTTTCTGCCACCGTTTTCCCGGCCAGCGGTGAAGTCTCAGTGATCCTGGCTTCCAGAAAATAAGGCAGTTCATCCTGATTGCTGTCGTCATAATTCGGCAGCAGGTGGCTCAAAGGCACCAGAACCGCCAGACCAGTCAGTAAAACCGCCAGCCCGATCATCGAAGGGGCAAAAAATCCCAGACTGGGTAAACCCGCATCTTCAACGAAGCTGTTAACGATTAAATTTGTCGAGGTACCAATCAAAGTCAGGGTACCGCCTAAAATGGCGGTATATGACAGCGGGATCAACAGGCGTGACGGCGCATGACGCTGATTGCGTTTTACCGCACCAATCAGTGACACCACCACAGCCGTATTATTGGTAAAAGAAGACAGAAACGCCGTCGACAGACCAAGTTTGGCAACGACCGACGTTTGACCTCCCTGAGAGATCTGGCGCCCGACCCAACTGATCAGGCGCGTTTTTTCCAGTGCAATAGAAACAAGGATCAACAAAACCAGAGTCAGCAACGACGCATTCGTGAAGTTACCAGCCAGGGTCGACAGCTCGATCATCCCGGTTTGAAAGCCGACAAAAGCCGCGCCTGCGAACAGAAATGCAGGTTTAATCCTGGTGGTGATCAGACAGGTAATGATCACCACCAGCATGGCAAGTACCAGGGCTTGTTCCCATGCCATAGGCAGTTACCCCAGCAACTTACTGAGATCTTTGGCACCCCAGTGCGGGAAGTGCTTACGGATCAGGGCATTCAGTTCGACTTCAAACGCACTGTAGCCGTGCTGAGCCGGTGCCGATTCTGCCAGTGCTTCTCTCACCATACCGGCACCCACAGTCACATTGGTCAGACGGTCGATCAGAATGAAGCCACCGGTGTCAGCGCAATCCTGATATGAATCAATCGCAATCGACTCATTCAGCGAAACTTCACACAAGCCGATCCCGTTCAGGGGCAGCACATCTGTAATGAAGGTTTCCAGATTGTTGATATCTACCTGATGACGAATCGCACTCACCAAACCCACCGTTTTCTTACCTGCGACTTTGATGTCGTACTGACGGCCGGATTCCAGTGGCGCCTCAGCCATCCAGACAATATCAGCCAGAAGCTGGTTACTCAGCGGCACTGTATCTTCCGCGTGAACAATAGTGTCACCACGGCTGATATCAATTTCGTCGTTCAGCGTCAGCGTGATTGCCTGACCTGAATGCGCTTCAATCAGATCACCATCGAAAGTGACAATGCGGGCAACGGTTGATGTCTTACCGGACGGCAGCACTTTCACGGCATCTCCGACTTTGACTGTGCCTGAAGCCAGTGTGCCGGCGAAGCCGCGGAAATCCAGATTCGGACGGTTCACATACTGAACCGGAAAGCGCAGTTCGCCATCATCTTTCTTATTAACTTCCACGTCTTCCAGTAATGACAGCAGCGACTCCCCCTGATACCAGGGCGTCTGTTCACTGAGCGTCACAACGTTATCTCCGTCCAGTGCAGACAGGGGCACCAGCTGGATGTTGATATCCGCATTCAGTTTTTCTGCGAATGCCAGATAGTCATCGCGGATCTGCTCAAAACGCGCTTGCTCGAAGCCCACCAGATCCATTTTATTCACGGCAACCACGAACTGACGGATCCCCAGCAGGCTGGCGATATAAGAATGACGACGGGTCTGATCCAGCACGCCTTTCCGGGCGTCGATCAGAATCACCGCCACATCACAGGTTGAGGCACCGGTCGCCATATTGCGGGTGTACTGCTCATGTCCCGGCGTGTCGGCAATAATGAATTTGCGTTTCTGTGTCGAAAAATAACGGTAAGCAACATCAATAGTGATGCCCTGCTCACGCTCCGCCTGCAGGCCGTCCACCAGCAAAGCCAGATCCGGTTTGCTGCCCGTGGTGCCTACTTTCTGGCTGTCCGCATGAATTGCCGCCAGTTGATCTTCATAAATCTGCTGAGAATCATGCAGCAGACGGCCAATCAGCGTACTTTTGCCATCATCGACTGAACCGCAGGTCAGGAAACGAAGCAGAGACTTGTTCTGGTGCTGATCGAGATAGGCTTCAATGCCCAGCTCAGCCACTTGTTGTTGAATTGCACTGTTCATGTCCCGACTCCTTAGAAATAACCCTGACGTTTCTTCAATTCCATGGAACCAGACTGATCGTGGTCGATCGCCCGTCCCTGACGCTCACTGGAGGTCGCGACCAGCATTTCTTCAATGATTTCCGGCAGAGTACCAGCCTCAGATTCAATCGCGCCGGTCAGCGGGTAGCAGCCCAGCGTACGGAAGCGCACACTCTTCTGCTGGACCTCTTCGCCCGGACGCAGTTTCATACGGTCATCATCGACCATGATCAGCATACCGTCGCGCTCAACGACAGGACGTACCTGAGACAGATACAGCGGCACAATCTCAATGCCTTCCAGATAGATGTATTGCCAGATATCCAGCTCGGTCCAGTTGGACAGCGGGAACACACGGATACTTTCGCCTTTATTGATCTGCCCGTTATAGGTCCGCCACAATTCAGGACGCTGGTTCTTCGGATCCCAGGTATGGTTTTTGTCACGGAAAGAATACACACGCTCTTTCGCACGGGATTTCTCTTCGTCACGACGGGCACCGCCGAAGGCAGCATCAAAGCCGTATTTGTTCAGTGCCTGCTTCAGGCCCTGAGTTTTCATGATGTCCGTATGCTTGGAAGAACCGTGCTCAAACGGGCTGATTCCCATCGCAATCCCTTCCGGATTTTTGTGAACCAGCAGGTCAAATCCGTATTTTTTTGCTGTAGCATCGCGAAACTCGATCATCTCGCGGAATTTCCAGTCAGTATCGACGTGCAGCAACGGGAACGGAATTTTTCCCGGATAAAAAGCTTTACGGGCCAGGTGCAGCATCACCGAAGAATCTTTACCGATGGAGTACATCATCACTGGGTTATCGAACTCAGCGGCGACTTCACGGATGATATGAATACTCTCCGCTTCGAGCTGCTTAAGGTGGGTAAGGCGTTTCGGATCCATCTTTCTCTCCATGTTAAGCCAGGCTCACGACAGCGGGGTGTGGTTGCCCTTGTTGTTCCTGCTTTCCGAACCAATGTAATTTCTGCGCGAGGTTCACCACTTCACCCACCACAATGAGTGACGGTGATTCCGCGTGCTCTGCCAGCTGAGCCAGTTCACTCAGCTGACCTTTGTAAATTTTTTGCGATGCCTGTGTGCCTCTCTCAATGATAGCGATCGGCGTTTCTGCTGCCCGGCCATGTTCAATCAGCTGTTGCTGGATATGACTCGATTTCATCAGGCCCATATAGATCACCAGCGTCTGCTTGCCGCGCGCCAGTGTTGACCAGTCGAGGGTATCGCTGTCCGGCTTGGTGTGACCGGTAATAAACAGGGCACTCTGAGCGTAATCGCGATGTGTCAGCGGAATACCGGCATAGGCGGTCGCGCCGGCAGCAGCGGTAATTCCGGGTACGACCTGGAACGGAATCCCGGCATCGAAAAGCACTTCCAGTTCTTCACCACCGCGGCCAAACATGAAAGGATCACCGCCTTTGAGGCGCACGACTCGTTTCCCCTGACTGGCATATTCCACCAGCAGACGATTGGTTTCTTCCTGAGGCACACTATGGAAACCAGCACGTTTGCCCACGCATACCAGCTCAGCATCGCGACGGACCAGATCCATGATTTCATCAGAGACTAAATAGTCATAGAGCACCACATCGGCCTGCTGCATCAGCTGCAGGGCACGCAGTGTCAGTAAACCTGCATCTCCCGGACCCGCACCAATCAGGGCCACCTGGCCCTGCGTGGCAACGTGCTGGGACTGACGGATCAGTTCTTGCTCGGCTTCCTGCTCTCTGCCTGCCGCAACCAGTTCCGCAAAGCGACCATCAAAGGCCTGCTCCCAGAACAATCGGCGTGCCGTCAGGCTTTGAACGGTATTTTTCAGGCGATCCCGGAAATTTCCCGCCAGTGACGCCATTTTGCCGAGGTGCTGAGGCAGCAGTGCCTCCAGCTTCTCCCGGACCAGACGGGCCAGCACCGGCGCTTTACCAGAAGAGGAAATCGCAACAATAATCGGGGAACGATCGACAATCGACGGGACGATAAAACTGCAGCGCTGGGTGTCATCCACCACATTCACCAGTACCTGGCGTTGATTGGCAGACTGGTACACCAGTGCATTGATGGCTTTGCGATCCGTTGCTGCGATCGCCAGGAAGATGCCGTCGAGATGTTCAGGCGTAAATTGATCAGCCAGAAGCGTCACCTGACCGTTTTTGACCGCCTGTTGAAAATCTGCATTCAGCTCAGGAGCAATCACACGGACGTCGGCACCGGCTTTCAGCAGCATCCGGGTTTTACGCCAGGCCACTTCTCCACCACCTACTACCAGGCATGGACGACGCTTTAAATCGGCAAAAATTGGTAAATAGTCCATAGTCGCTGCTCATACTCGCTGTAATTAACAGCACTATAGACGGGGCAAGATATTACCTGAAATTCTAAAATTTCATTTTTTATTCCCAAAAGTTTAGCTTGCTCTACTTTCAGGAATTTCAGGAAGCATGGGCATGGTTTCGGCCTGAGAGATGGGGTAACACCCTATAAAACAACTCTTTTTTCGGCTCAACGCTTACGGTGATTGCTTATCTTATGCCTTTCTGTTCTAACGCTGAGGTACTCCTGAGGCGAGCTCCGTGCCGATCAGAGCCGCCCACATCTTCAACAGGTTACATCTGCAGCAAACGAAACTCGTGTCACATATCTGACAAGCACTTGCAATTCAGGAACTGTATTTTTGCTACCTTTAGCGCGTTCCTATTGTTCATAACACGGTGAAAATCATGCCCTTAAGAGCCAAACCACTTTCCATCGCCGTACTGGGTGCCCTGCTGACTACGGCAGGTCCTGCACTGGCAGACACCATTCAGCTGCGTATCCTCGAAACAACTGACATTCACGCCAATGTCATGGACTACGACTACTACAAAGATAAGGCCACAGAGAAAACCGGTCTGGTACGCACTGCAACGCTTGTCGAGCAAGCCAGAAAGGAAGTGACCAACAGTGTGCTGGTCGATAACGGCGACCTGATTCAGGGCAGCCCGATGGGCGATTACATGGCCGATAAAGGGCTTAAAGGCGGTGATGTTCACCCCGTATATAAAGCCATGAATCAGCTGAATTACGAAGTGGGGAACATCGGAAACCACGAGTTCAACTATGGCCTGGACTTTCTGAAGACGGCCCTGTCCGGGGCAAATTTCCCGTATATCAATGCCAACGTTTATGACCTCAAGACAGGCAAAAACCTCTTCAAGCCATACCTGATTAAAACCTACCGCCTGAAAGATACAGACGGGAATGAGCATGACATCAAAATTGGCTACATCGGTTTTGTCCCGCCTCAAATTCTGATCTGGGATAAAAAGAACCTGGAAGGCAAAGTCGAAGCGAAAGATATTAAGCAGACCGCTGAATTTTTTGTGCCGAAGATGAAAGCCGAAGGCGCGGATGTGATCGTGGCAATCCCCCACTCAGGCGTCTCTGCCGACCCATACCATGCCATGGCAGAAAACTCGGTGTACTACCTCACCGAAGTCAAAGGCATTGATGCCATTGCCTTTGGTCATTCTCATGCCGTGTTCCCGAGCAAAACTTTCGCCAGCCTGCCGCAGACTGATCTTGCCTCCGGTACCATCAACGGCGTGCCGTCGGTCATGCCGGGCCGCTGGGGCGATCACCTGGGCGTGATCGATCTGGTGCTGACGCAACAAAACGGAAAATGGGCAGTGACACAAGGCCAGACCGAAGCCCGCCCGATCTTTGAAAACGGCAAATCTCTGGTGGCAGCCGACCGCAAATTGCTGGCAGCCGTCGCCGATGACCATAAAAATACCCGTAGCTTCGTCAATCAGCCGATCGGTAAAGCCAGCGATGTGATGTACAGCTATCTGGCACTGGTTCAGGATGATCCGACCGTGCAAATCGTCAACATGGCACAGAAGGATTATGTGGAACGCTTTATTCAGGGCGATCCGAATCTGGACGGAATTCCGGTTCTATCGGCAGCGGCGCCGTTCAAAGCCGGTGGCCGGGCCAATGATCCGGGCAACTACACCGAAGTAGAAGCCGGTCAGCTGACTTTCCGTAATGCAGCCGATCTTTATCTTTATCCGAATACCCTGGTCGCCCTGAAAGTGACCGGAAAAGAAGTCAAGGAATGGCTGGAATGTGCTGCCGGCCAGTTCAATCAGATTGACCTGACCTCCAGTGCCCCGCAGTCGCTGATCAACTGGGAAGACTTCCGCACCTATAACTTTGATGTGATTGACGGCGTTCAGTATCAGATTGATGTATCACAACCCGCACGGTATGACGGTAACTGTCAGCTGATCAATCCAAAATCAGAGCGCATCAGTCAGCTGACGTATCAGGGGAAAGCCATCGACCCGGCGCAGCCATTTATGATTGCCACCAACAATTACCGGGCTTACGGCGCGAAATTTGCCGGGACCGGTGAGCAGTATGTCGCCTTCTCGGCCCCGGATGAAAACCGCACCGTTCTGGCAAACTACATCAGCCGGGTCAGTAAAGACAAAGGACAGGTCGTACCAAGTGCCGATAACAACTGGCGTTTTGCCCCGCTGAAGAGCGCAACCAAGCTGGATATCCGCTTTGAAACCTCGCCAAGCACCAAAGCCAGCGACTTTATCAAAGTGAAAGGCCAGTATCCGATGAAGCAGGTTTCAACCAACGCTGAAGGCTTTGCGGTTTACAGGATTGATCTGCAAGGCTGAGTCTGACCGCTCACCTCATTGAATACCGCGACACCTGTCGCGGTATTTTTTGATAAGCTTTCATTAAACCATCACCAACGACGCACCATCATGACCTCACCACTTGCGCAATTTCTTGAACTGCACGGGGCCGATCCGGCCACCATTGAACAGGCTTTAAATCTGGCTGAAACGCTGGAGTTACCGACCCGGCATATTCTGATCAATCAGGGTGAACTGGCAACTCAGGCCTTTTTCCTGCTCGACGGCCTTTGTCATGCCTGTTATCTCACGGCGGAAGGAGATGCGATCACCCGTGACTTTTACTGGGAACAGGAACTGCTCATCGGCTTTGAAAGCCTGCTGACGGAAGAAGGCTCACCTTATCTGCTGGAAACGCTGTCGGCCTGCCAGATCCTGACGCTGCCCACAGAACTGATCCTCAGCTGGCGTGCACACTGCCCTGAGCTTTATATCGCGCTGACTGAAAGACAACTGCTGTTCCGGGAGCAAAAAGAACAATTCATGCGGCTTTACAGTCCGGCCCGACGATATGCGTTATTCACCGAAAGCCTGGGAGAACTGGCCAGTGCAATTTCCGAACCGCAACTGGCTTCCTTTCTGGATCTCTCCCTAAATCAGCTCAGCAGTCTGAAACGGCACCTGCATAAACCATCATCTCAGTAATCCGGGGATTGCATCGCCAGCCGTCACCCCATATTCTGATTGATGATAAATGTATTGATAAAAAGGACAGAGGATGCAATGGCAATGCCTTGGGTTTGACCAGCTCACGACGGATCAACTTTATGACATCTTGAAACTCCGGGTCGATGTGTTCGTGGTGGAGCAGAACTGTCCTTACCCGGAAATTGACGGCCACGACCGAGTTCAGGGCACCTACCATGTCGTCGCTTATGAAAATGGCATGCTGATGGCTTACCTGAGACTATTACCGGCCGGATTGACTTATGACTGTGTCAGCATTGGCCGGGTGATCACGTCAGAAGCTGCAAGAGGCCGGGGGTTGGGCAGCGAACTGCTCCGTCAGGGACTGGCTTACGCCGAGCAACTGTGGCCGGGAGAGAACATTGAGATTGGTGCACAGTCACACCTGCAAAGCTATTACCATCGCTTTGGCTTCACCGTCTTTTCCGAAGAATACCTGGAAGATGGGATCCCTCACATTGATATGCGGCTGACCAAAAATCAGCCCGCCGTCTGAGATCAGCCCCGGCTATTCAAGAAATAACCGGGGCTGTGATTATTGGCCGCGGGCAAAACTGCCGTCTGAGCGACGGAAGAACATCACCGGATCGCCGCTGCGGCTTTCAATCTGCAACACATCCAGATCGCCATTGGACCGTTGTTTGTAACGCATCAGCTGACCCGATTTGATCTGGCTCAGCGGCTTATCTTTCCCTTCAATGGCCGCAATCGCGTACAGATCCGTCAGCGGCAGGGAGCGGGCACGGAAAATCGTCGCCAGAGTTTCGCCCTGCTTCACTTCATAGCTCTGCCAGCCTGCCGATACCGACGAAGTCACCTGAGTCTGAGGCTGCTCAATGGATGAACGGCCGGGCTCCGGACGGACCGGTGATGGCGGTTCCGGGCGCTGGCCGACCGGTAAACGGGGCGCTTCTCCAAGGTTCAGATCCACTTCCTGACGAACCGGCTGGTTGCCGGGAATATTGAGTTCAGGTTCTGAAGCAGGCAGCAGCAACAGGATGAAGACAACCGGTACCAGCACCATGAGTGCTCTGCGGTGAAACACAGGCAACAGCTGCCAGTAAGGTGCAATATGCTGTCTGGCCATCTGCCATTTCGCCTGACACGCCGCACGCCAGTTCAGATCGCCGAGCCGGTTTTTCCATTCTGCCCACGGCACCTTGGGCTGTGCCAGTGCTGTTTTTTTCCTGTTACGGCGTTTCGCTTGTCCCATAACAACTACTCTCCATCACTCTGCGCCAAAACTTCGGGATCACGCTTTGTTGCGACCCCTGTTCACAAAAGTTTACCCCTGAGGGCTGAAACTGTTATCCTGCCCGCTTAATTCACTCGACATAAAGAGACGACACTATGTCTGACGTTAAACTAGATACAGTTGAAACTAAAGCGAGCTACGGTATTGGTCTGCAAATGGGCCAGCAGCTTGCTCAAAGCGGCCTGGAAGGCCTGAACGTTGCTGCTATCGCCAAAGGCATCGCAACCTCGCTGACTGGTGACATGCCAGAAATTCCTGTCGACGAGATCAACAACGCGCTGCGTGACCTGCACACCCGTGCGGAAGAAGCTCGTCAGGAGCAGGCAAAAGCCGCTGCAGCTGAAGGCGAAGCCTTCCTCAAAGATAACGCACTGCGCCCTGAAGTAACAGTCACTGACTCTGGTCTGCAGTACGAAGTTCTGGTTGAAGGCAACGGCGAAATCCCAACGTCTGACAAACAAGTCCGTGTTCACTACCACGGCGAACTGACTGACGGCACTGTGTTCGACAGCTCCGTAACCCGCGGTCAGCCTGCAGAGTTCCCGGTTACCGGCGTTATCGCTGGTTGGGTTGAAGCCCTGCAAATGATGCCTGTCGGCTCGAAGTGGAAACTGTACATCCCGCAAAACCTGGCCTACGGCGAGCGTGGTGCCGGTGCAGCGATTCCTCCTTTCGCAGCGCTGGTCTTCGAAGTTGAGCTGCTGGACATCCTGTAAGTCCTGTCGCCTTCTCAGAAAAAACGGTGCTTCGGCGCCGTTTTTTTGTCTCATATCAATCACATGCCCTGACAATAAACTGACAAAGTGCCCTCTTTTTTCTTTTCCCGTCTACGCTTAGAGTAGCTGTGGCTTCCCCCGCGGGAAAACCTGATAACGATTCTAAGGAGAACACTATGATCCGAGCTTTAGTCCAACGCATGTGGCTGGTTGCGTTACCTTTAATGGCCACTCTGGCCATCACCCCTGCTGCCCACGCCTTCAGTCTTTCCGACATTTTCGGCGGCGGTGACGACAAAATGGAAGCACTGGCCGACAACCCCCTTGCCAGCATGCTCACCGACCAGCTGGGCGTCAGCACTGAACAGGCTGCGGGCGGTGCCGGTGCACTGCTGTCCATGGCTGCCAGCCAGTTGAGCGGCGATCAGGCTTCTGAGCTGACCAAACTGATCCCCGGTTCCGAAAACCTGATGGATGCGATTCCGGCAGGTCTGGGCGGCATGCTGAACAACATGGATGCGCTGGGCCCGGTATTCACCGCTTTAGGCTTGGACGCAAGCATGATCAGCCAGTTTGTTCCGATTATCACTCAATTCCTGGGCACCCAGGGCGCCAGTGCGGGCCTGATTGATACCCTGACCAAAATCTGGACACCTGCTGGCTAACTGACCCAAGTCAGACAACGGGCGAGCGTAACGAGTTCACTCATTTCAGCTGTCAGACGCAGGTCAATTTTCTGATTCTCAAATAAAAAAAACCTGACCGGTTTCCCGGTCAGGTTTTTTCATATCTGCAATGTAAAGTATGACGGTTCAGGCTCGGACTTAAATACCGGAACCATCGCTCTCCACGTCATTTTCGTGCAGGCCGCATTCCCGTTTCAGACCGAAGAAGCGCGTGTCTTCTTCTTTCATTCCCGGTTCCCACTTCGCCGTGGTATGCACATCGCCCATTGAGCGGTATCCCTGCTCTCGCAGCGGGTGATAAGGCAAATCATGCTTCATCAGATACGCATCAATATCCTGCTCGGTCCAGTCGATCAGCGGCAGAAACTTGAACTTCCCATTCTGAATCGCCAGTACCGGCAGTGTTGCACGGGAGGACGACTGCTCACGGCGCAGACCGGAGAACCAGGTATTCACCTGCAGCTCATCCAGCGCACGGCGCATCGGCTCCACCTTGTTGATCTTATTGTATTGCTTGATGCCTTCCACACCCTGCGTCCACAACTGACCATAACGGGCTTCCTGCCAGGCCGGATTCAGTTCAGCACGATAAACCTTCAGGTTCAGCGACAAGCGCTCAGTCAAAAAATCAATGAACTGATACGTTTCCGGGAACAGATAGCCGGTATCCGTCAGGATCACCGGAATATTCGGTGATTCCTGCGTGACCAGATGCAGCATCACAGCAGACTGAATGCCGAAACTGGACGCCAGCGCATAATTGCCGTCAAGAAATTCCAGCGCCCAGCGAACCCGCTCCCGGGCGGTCATCTGCTCCAGCTCGGCGTTAATTTCCGCCAGCTGAAGGATCTGCTCAACTTTCGTTGCATTCAGCAGATCCGCCAACGCATATTTAGGCATAAAAATCCCTCACAGAGACCTCAACCGGAGCGATGATGCCAGCGCGAATGGTGAAATCACCAAACCCTTCACCGGCTTCCCGCTCAGTCGCCCAGCGGCCGACCAGTTGGTCTAACTCAGTCATGATTTCATCAACCGTGATGTTTTCACGGTACATCTTCGGAATACGCGTCCCGTTTACATTCCCGCCCAGATGCAGGTTGTAACGGCCCGGCGCTTTACCCACCAGACCAATTTCTGCCAGCATGGCGCGGCCACAGCCGTTCGGACAGCCGGTGACCCGCAAAATGATGTGCTCATCCTTGCTCAGACCATGTTTTGCCAGCAGAGCTTCGAAATCAGTGACGAAATCAGGCAGGAAGCGCTCGGCTTCGGCCATCGCCAGCGGACAGGTCGGCAGCGACACACAAGCCATCGAATTCTGACGCTGAACGCTGACACCGTCGTCGATCAGGCCGTGAGCACGGGCGATCTGCTCGATCGTCGCTTTGTCTTCCGGCGCCACACCGGCAATAATCAGGTTCTGGTTAGACGTCATGCGGAAATCCCCTTTATGGATCTTCGCAATCTCAGCCACACCGGTTTTCAGCGGCTTGTCCGGATAATCCAGCAGACGACCGTTTTCAATAAACAGCGTCAGGTGGTACTTCCCATCAATGCCATTGACCCAGCCAAAACGATCGCCACGGCCGGTAAATTCATACGGGCGGCTTTCTTCGAATGCCACACCCGCACGTTTCTCAACCTCAGCTTTGAACACGTCAACACCCACACGATCCAGCGTGTACTTGGTTTTCGCATTCTTCCGGTTTGAACGGTTCCCCCAGTCACGCTGCGTGGTCACAACGGCTGCGGCAACATCCAGAGTTTTCTCCAGCGGCACAAAACCGAAGTCGTCAGCACGGCGCGGATACGTCGCAGTGTCGCCGTGCGTCATCGCCAGACCGCCGCCAACCAGCACGTTAAAGCCGACCAGCTGACCGTTTTCCGCAATCGCGACGAAGTTCAGGTCGTTCGCGTGAACATCCACATCATTCTGCGGCGGGATCACGACCGTGGTCTTGAATTTACGCGGCAGATAGTTCGAGCCCAGAATCGGCTCTTCATCTTTATGGCCTTCCAGCTTCTCACCATTCAGCCAGATTTCCGCGTAGGCGCGGGTTTTCGGCAGCAGATGCTCACTGATTTTCTTAGCCCACTCGTACGCCTGCTGGTGCAGCTCAGACTCAACCGGGTTCGAGGTACACAGAACGTTCCGGTTTACGTCCCCGGCGGTCGCAATCGAGTCGATGCCGTAGTCGTTCAGCGTCTGATGCATCAGTTTGATGTTCGGTTTCAACACACCATGAAACTGGAACGTCTGGCGGGTGGTCAGACGGATACTGCCGTACATGGTTTTGTCCTGCGAGAACTGATCAATCGCCAGCCATTGTTTTGGCGTAATGATCCCGCCCGGCATCCGGGCACGCAGCATCACGTTATGCAGCGGTTCCAGTTTCTGCTTCTGACGCTCAGGGCGAATATCGCGGTCGTCCTGCTGATACATACCGTGGAAACGGATCAACTGGAAGTTGTCTGCGGTAAAGCCACCGGTAATGCGGTCCTGAAGATCCTCTGCAATAGTCCCGCGCAGGAAGTCACTTTCGCGTTTCAGACGTTCGTTATCGGACAGTTTCTCAGTCATTAGTACACATCCTTCTGGTAGCGTTTGGCTTTACGCAAATCATTCAAATATTGCTCTGCATCTTCACGGCTCTTGCCGCCCTGCTGCTCGGCCACAGTGATCAGTGCTTCATGCACGTCTTTGGCCATCCGGTTCGCGTCACCACAGACATAAAGATGGGCGCCATCCTGCAGCCATTGCCATACTTCCGCCGCGTTCTCCAGAATGCGGTGCTGGACATAAACTTTTTCTTGCTGGTCACGGCTGAAAGCCACGTCCAGTCGGGACAGAACACCGTCTTTCAGGTATTTCTGCCATTCCACCTGATACAGGAAATCATCCGTAAAGGTGCGATCGCCGAAGAACAGCCAGTTTTTCCCTTCTGCGTCACGGTTATCCCGTTCCTGGATAAACGCACGGAAAGGTGCAATACCCGTTCCCGGACCAATCATGATCACCGGCGTATTATCATCAGCCGGCAGTTTGAAGTTGTTGTTGCCTTCCACGAAGACCCGGACATTCGCGCCTTCTTCCAGGCGGTGGGCCAGATAACCGGAGGCCCCGCCGAAGCGGCTTTCTTCGCCCTGCTGGTATTCCACCAGACCGACTGTCAGATGCACTTCCTCACCCACTTCCTCCTGGCTGGAAGCAATGGAGTACAGCCGCGGCGTCAGACGGCGCAGCAAACCTTGCAGCTGTTCGGCCGTCAGCTCAGTTTTCTTCTCAGCAAAGACATCAATCACCTGAGTGTTCGCCGCGTATTCGCGCAGCTTGTCTTTGTGTTCCACCAGTTTCAGCAGTTTTTTGCTGCCGGACAGTTCAGCGAATTTGGTCACCAGTTGCGGGTTGGCAGCCGTGATTTCATATTTGCTGACCAGTGCGTCTTTCAGGCTCAGGGTTGCACCGTCCACCTCAACACTTGCATCAGCGCTCAGGCCAACCTTGGCGGCCAGAGCTTCAGCCAGTGCCGGATCATTGTCATACCAGACACCCAGTGCATCACCCGGCTGATAGGTCAGGCCGGACTCAGCCAGGTCAATCTCGACATGGCGAACATCCTTGCCTGAATCACGGCCCGTGATCTTCTGGCTCAGCAGCAGCTCAGCCGGATACGGATTTTGCTTGTTGTACTGAGAAACGGCCGCCTGCGCACTCTGCCCGACCGGCAGTTGCACCACTTCCGCATCACCGCCGCCCAGCAGTTCGTCTTTGATGGATTCCAGCGCCTTGGCACGCCATTCGGCAGCAGGTGCATCGTAATCCACATCACAGTCGATCCGATCCACAAAAGGTTTGGCACCCAGCTTGCTCAGATAGCTGTCGAAGTCTTTTGCCGTCTGGCAGAAAAATTCATAACTGGAGTCGCCCAGACCCAGCACGGCGTAGTTCAGGTTCGGCAGCTTCGGTGCACGCTTGGACTGCAGAAATTCATGCAGTTCCATGGCGTCATCCGGAGCTTCCCCTTCACCGTGGGTGGAAGCGACAATCACCACATGCGTTTCTTTGGTGAGGTTTTTGCCTTTATAGTCACCGGATGCAAATACATCCGCCTGAATACCGGCTGCAACCGCTTCCTCCTTCAGCGCCTGAGCCACGCCTTTGGCGTTCCCGGTCTGAGAGGCATAAATAATGGTCAGTTTGCCAGCCGGTTTGGCAGCCACCGCGGCCACAGGCTGACCGGCAGGCTGCTGACCTGCCGACTGGGTTTGACTGAGTCCCCAAAAATAACCGCTGATCCAGGCCAGCTGCTGGGATGACAGTTCTGCGACTGCCTGTTGCAACTGACCAATCTGCTGATCATTGAGAGGGCTGGCTAAAGCCGAGAGTTCCTTAAGTAACATGACACGACGATCCCTTTACATTGCGTAATGGGTAGATTAGCTATTCGACGAAATAACAAGAAAGAATAGATAAGAATGTTTTATAACTTTTTGGAAGAGAGAATCAGCAGAGAAGAAGAAAACGTGCCCAATCCGGAGACTGGGCAACACAGAGATCAGAAATGATCAGCGATCCGGACCTGATGGAAACCGACTTCAAACGCCCGCTCAGTGGCGGTATCAATGTCCCGGTAGCACTTTTCACTGCCAGCACCGTCGGTCAGGGTGACAAAGCCACCTCGGCGATGACGAAATTCCACCACCCAGCCGTTTGCCTGGAGAGATGGCTCAATAACCGCTTCTACAATTTCACTGTTGGCGTATAAACGCTGTAACTCGGTAATTGTCATCGGCCTGATTCCTGCGTGATTGCCCTTTTAAACATGGCTCATAACTGGAAAAACAGGCAACAAAAAAGCCATGCAAGAAGCATGGCTTTTTTCAGCATTGATAGGTCGATCAGAAATCGACTTCGACACCGGCAAAGAAACCGTCCAGTTTCACTTTGCCACCCAGCGGGTTGTTGATCGCGTCAAAATCGTAATCCATCACACGGTAACCACCGCGCAGGTTCAGATCGGCTGCTACCAGCGGAATCGTGAACTTCAGACCGGCTTTTGCATCCAGCGTGCTGGTGCCGTCGAATTCACCCACGTTACCTTCAGCAAAGGCAGTCAGCGGTGTCATCGGGAAACCAATCTCGACATTCCCGTAAACAGCAGGCTGCCACTCATCGTCGAACGTCTGAATATGGCCCTGAGCATTGTATTCACCATTGGTGAATTTGATCAGAGATACACCCACATCGACAGAAACCAGATCGTTATCCAGGATCTCGTAATAAGCAGTCAGGTCTGTTTGTTTAAATGCCACTGCATCCGCTTCGATATTGGCATAAGCAATTCGCGCATTTGGAATCAGTGGAACAAAATGTTCAAACGAGGCGTAGAACGAAGGAACTGTGTTATCGCCACCGTCTACAGCGTCGTTAATTTCAGCACTGCTAAACCACGCATCCGCGCCCACAGTACCGCCTAACAGCATATCAGCCTGGGCTGGTACAGCTGTCGCCAGCGCCACTGCTACGGCCGCTGCTGAAAGCATCGTTTTTTTCATTTTTGAGTCTCCGCTCGTTATCTTTTGCTTTGCTTTTGCTGCGCCAGACTATACCAGATGCTGTTTAAGAAAACCGCATTTCGTCAATGAGAATCAGGGATTTGGGTCAAGCTCACTTTTTGAACACGCTGTTATTTGCGTCTATGCATATCGCGATAACGACCGCTGCGATACGGGTTATCCCGACGTGCATTTCGATAGATCCAAACGCCAATCGCAATCAGGATAATCCATGGCAACAGCTTGATGACCACCCCCAGCAAACCTGCCAGCGCCATCACCACAAATCCGGCCGCGATGGCAACCATCATGCCCAGCAGACTGACACCCGTCATCACCAACACACCGGCAAATACCAGCAGAAATAAAATTTCAACCATTCCAATCTCTCCATTTACACCAGAAATTCTCAGACAGAACACAGTTCACCATGTTTCTGAGGATGATAATACAGATAACTTAGCAGGTTTCGGGCCAACCTCCCGAATTGAATCAAATCTTTATCTATCAAGCAGATACAAAAACGCCGCAACCCGAGGCTGCGGCGTCTTCAGCACAGATTAGCGAATTTCACCAGACCCTTCGGTTAAATTCACCAAATCGCTTTCATCCGGATCACACATCCAGATGTGCAGGAATCTTGTCCAGCGCCTGCTGTACCACCTCAATGCCTGCGCCCGGTTTGTGGGCATTCTCACTGATATGGCGACGCCACTGGCGTGCACCCGGCATATTCTGGAACAATCCCAGCATGTGGCGTGTGATATGGCCCAGATAGGACCCGTTCGCCAGCTGGCGCTCAATATAAGGATACATGGCCTCGACCACTTCGCGGCGCTTCTTGATTGGGCGATCACAACCAAAAAGCTGCTGATCCAGTTCGGCCAGCATATATGGATTCTGATACGCCTCGCGACCCACCATGACACCATCCAGATGTGCCAGATGCGCTTCAATCTCGGCCAGTGTTTTGACACCGCCATTGATTGCCATCGTCAGATGCGGAAAGTCCTGCTTCAGCTGATACACACGCGGGTAATCCAGTGGCGGAATTTCGCGGTTTTCTTTCGGGCTCAGGCCACTCAGCCAGGCTTTACGGGCATGAATGGTGAAATTGTCGCAACCGCCTTTCTCAGACACAGTGCCGACAAAATCAACCAGGAACTGATACGAATCCTGCTCATCAATCCCGATCCGGGTTTTCACCGTCACCGGAATATCGACCACTTCACGCATGGCAGAAACACACTGTGCCACCAGATCCGCCTCGCCCATCAGACAAGCACCAAAGCGGCCGTTCTGAACACGGTCCGACGGGCAACCCACATTCAGGTTCACCTCATCATAACCGCGATCCTGCGCCAGCCTGGCACAATGCGCCAGATCCGCCGGATTCGAACCACCCAGCTGCAATGCCAGCGGATGTTCTTCCTCGTTATACGCCAGAAAGTCGCCCTTGCCGTGAATAATGGCCCCGGTGGTCACCATCTCGGTGTACAGCAGCGCATGCTCAGACAGCAGCCGGTGGAAGTAACGGCAATGGCGGTCAGTCCAGTCCAACATGGGTGCGACGGAGAAACGGCAAGTCGGGTATTGAGTAGGGTTTTCAGGTTTCATCATGGCTTACTTACGATCTGGATACTGTATATATATACATGAGTTTGCTAACCTCTCGCCCCAAATCTTCAATTCGTACGTATATGGTACGTATAAAAAGAGTAGGACAATGGCATCATTCAGCATTAGAAAACGTACGCTGAAAAGCGGTGAAAGCCGCTACACAGTTGAACTCATCGTCAAAAAGAATTCGCAGATTATACACAGAGAGTCCAAAACATTCAGGAAAAAAGAGCTCGCCCGAACCTACGCCCGCAAGCGTCTGAACGAGCTGGAAAACCCCATGCACTCTGGCTTGAAAACCGTCTTGCTATCTGCATTGCTGGATATGTACATCGGTGACAGGGACTTATGGGACAGAACAGGCCGGACGAAACAATACGTACTTCGGATGCTCCGGGACTGTGACATCTCCTTAGTGGAGAGTAGCAAGCTCAAAACCAGTGATCTGATTCAGCACTGCCGCCACCGGAAAGCCGCCGGAGCAAAGCCAGCGACAATTTATCACGATATTGCTTACCTGCGCTCAGTGATGAAAAAAGCAGGCCCGGTGTTCAACGTAGATGCGAACCATGCCATCTTTGAAGAAGCCGTGCCTGTACTCCATGATATGGGCTTAGTGGGCAAAAGTCAGAAACGTACCCGACGGCCAACCGGGGAAGAACTGGAGCTGTTGAAAGAGGGGCTGCTGGCCCGCCAGTCCTACCGTAGCAACGGCAAGATCCGGATTCCGTTCGTCGATATTCTGGATTTCAGCATTCTGACCTGTATGCGTATCGGGGAAGTTTGCCGCCTGCGCTGGGAAGACCTCAACGAAGCACACAAAACAATTCTTGTCCGAGATCGCAAAGACCCGCGCAAGAAAGAAGGTAATCACATGATCGTACCGCTGCTGGGCGAATCCTTTGATATCGCCATGCGGCAAGATAGAAGCAATGAGCTGATTTTCCCCTACAACCCGCGAAGCGTCACGGCAGGCTTCCAGCGAGTCAGGAACAGCTTAGGGATTGAGGACTTGCGTTATCACGACTTACGCCGGGAAGGTGCAAGCCGCTTGTTTGAGCGAGGATACAGCATCGAGGATGTGGCACAGGTGACGGGGCATCGCAACCTGAACATTCTTTGGCAGGTGTATACACAGTTACATCCGCATAAGTTGCATGAACAGTATTAATGAACGGCTCCCCAATTTGGGAGCCCATCTACAAATCGTACTGGCTCAACACTCTTACTAGATACTGAATTTATCTTTGATAGTTTCGTGTTAACCTATTCAGAATCATTAAAAATTTAACATCGTTTTATCGATTGGGACTTGCATGGAAAGTAATGAATTAATTTGGACACCAAAATTAATAATTGATTTGATTGATAAGGTTATCTGGCCAGCAACTATTATTTTTTTAGGTGTTAGATTTCGCGCTAGTATTTCCAATACTTTGAAAAGTTTTTTTTCTAAAAATACATTAACAGAATTTTCCGCCTCACTAAGTGGAGTAGCGGCTAAATTCGCTGCTGACAAACAATCAGTTGAGTCAAGTGAGAAAGTAAGCTTACTACCTTCGGAATTACCGGAGGGTATGACACTTGAGTCTGTAAAAGCAAAGCAAAGTAATGATACCACTGAATATAGTGAATTTCTATTAGGCTCAATGCGAGAGCATCTATCCGCATTGAATCTATCGGATAATGATGCAATCGAACTATTGCTCAAAGAAGCATCAATCCTAAGGAGTACCATTCATTTCGGTGAGATAAGTAGAGTTTTATTTCGATCTCAGTTTGACATACTCGAATCAATTGCCAACCAGAATGGACATATAAGCAAAATTAATTTTCAACGTTATTTTGAAAAACAGAAAAATTCGTTACCAGAGGCATTTTCTGGCTGGGATTGGATAAAATACGCAGCTTTCCCTGTTAGTTCGGGACTAATTACTGATGATGGTGATAATTACAGAATAACCATCTATGGTTCTTCGTACATAAAGTTTCTATCTAAATACCCCCAACTTATAGAAAACCTCCCAAAACTCTAACTACTTCCTCAAAAGTAACCCGCCAGAAATGGCGGGTTGATAATTATTTTCGCTTCCGCTTCACGGTCGCATTCTTCGCTTTCACCACCCGGCCACCTTTCGCGAAGCGGTAGCCTTTCTTCAGTGTGCCGTTACGTTTCAGTCCTGTCTTAGCCATTCTTTTTCCCCGGTTGTATGTTCATGGTTTCCAGTATCGTCAGGCGCTTGTCCTGCTTGTACAGGACGATAAGCAGCGCGATCATGGTGGGCGGTAAGCCCATCGCCGTCAGTTGTTGCAGTATTTCTATCATGTGGGTTTGCCTCTGAGTTTTTGTGAGAAGAATTCGAGCAGGTAGCGCACCATAGAGCGCATTCCCAGCACATCCACGACGATGGCCCCAACCACGTACCAGTAAGGCTCCGGAATGTTCCGCAGCGCCTGAAAGCCCGCATCCACGTACACCGCATAGTCAGGCCAGAAGCACAGCACCAAGGGCGTGAACACAACCAGCAAGATGAATTCATCTTTCCAGCCCCGGTCCTTGAGACTCAGCTCATCCAGATTCGCCGCCTGCTCGTCGCCGTACTCCAACCGCTTGAGCCGGGCGGCGTGCTTGGCCTGCTCCAGCTCGTCTTTACGCTTCAGCGCTTCCGCCTTGTTCTGGCTGTGCTGCTGCCAAGCTGCCACCCCACCCGTGATAAGGCTCAAGATTGCACTCAGCATTACGCCGCCTGAATACCAGCATTCAGCACCCGGTCACTGTAGGGCTGCACGCCGTTTTCATAGCGGATAATCAGAGGAACTAAGGCCATCGTTTCCGCCTCTGACAGCGACATGTCCGGAGACACACCCAGCGCCCCGGCGACGTGGTTCACATAGGCGGTGGTGTCATTCTCCACAGGCGGCGCCCAGCGGTTGATAATGCCCCGCACCGTCGTCAGGCCGTGGCGGTTGCGGTAGGTCTTCAGCGTCCGGGCCAGTGCCCGGATGCCGTTCTCCGGTCTGTCGAAAATCACAAAGCGGCCATCGCTGCCGACTCGGCCCTGCCATGCGGTGCCGTTGTCCTCGATGTTGCCCGGATTGTTGTTGCGAATGCCCCGCGGCTTATAAAACGTCATGGTTCCCATCCCCAATAGAATCAAACTCAGTATCAATAGGATCTTGCTGCTGCTCATTGCGTACCGCTTCCTCTGCTGCTTCCTGTTCGGCTATGGCCGTGACATAGCGTGTGTGCTCGTCAATCAGCCACGCATAGGCCGCATCAAACACGGCGCTGTTAATGGTCTGGTTCGGGCGGTTATCGGTGTATTCGATATGACCCAGCCCGGTCAGGGTGTTGTAATCAATCGCCCACTCGCCCTGGCGCATGGCAAAGCCGCCCATCTGGCCGAGGAAGGCAGGCACGCCATCAATGACGATGAGCTGATCCTGTGTAATTGCTGTAATTCTCATAACTTCATAATCCAGATGACGGCCACCGACTGCTGACGCACGTCGACGTTGCCGTGGTTGTGAGACTGCCCGCCGCCCGGTGTGCTCACTTGGGTACTGGCATTGTGCAGCCGTAAACCCAGTGTCCGGGGCGATGAACGCCCGGTCTCCGCGTACGCACTCCAGCCGTTATTCGGGATCGACCGATTGGCAACCCCCGCATTGGTGATGCCGGAGATTTGAAAGTTACTGGTGCGTTGATAGATCATGGACGAGCTGGGAAGCTGGGTGGATGACAGGGTGTGATTCCCTGTCGCCCGGCTGTCCGCCCCGAAAGTCTCGTTCGGACTGTAGGACCGGCCCGCACCGACCACCGCCCGATCGCACATATCCGGTGTCCCGTTTTCACCATCACAGAGCACCCAGCCCAGCGGGATAGATTCAAGCGTGCCGTTATGGATCTTGATATCACCGCTTTTCCAGCTTCCGGCGCTGCCGCCGTGTAACCTAGCCATGGCGCACCTCCGCCAGTGTCCGGACTGTGGCCCCTTCCACCGCATAGGCGAACACCGCCGCCCCGGTTTCCAGCGTCATGGACTCCCCCGCGGCGATATAAATCCCGCTCAGGTTGTCCACCCCTTCCCCGCCCACATAAAGCCCCCGGTCGGTTTGAACCAGTACAGACTGGCGCGTGTTGTCCGCCTCAATCAGCACAGTGCTGACCGTCGGGTCTAACGTGGTTGCGGCACTGACCAGCCTGTCACTGCTCGCCACCGCAACCAGCCCGCTGACCTGCTGCACCTGCGGCAGATTGCCAATCTCCACCTGACCGCTAACGGTTTGCACCGCGGGCAAATTGGTGATCGCCACCTCCCCTTGCACCGCCTGCACATCCGGCAAATTGCCTACGATGACCTTTCCGCTCACAGGCTGCACCGCGGGCCAGTTCCCAACGGACACCGGGGCCGAAAACGACACAGGCACCGTCTGCTGAATGGCATCAATGGTCACGGGTTCGCGGATGCTGTGCACCTCGACCGCGCCGCTAATTGCCACCGCGTCAGACTGGGTGTTCACCGGGATATCGGTCAGCTGATACTTGAGGGTGACCGCCGCCTGATGGTGGTTGTACAGTTCGATGGTCTCGAAGCCACCCAGCGGCACCACATCGTTTTTCTTCAGCTCGGTCCCGACTTCCCGGTTTTGGGTTTTCGCCAGCAAGGTGACGGTGTGGGAGCAGTCACGAATGAGCAGGTACTGGCTGACAGCCGAGATAATTTTCTCTCCGGCCTGTAGCTGTACTTCGATGATTTTCTGTGTCTGATACATCCGTTACCTCTTGAGCAAAACAACCAGCAATACCAAGCCAATGACCGCCGCAAAGGCCATCATGACGCGGGTGTTCAGTTGCCCGATATCACTAGCGCCCCCGGTGTTCGCGCTGGCGTTGATACTGTTCGCCAGCTGCATGGACTGTGTCGCCAGATTGCTCTGGTTTGATGCCATGCCGCCGAGGGAATTCAGCGCCCCGTTGAAGGTTTCCAGCCCGAAAGTGAAGGCATCATTCAACGCGGAACTGTTCGCCGCCAATGCATTCGAGCCAAGGGTCATGGCATCACTGGCCATTTCCCCCGCCGCTTCCATGGCCCCGTGATCCGTCATGGTCAAGGTGCCACTGATACCGCTGAGCATCATCCCGCTGTTGTCACCGCTCACGCCCATGCTGTTGGAGGTATTGGTGCTCTGGTTAATGTTCTGGTTGGTACTCTTTTTTGAACTGAGGAGACCCATATCAGCGCCCCTTCATGTAGAAAAACAGCAGCACCATGGCGGCAATCGCGACCACAATCAGGGTGTAGTTCGTGGACTTGGCCCCGAAGGTCACGCCCCCCGCTTCAAAGTTCATTTCAACCGGGCCGTTGGTCGTGGTCATCGGCCCGCTGTCACTTACCGACTCCAGCGCACCAAACGCCCCGGACATATCCATGCCGGGAAAGCCCATACTGGCCCCGGCGGCCGTCCCGGCCAGACTGGCTAAACCGCCTCCTGAAGATGCATCACTCACAACACCCCCTTCTTACGAAAATAAATAAACGCCAGTACCAGTACGATGACCCCCACGGCCACAACACCTGCACTCAAGTACTTGGTTCCGTCGGCGGCGGTATACCCGAGGGAGCCACCCACAAGGGCACCGCTGCCCCACAACACCCCACCGCCGATTAATAAAGGGACTAATGGCATGTCTACCTCCGCATAATCAGAACGATGACCAACAGCAGGACAACCGCCCCACCGATGATCCAGCCATAAGACATTGACTGGGGTTGGGGCTGGGTGATTTTGGCCGTATTGCCCGTCTCGTTTGCAACCGGGTCTTGGGTGCTGTTCGGGGTCGGTTTGCTGGCAAGGTATTCATTCCACCAATTGCCCGCGAAATCCGTCGTGTCGTCCCATGCTCCGCCCAGCATTTCACTGCCCTTATCGACAGCATTATTCAGCCAATCCAGCATTCAGCCCCCTTAGCCCGCGACCTGTGCCGCCGTGCGCTCAACGTCCAGATATTCCGTAATCACGGTCACGCTGCCCGCAGGCTTGCTGGTCTTGAAGGTGAACAGCAGCTCTTTGGCCCGCGCCGTCGGGAACATTTCATTGCGGATAAAACCACGCATCAGAAAGTCCAGATGGAACATACCCTGCTGCCACATCAGATCATTACGGTTCGCCATGTAGCACTCACGCCATGCCGTGGTCTCATAGGCCACGTTGTCATCACGCTTGATTTCCAGCTCTTCGATGGCGTCGGTCATGAAATGCATGCGGCGAATGCTGCGCTTCATGTCGTTCGGCAGGGTGTTAAAGGTGTTGGTGCCCTGCGCTGGCATATCAATCTGCAAGCGCTCGATACGCGGCAGGTACATACGCACCGCCTGCGGGGTGTTCACCTCAGCGATCACTTCGAGGGTCGGCATTTCCGGGTCACCTTCTTTCTTCGCGCCAATATCCACCTGAATCTGAAGGGACTCACCCAGCATGGTGACCAGTGAGGTCAGTTGCTGGCCGTCTTTCAGCTTCAGGGACAGGTCGGCAAAGGACACGATGAAAACCTGCTCACCCTGCGGTGCAAGGGCTGCGGGAACGTCCATCTGCTTGTAC
Source organism: Photobacterium sp. CCB-ST2H9 (assembly GCF_023151555.2). Lineage (NCBI taxonomy): Bacteria > Pseudomonadati > Pseudomonadota > Gammaproteobacteria > Vibrionales > Vibrionaceae > Photobacterium > Photobacterium sp. CCB-ST2H9. Next base: position 3,202,564 of record NZ_CP100425.1, read on the forward strand.
TGCTCCAGCGTCTGGAAGAAGGTCGCCGGAATACCGCTGATAAAAGCGTTACTGTTCAGGCGAAACGTGATTTCCAGCCGTTCAAGGGGCAGGTTGGTGTTAAACATGAACGCATCAAACGTCTGGCCTGTCGGCACTGTCAGCGTTGAGCGGCCGTTATAGGTCACACCGCTGAAGCTCGACAGCTTCAGTTTCTTGACCCCTTGGTATTTGTAATTGGCAATGGCTTGCGCCTGCGCTTCTGGCGTTACTGCGACAACACTCATGATTAGAACCACCCGTTACCGTAAATTGTTTCTTTGATTTTTTTCAGACTGGAGACGTTGTTGATCACTGCGATAATCACCAGCGTGACCAGTACCGTCATCAGCAACACTTTGTGCTCTTTTTTCATAGCGTTCCTTTGTGTGGTTGGAAAATAGCGCCGTATTGGCAGGGCTATGAAAACGACTTTCGGCAGGGTTGAAAATGAGAAGAAACCTATAGGTTGAACGGGTAACCTATAGGTTTAGATGTGAGGTAGGTCACGCAGCTTTTTGGCTGTTTTTCCGGTAGGTCAGGGAAACTTTCCGGCCTGTCTGGCAGTTCAGTGCCCCTTTGCGGTAGTTGCCCACCCCGTCCTCAACGTGGATGAAATCCGCGATCGGTTTATTGATTTCCAGCTTGTTCATTTTGGCCGAGCGCAAGGCCGCAATGTCTGCCACAGGCACGGATTTCGCATCCGACAAATACTTCGCATCATTCATCGAATTGACCGCGCACAGATACCATGTCGGGGACTGGGTGGTGATGGTTTTCGGCACCTCCTGCCCCCGCTGGAATACTGTGGTGACGATGCCACCATACTGACGGGCACCGCGCAACAGCTCTCCGGTTTTCCCCTTCAGGGTGCCCGCCGTGGGCGAGCAGGACGCCAGTTCTTCAATGCAGATTTCAAGGGGGGCTTTGCGGCCATCCAGTACAGACCACACCGCCGCCGAGAAGAATTCCAGTTCATCAAACACCAAATCCGCCGGGATGTAGGCAATCTTAAAAGCACTGTGGCCCTGACGGGCTTTGACCAGTGCCTTGAGGAAATCCGCTTTCGAGTGGTAGCCCCGCACCTGCTGGCCCTGAAAGGGTTTCCCGGCGTAGTTCTCATAAGGGTCAAAGAACACCGCCTGCGCCTTGGCGGTGATGAATTTCCCGTGCTTGACCAGTGAGGTTTTCCCGCTGCCCGTACCGCCGATAATGACCCGGTGCAACGGGTCAAGATGGGTGTTGGAATTCTTAGGCCGCGGCAAGTTCAGGATCGGCTTTTTCGCCATCGTCCACCTCCTGCTGTTCCTGCGCTTCGGCCAGTTGGGCGCGCTTCTCCGCCCGAAGCCCTTTCACCTGACGGGCCGTGACGCCGCCCAGACCGACCACGGCCACCAAGAAGAGGATTTCTTCTTTGTACTGGCCGAGCCAGTTCAGCCACGTTGCCCCGTGTTTCTGCATCAAAGGCCCGGCAGCTTTGAGCACTTTACCCTTGGCTTTCTCGTCGTATTCAAAGTCCATGCCGATGGCAAAGCTGATCGCCTGCTCAGACAGGACAAAACCCAAGTCCAGCAAATCAACCGCCGCTTCTGCCGCGTCGTCATCATTGGCGGCGTCCTGCGCCACGTCATCCGGCTCCGGGGTTTCCTGTGATTCGAGCTGCTGAATCGCCGCGCCCCAGTCCGACCAATCATCCACTGTGGGCTGCTCTTCCGGGAGACCGAACATCTCAGTTTGTTGCAAGTTTTCCGCTGTCGCTGTCATCTTTTTTTCCTTTACTCAGACCAATCAAAATCATTACCAGTACAAATAACCCGATGAACCACGGATACAGGGTTTTCCAGTGGATTTTCGGGGTGTTTTTCTCCGGCTCTGTCTCCGGCTCCGTTAACGCTGGAAACCCGTCATCACTGGTTTGGGAAACGCTCACGGGGTGCGTTTCGATAACGGTTTGAACCGACTCTTTTGTGGTTTCCCTGACGGTTTCAATGGGCGCTACCCCCAGTTCCTGAACCGTTTCCACTTTGTGCTTTTCAATGTATTCATGCATGGCACTGCTGTTTGTACTGTTCCCGCACCGGGGGCAGCGATAATAGAGCTTGCCGATGTTGCGGGGGTTCTTCGGCGGCTCGCCGGATTCCATCAGGCGGTGCTCCCCGGTCATGTGTACCGTGCAGACCTCGCCACAGTCCGGCACGGTGCAGCGGATATAACCGCGGGTCGGGTTCTTACTCATCTTCGCCCCCGGCCAGTTGTGCCAGGCGGGCTTGCACTTCGGCCCGATAGCCGGCACGGGCTTTCGCGCTGATCCCGTCGAGCATTTCCAGCTTTTCGAAGAAATCACCCGGCAGGCCGATGGCCTCCAAGCTCAGGGAGCCGCCGCAACATCACGGCAGAAACCTTTTTCACCAGCACTTTCATATCCAGTGCCTTGAGCTTTTCAATCTCCGCTTTCACCTCCACTGACAGGGCTTCAGCGGTCTCAATGGCTTTTTCTGCGTGGCGTAGCTGCTCGGCGGTCATGGTTTGAATCATCACAGTTCTCCTCTGGTCATCACGATTCGGTTGTTCGCCAGCTTGAGCTGGCAGTCTTTATCAATTGGCACTTTGGCCCCGGCCAACAGGGGATTTATCAGGCACTGCACCCCGGCAAGGCTCCATCCGGTCACCCGTTGAAGGTGCTCTCCGAGCTGGGAGTTACAGTTATTTTCAGTGCTCCAAGGGGAGCCGCTCCGCGACTCTAAAAGCGCCCCCAACTCAGACTTTTTCACTAATCGGTAAGTCTCACTGCAGGTCGCAATGAAGGTGCTCACCCCTTCTGAGAACCAGTGAAAGCCGATGGCTTTCTTCACGGTTTCGCCGTACTGGTTTTGTTTTTCTTCATAGGCCAGCCGGGCATCGGTGGCGAGCTGGCAAAACAGCGACCACTTGGAGGAATCCGCCGCCTGTCGCAGGGCTTCGAGTTTGGGATCAATGCGGGTTTGCTCTTCCGTGGCCCGGCGCAGATGACGCCACAGGGACACGGGTTCGCCGCCGAACTGCTGGAACTGGCGGATACGGTGCACGGACGCCCACGCCCGAACCCGAAACGCGCTTTCTTCGGCTTCGGTTTCCGGCATGTGCTGGCCGTTGATGTTTTTGGAGACGTACTTCGCGATATACGCCGTTGCCCCGCCCTTGGCCGGGTCAGCTTCCTTAACGTCAAAGCGCGGGGAAATGTCCTGCCCCAGCTCGTCCCGGTCTTCAGCGGTTGCGACGCCGGAAATGATGTGAATCAGGGTGTCTTTGTCTTTCGGGTGGCAGAACAGGAAGTAATGACCGTGACTGGTGCCGTCCTTGTGGGGCTCAGCCACGCGAAAGCCGAAGTAATGAATGTCTTCTTTGGCAATCAGGGCACGGGCCTGCGCCCACTGCTGCATCAGATTACCGTGGCCTTCTTTGACGCTCGCGCCGTTCCACTTCTTCGAGTTGCGGTGATATTTGCTTGGCAGCGTCCATGTCAGGAACAACGCCGTATAACCTAAATCCAGCGCCAGCTCTTCAAAGCCACGGGAGCGCACCATCATTTCAATCCGGCGGTTTTCCGGGTTGGCCGTGGTGCGTTTGATCACCTCTTCAAGGTCGAAGTGCTCCCCGGTAGCTTCGTTGTAAACGACGGTACTCTGGATGAACCGCTCCGCTTCACGCTGCTTGTTCTTCCAGTTCTGGAACGACGGATAGGAAATGTATTTGGACTGGTGCCCCTTGTCGCCAACGCGCTCAAGGGCAATCTGTGCGTACTCGATGTACTGGGAACGCAGGTGCATCAGGCGGCGCTCAATCCATTCTTCAGACTGCATTTTCAGCACTGAAGCCGTGAGTTCTTGCTCGGCCCGTTCTTCTTCCATCTTGTCGCCCGGCATGACTGGCGGGTTGACGGAAATGGCAAGAAGGTTCTCAGCCAAGACCGCATAGATGTGCTTCATCGCAGAAAGAAAGCTGTCAAAAACCTGCGGGTCAATGTCCTGCATTGCCTGCATATTCTCATCAGCGACCAGACGGGCCAGCTGACGCACTGCCTCATCTTTCATCAGGATGTGGTGGGTCAGGCGCTCAGACTTGACCCGGTTGCGGAAGTCCACAAAGGAAAACTTGTCTTCAATGAAGGGCGCGACTTTCAGACCGAACTTGACCGCCTCATCAGCGAAGCGGTCGAGATTGTCGCGGGTAGCCCCGCCGCGCTGCTGGCGGCTGGCTATTTTAGTGCGGATATCCTGACGGACGACTTGCGGGAGACGCTTTAAGAAATGACGAGTAAAAACAGTACCGTGTTGCATTACTCTTGAACCTCATAACAGCCGGACGGCGTACATTTGTAATTCAGCGGGCGGGGTGTGTAGGTGCGCTTTCGTATCCCGTGCTTTTCCCGCAATTTGCCCAGCAGGAACCGGGCACGCTGGCGTTTCTTCGGGTCAGGATTGACCATGCCAGCCATGTCAGGACAAGGGGCGTGAATCGGATCCATGGTTGCCCCCTTAGCCGTGAACCGAACGCCACTCTGCTTGTGCTTCGGCGTACTTCTTGTCGATGTGGACCGCTAAATCTTCAATTTTGACCATGGTTGGGCAGCGTTCAGAGTCACGCAGCTTGAAAGTTGGGATTGGGAAATCACAAGCCTTGGCCCGTTGCTCGGCTGTCTTCGGCGTGACACCAAAGAACTCCTGTGACACCTGCTTCAGTTCTACGATTGGACTTTGGAACCGAGCTAGCAGTGCAAAATGTGTATTCATATAGCCTCCATGTAGTACACTTGGAGCAATTCAGGCCTTTTCAAACGCCTGCAAATTACCCGCAATATTATATGGCGGCATTATTGCCGATCAATTTTCACTTAGCAATACATTTGCAGACATGGAGCAGCACACATGCAGAGCATCGACGAGCAGATTGCAGAGTTAAAGAAGCTTACGAATACTGCTAAAAACGTAGATCTGGCAAAGGTTCTGGGGGTTTCTCCAAAGACCATTCAGTCATGGAAGACACGTGAAAAAATCCCTGAAGATATTTTCCTAAAAGCGAGACAAGTATCACAAAATGGAGTTATTGCTCCCCCCAAGGGATATGTCAGCCTCGATTTTTATGAAGTTGAAGTGAGTGCGGGCCATGGGGCTTTAGTGGTCAGTGAAGAGAAGTCGAGCGACATCGTATTCAGCGAAACATTCATCCAAAACGAAATCGGTGTGAAAGCGGCCAACATTTTCTTGATGCCTGTAAAGGGTGACAGCATGTACCCAACGCTCAAAAATGGCTGTCTTGTGATGGTGAACCGCGTGGATCACTTCACTGGAGATGGGATTTATGTCTTCCGTTTTGAAGGTCAACTGATGGTGAAGCGGCTACAGTTTTCTAAGCACGGCCTATCTGTCACTAGTGACAACGACAGCTATCAGCCTTGGGAGCTATCCAAAGAGGAAATCATGAGCAGTGATTTTGAAGTGGTTGGTGAGGTTGTTTGGTCTGGGCAGCGGATGTAACAGAATTTAATTAAGTAGAAATAGAGCTCACTTTTTAGTGGGGCTATTTCTATTTACGAAAATTATAGTTTTTTATACCAGTTATTATACTGTATTGGCTCAAAATAGCCGAGAATACAATTTGGGTTTATAATACATAGTTGAATATGGTTTTTATCCCGAAACCCCGCACCATCATATAAAGGGTCTCCTTCAGGAAACATCCCTCTCACTGAATCAATAAACTTGTGATGATTTTGTACTTTTCTTTTATTATTACCAGCAATATCTGGTAATTTAAGCTCTTCTCTAATCAACTCATTATTAAACTGCTGCAGACGTAACATAACTTGACAGTCGAGCTCTCTAACAAAGCTGATATCATTAGCAAAAACTCTATTCTGAGGTATATCAATCCCCAACTCGTCATATTCGGCTTTTAATATATCATGGGCTGTTGATACGCTTTTTAATCCCTCTGAATCGAGAAGATCAATGCAGTTACCAAGTTTTATAAATGCACCAATTACTGCTGGATTATTGATTTTTGAGCTGCTTTTAGCCCAAGCCATAGCTCTCTCGTAGCTTCCCTCCCAAAAATATATACCATGTCCCAGCCAATCATAATCATTTTCACTTTTATTAATAGAAGAGCCGCCTTTAACTACTTGGTCAAAGACGGCTCGATCACAACCATGAAACCCAACAACAATGCCTGGAGATATATACATTTAAGAAGTAACCCTCTTAACCACCTCACCTTTAGTATTTATAATACCAGCTTGCCTAAGAGATTTCTTAATGTACTCATGAGATACATCATTAAGCATAACATCCTGATCTTTCTTCACTTTCTTCTTTTTAAGTGTTGCTAACCTTGCATCCAATGCTGTCTGTAAGCTAAACATCAAACACCTCCAATACCCTGATACTTGTCTATCAATAATACAACAGTTATGAAAGCAGACAAAGCTTCAAAAGTCTTAACAACGTGTTTTGTGCTTCTGAGCAACGCTGTAACAAAACATCGTGAAGCATCAGGGCTCTACCAAGTTCAGCCGGATGGAACTGCTCTTTTTATCGGTCCTTGAATCGAAGTCACGAAAGGTAGTATCGTACGATTTCGGTACGTATATCACGCACGAGCCCAGACAGGGTGCTAATTGTGCGCATTATCGAGCATGGGTGCGACGGAGAAACGGCAGGAAGGGTAATCACCGGCGACACCGTAATTTTGCTGTGTTTTTTCAGTTTCTTGCGTCATTCTGAATTTCCTGTAACTTCATTGAAATTGCCCGAATTCCGTTCACAGGCCCCCTTTCAGCATAGGACAGTGCCCCCCGATTCTGATCAAGGCAGTCCATCCCGCCCCCGGCAGGCTGCGGTCCAAAGCAACTATATTCTCAAAGCAAAGACGCAATATACATAGAGACACCGTAATTTCAGGGAAGAGTAACGACAATGACCAAGAATCATGTAAATATGCCCACTGAATCAAGGCCGTGAGAGACATATGAAAAAGAAATACTGTTTTAGAAGTGCGTTGAAAAAACTGGCCACTGCTTCTTTGTTACTGCTACCTCTTGTTGCGAACGCAGGCTATTCGATTGAAGAAGCGTATCAGGACGTAAATCTGCAAACAGCTCGCTGCCTGAAAATGAAAAATCGTCCGGTCAATGCTATTCAGGATGCTTGGTTTGATTCATTGCGTGCAGTTCAGAAACGTGCCGTTCTTTTTGAACTGTCAACAAGAGCGATGGACCGCTGTACTTTAGAGACAAGAGAAAAATACTCTTGGGCTTTGGTGAAACAGGCCGGTGAAACAGGTGACTTGAAAAGCCTGAAAGACTGGATTGCACTGAATAGCCCTATCGGAGGCAAAGCGAAAACCATCTTACAATCACTGCCGGAAGAAGAAATAAACCGATTATCTTTATCAGATGACTTCTACTATCCGTTTGATTCAATGTCTCTGAGAGACAAACTCATTTCAGAGTAAGTCTTTCAGTCTGTCATTTCCAAAGCCCGGGAGAATACCCAGGGCTTTTCAGACTTGATTTCCAGTCCTGAATTTCTTGTCTTTTCATTGATATTCCTTGAACGCCTTTGACCGCCTCCCCTCCTTCAGCGCAGAACAACGACCGTCGAACCACACGCCACTGGCAACATCCACCGACGGGTTGGTCGTTCAGAAACGGGCGTTGTGAACAGTCAGGTCATCAAGCTCGCGATCAAAGATAAAGCAAAACCAAGCTTTGGTGCCTCCCGCTTTCTTGATATTATAATCAGTAGCTTAGACAACAGAACACCAGTGAGATGCTTCAATATGCACGCATGCTTTTGCTGTTCTGACAATCAAATTTGGTCGTTATGTTGAAGCTGTGGGGGAATTTGATAAAAAACGGGATATTTCAGGTTCAACTTTCAGATTTTCGTGTAGAACAATTCATTGTCGTGATGAGTCATCTTCCGGACATATTTATGCAAAATGTGACCTGAGAGCGGGAAATTCGTGTGTTGTCATGCTCCGCCATTCACCCTTTGCTTCAACAATGATGGGAAGAAATGCACGCTGAAGGGCTTTTTCCTTGCTGCACCGCCGGGATTTCACGGCAGGAGGGCATAGGGTTTCTCTCATTTGACAAGGTATCCTGTGGAAAGAAAAACAATAACACTCACCGCCCTGGCTTTCGCTGATGCACCCACAACATCGATTTCCGGGCCCATTGAAGTTTTGTCTGTTGCTGCGCAGCTTGCCGGCGCACCTGAGCCGGTCATACACATTGTCACTCAGGACAACCAGCCTATCCGGGGACTTGGCGGCGTCATTGTCTCTCCGACCATCGACATCGAAAAAGTCAGACAGACCGATATCCTGCTGGTCGGCTCCCTCGGTTTTCCGGACACCAACTTAGAGACGCTGGAAGATGCCACCCTGGACTGGCTGAAACAATTTGAGTCGCACGACATTCCGATCGTGTCGATCTGTTCCGGGGCATTTGTGCTGGCCAAAGCAAAAATGCTGGAAAACCGGACCGCCACCACGCACTGGCACTTTGCCAATCTGTTTCGCGATATGTTTCCGAACACCCGATTGCAAGTGGATCGACGCGTGACCTGTGATCATAAGCGCTACTGTACGTCGGGGATCAGTGGCTATAGTGATGTGATGATGCTGATCGTCGAGCAGGTTTTTGGCCTGACGATCCGTGAAAGCTGCCATCAGTTTGTCTTTGGTGATACCGATCAGGTTCAGCAGAAAGCGCTGGCGAACTTCATCCCCTATCGCCAGCACAACGATACGCTGATTCATCAATTGCAGGACTGGATGCACAGCAGCCCGACACTTGAATTTTCGGTCAATGTGCTGAGTCAGCGGGTTCACCTGAGTGAACGGCAGATGAAACGTCGCTTTAAACTGGCCACGGGGCAGACGCCGATTCAGTATATTCAGCAGATCCGTTTATCCATCGCAAAAGACAAGCTGGAGAAGACCAAGCAAACCATTGAGGACATCAGTCGTGAAGTCGGATACGAAGACGTCCGCTACTTCAGGGAGTTGTTTAAAAAGTCCAACGACATGACCCCGCTGGAGTACCGGAAGCGTTATCAGCGCTAAAACTAACAACAAACAGAAAGGCCGTGATTCCTCACGGCCTTTGTTCTTTCATCAGAAGGTGTTCAGGATGTCTTTTTCAGACTGATCCGTGATCTGATCCAGACCTTCCATATAAGCGCCGATCGTAAACGCGGTCGCTTCCATGGCTTTACACATGGCCGTTATCTTTTCAACGTAGTGCTTCACTTCATACAGACTCATCGCCGCATCTTCCCGGCTTTTCACCAGAGCGCCCAAAGCGGCTGCATTGGACGGATCCTGCAGATACTTCTGACTGCTCAGGTTCATCTGCTCTTTCCGTGCGTTCAGAATCTCCACCGACTGTTTCAGCTTATACAGGTTACGCTGAATCTGCGGCCCCAGGTCAGCAATGTCTTTTGCCTGCCATTTGGCCTTTTTACGGTTGTACTCCTGCTTGCCCAGTTTGGCTTCCAGCACCTGATTGTTGCCCGAGGTATACTCACCCTTTTTCCGCGCACGGCGTTTCGCGGTGAATTTACCGACCGCGTACTCTCCGGCTTTGATGCCCAGTTTGGCGATCTCACCCAGCGGTACCACGCTCAGCGGTACTTTCGCCAGTTTCATCGGATTCTTCTTCAGCGAGCGGGCCATATCCTGGGCTTTACGCTGCATTTTGTAGAGGCGCTCTCCCTGATGCTTGGCATAGATTTGCTGTGCGCCGGTCAGCCAGGCCTGACCTGTCTTGCCCTGCAGCTGTGAACGCCGGTCCGCAGCCAGCACACTCGGCGTGGTAAACGCAGAGACGCTGTTGGCTGTTTTCTGGCTGACGTACATGTGGAACTTCTGCTTGACCTCTTCCACCGCTCTGGTTTTTTCTAATTTGCTGAAACCCAGCTCAATTTTTTCTACCGGAATATCAATGGCCTGACCGAGCGGCGAGTTGTCAAACACCCCGGTCGTGAAATCAAACGCGCTGTCTCCGATGGCGACGCCGTTATACTCACCGGTCGTCGCCTGGTCGTAGATGGTTTTGCCTAAGGAAGTCGCATTTTGTAAATCATCTATCATATTGTTGTTCTCTCAGAATATTGAAAATCGGCTACAACACCGGCCCGGACGCCCCGAATCGTCCGGAGTAAAAGGCGGTCATGCACCAAAGGCATGACCTGATCGATGATTTTCATCAGCGCGTACCAGTCATCTCCCGTGTGCACCAGCCCTTCCCCATTCATCTGCTGCGGCGAGGCGAACATGGGTGTCGCCTGCCACTCAGAGAGCGCTTCCCGGGAAGTACCGATGCGATGACTTGCACCGAAATCGATCAATCGAATCGTTTGTGTTGCGGGAACATAAAGTATGTTCGAGGGCTTGATGTCCCCGTGTACCCAGCCCCGACCGTGACAGTGCTGAATCACTGACACGATCGCGGGCAAAACTTTCATAAACAGCCCCAGATCCGCTTCGCCGAACGTACTCAGCGGCACCGCATCGGGATCAAAGGCCAGCGTTAACATCTGCGCGTCCGGATCGATTGAAATCACACGCTGTATACCGGGTCCGCGGCACTCATTCAGTGCCGTCCATTCCTGCCACATGGCTTCCGGTAACGCATAGCGCTTCACGTAAGTTTCTGTTTCACCAGAAGACCCGGCATATCTCAACGTTCTTTCAACCGCATTCATCACAACTGCTTCGGCAGGTTAAAGTGCGTGAACAGAGATTTATCCAGCGTCTGGCCGGAATCACGCAAGGTGTAATCCAGCACGATATTGTTCTCACTGATCCTGTAATTCAGCTTGCGCACCAGACGGCTCGCCGTCGCGCTGCTGTCCCCGTCAAACAGTGCCCGGAACAGCGCCCACTGCCCGGTGTACGATTGTGTCGCCACCCGGTTATCGCCTTTATAGAAATTCGCGCTCAGATACCCGTCGACCCCGGTGGTCGGCCAGTCCACCTCACGCCAGACCCGTGGGCCGTGTTTGTAAGTGAACACGCTTTCGGCTTCGCGCAGCTGAAACTCGGTGACATCCGTGCTCATCGAGCTGGCTTTCAGACTCAGTTTCAGCGCCAGTTCCTGACCGGTCGGGCCAAAGAACGTTTTGCTCAGTTTCTGTGCCCGTTGCAGCTGCTGACGGCTGTTCTGGCTGATCGGCAGCATCTCGCCATCCACTTCGTGCAGCTTCAGAGCGCCGTTATCCCAGTAGACAAACGGCTTGAGGAACTGATCCACGAACTGCTCCACCCGACCCTGCGGTTTGAAGAACAGCGCAAAATCGTTCAGATTCACTTCGCCACGCCCCTGCAGTGCGAACGGGAAGCGGCCTTCAATGGCAGCCACATAGAACTGATACACCTGTTCGTCCCACTGCTTGTTCAGGTAACCCGCGCTGCCGGTCACCACCTGATGCCACGCCTGAGCGCTGATGTTTTTGGTCCACTCGGCAACTGGTCCCGGTGCTTTGCTGCCCAGTCGCTGGAAGGCCACAATCGCATCCTGACTGCCTTCCGCATGCGCCAGTGCATAACCGTGGAATGCCTTGCCCGGATTGGCACTGGACAGCGCCGAGTCATAGTAGGTGTTGAGCCCGTCAAACTGTTCAATCAGACCATCGAGCGGCACGGCATCCCCGGCTTTACCGCTGCCGTTGACATAATTGGCAAACGACAGGAAAGCCTCATTCACCACAAACGATGGCTGCAGACGCAGCAGCTTCTCACCGACGGCACGGTTGAGTTTGTCCGCCTTACGCAGACCTTTGGCCGCCTTCTTCAGCCCCAGCTGACTGGCCACCCGCGCATTGCCTTTGGTATCAGGCTGCTCTTCAACGGCCAGCGTGGTATTCACCACCACAGCATCCAGCACATCCAGAACCGGGCTGGTCGCCGGTTCACGCGCACTGCGAAGCGCGTAGGCGAATTCCACCGGGCTGTTGAACTGGCGGATATGGATGTTGTTGATCAGATCTTTCCAGTAATAGATGTAATCTGCGAAATAGAGTCGCTGAATCTGTTTGCTCAGATCGGTCAGCTCTGTGATTGACGCACCGGACATATCCCCCTGAATCGCTTTGAACTCGCTCAGTTGCCGACGCAGCAGCTCAGACTTGGCGCTCAGATCGATCTGGCTGTATCCCTGTTTGGTAAAGATTTCCGGGATCAGATAACCGTGAAAACCGTCAGAGAAAGCGAACATGCTGTCGAATTTCTCTCCCAGCTGGCGGCGGATATCCACCTGAGCACGGTATTCCGGCAGGCTTTTAATCCGGGCATAGATCAGGCGCTCAGGCGACAGCCCTTCCAGATTATTGGTCGCGACGGCAATCAGCTCATCGTTCGGTGCCAGACGCTGGTCGTAATCACTGTTGAACAGATCTTCAATCAGCAGAGACAGCGTATTGATATCGTCTGAAGACACATTGCCCTGATCTTTCAGGTTATCCAGCAGATAGGTCTGCATGCCCTCAATATCGAGCTGCTGACGGTCAAACAGCATCTGGTAGTAACGCAGGATCTCAAAAATTTTGCTCGGGTTGCCGAGGTTGACGTAGACATACAGCTCGCTGCTGATCAGCTCTTCCAGCTTCGGCAGCAGGATCAGGTTCAGCTGCTCCTGATAGGTCCGGTAAATACGGGCCGCAGTATCGCCCTGTTTGATACTGACCCGCTGATACCAGGCTTTCGGCTGGATGCCTTCTACGGCCACCGTCCGCAGTTCATTCAGCACAGCGATCATATCCGCCATGGCGTAGTTCTTTTCCAGACGCTGCAGGTCACTGCCGTATAAACGCAGCTGAGTCATCGCGTCGGCGCGCCACCGCTCATCCTGATTCCAGTTGTCTTTCAGGACCAGACTCGCCGCAGACAACACGCCGACGACAGCCACAACGGCCAGTGAACGGAACGCCAGATAACCGGTATGACGCCATTCATTCACCCCGGTAATAGTTCTCTCCGGCAAAATCACATTCCGGAACAGGCGCGAGGTAAAGAAACTGCGACGGCCCGGCAGCTGCTCCCGGGTGCTCTGCGAGTTGAACTCGGCACGTTCGGCCACTACCTGAGTCAGCAGGTCGTGTTCCGACCCTTTCTGTCCGGATGAAAGCAGGTAAGCACCGCGAATCCAGACCGCTTCACGCACCCGGTTCTCACGGCCGATGTCGGTCAGCAGTTCATTGACCCGCTCAAAGAAAATCCGCAGCTGATAAGGCAGCGCAATCACGGAACCGGACTTCTCGCTGCTGATATTCCGCAGCAGTTCAAACTGCTGTTCCGCCAGCGTTTTCAGCAGCGCTTTGCCTTGCAGTTCAAAATCATGCTTGTTGTAACGACGATCGGCATCGCAGGCGAATGTCACGCCAAACGGGTTCTCAACATCACAGCCGGAAAATCCTTCGAAGAATTCGATAAAGTCGGCAATCGCGTCCGCTTTGGAAAAGACACTGTAGACCGGCAAATGAATGTTGAGCGCGCCGCCCATCGACAGCGCCGCTTCCTGATAAATACTGGCCAGCTTCTGACGGGCTTTGCGGTCCCCTTTAAGCAGACGGTCGCAGCCAATCACGGTTACGATCCCGTTCAGTCCCTGACGGGGCCGGTACTTCAGCAATTGCTGAGCCAGCACCTGCCACAAAGCTTCATCAACCCCTTCGCTGTCGAAAATGCGGTGACCGGCTTCGATCACCACCGCATGGTCGTTACTCCAGAACCGCAGATACTGCTCGGTATCGCTGTCTTCCAGATGACGCTCCGTCACCGGCTCAAAACCGTTTTGCAGCAGCATGGCGCTTTTGGCGTCTTTCTCACCGCCCAGCAACAGATACCACGGCAGGCTGTACACACTTTCCAGCTTATTCCGGCCGTGGCCGCGAATTTTCTTCGTCGCCAGGCTGAAGAGTTGCTGGATCACGCTGGTGTCCTGTTTCAGCAGCACCTGCTGGTCGTGCAGCGCCTGATCCTGCGGTACATTGCGGGCCTGTTTCCACCACCAGAAGCTCACCAGCCCGATCCCCAGGAAGGTCACCGCCAGGGCGACCCACTTCAGCCACTGCGGTGCCGTCTCCGGCAGCCACAGCCAGAGCGCAGTGCACACGGCAACCATCACGACAGCCAGTATCAATGCGAGTATTTTCTTGATCATCTTATTTCTGCGCTCTTCTTATCGTCGCGTTGAGATCCAGGCGAACATTGAGCTCATTCTTCAGCTTACGGATCGCCGCCAGATTGTCGCCGGCGCGAATGAACAGCTCGATGCCGTGAGATGTTTCGCGGGTAAACGAATCGTATCCGCCCTGTTTCAGCTCGGATGCAAGACGCACCGCATCATCCGCACGGGAAAACACCGCCAGCACAATTTCCCACTGCTGGGCCGTCTCTTTCTCCGGTTTGGCGGCACTGGCCGTCAGATCCGGCGGGGCACGGCCAATGTCTTCATCCGTACTGAGATAAACCAGTTCCTGTTCCGACCGCTTGAGATTCACGCCGGACATATCAATGGTGCTGAACTGCTCCAGAATTGGCTGGCTGCGGTTGTAGTACCAGTATTCGGACGCACCATAGCCCGCCGCAGCAATCAGCGTCGCCAGTCCCAGGGTTTTCCCCATGCTCAGCATGCGCCATGGCTGTTTGCCTTCGAGCAGCTCCGGCGTCCGGGGCACCGGCAGCGCACTTTCACTGCGGTAATGACGGATCAGGGCATACACGTCAGATTTGATTTCGTGCAGCGGACTTTCGTCATCATGACGGTAACGGCCTTTGAAACCGAGCATCAGCAACACGTACTGCAACTCGATAAAATCAACCAGTTTGCCCGGTTGCTGACTGGCTTTTTCCAGCAGCGCGAAAAAGGCTTCCCCGCCATTGCGCTGGGAAAACACTTTGCTGAGCAGCGAATGATTCTCCCAGCGTGCCCGCTCTCCCCACGAGGTGTAGAGAATGGCCTCATCAAAGGCGGCGCAGAGCACAAAGCAGCTTTTATCAATGATGCTCGGGTGATATTCCAGATACAGCCCGCGCTGACGGAACAGCGCAATGGCATCCAGCAGTTTCTGACGGAACCGGTCGATATCGCGCGGCGAACCCTGACGCGGTACCGTCACCAGAATTCCCAGCAGCTCCGTCGCAGCATTGAGTAACGGGCTGCCGTACACCGCAAAGCTTTCAATCAGACGTTCCGTGCCAGAGATGTCTGCCTGACTGGTTTTGGCCACGCGCTGCGTTCGTGCCGGATTGTCCGCGACGCGGCGGATCTGAACCGTGGGTTCTTCGTTAAAAAGTCCTGCCACAACGACCTACCTGATCACATGAAATTCAACGTGGATGTCTTCAATGCGCTCGTCGATATGGAGCGCAATCGCTTCATCTTTTTTGACCAGCGACTGCCACAGTTCCGACTTGGTATCGACTTCAAAATAAGCCGCATCATGACGGGACTTCAGCTCAGACGGCGCGTACGGCAAATGACGCAGTGCCACCCCGGATAAGGCGTTACGCACCAGACCGGCAATGTCACTGTTTCCGGCCAGTTTGGTGGCTCGGGGAAACTCTTCGCCCAGCCGCGCGGCACCGATCGACGACGTCGCCACCAGAATAAAGCGTCCCTGATGGTACAGACTGCGGTCCTGAACCAGGGTTCGCAGCAGACGTCGGGTTACGAACAGCTGACGATCCCACTTCAGCGTGGTCACGTTATCAATCTGTACTTCGCGCAGCAGCACCAGTAATTCCGAAAAAACCGCAGAGAAAATCCCGTAGAGATCATGCTGATTCCAGAGCGGAAACGACTTCGGCATCTTGCCTTCCAGCCCCTGCATCTGCCCGGCCATCGACGCGCATTCCAGATACAGATGACGGGTCAGCAGCGTGCCGTCGCTGTTCCACTGCTCCAGCTTCGGCATCCAGGTGCCCAGCACCTGCAGCCACAGGTAATCACGCATCAGCGCCTGATAACTCTTACTGCTGGTTTCTGCCTGCAAGCGGGCCGAAATCGCCCGCGCCCGGTACTGCACCTGTGCAAACACGTCGGCGACGCAGTCTTTCAGATAGCTGGACACCCCAAAGTGCAGACTCTGCGGAATGAAGGCCTGATTCAGCACCACGGCCCCTTCCGATTTGTGTTCACTGATTTCCGCGACCGCAATCAGGGTGTAATCCTGCAGCTCATCGCCTTCCAGCTTGAGTTCGATATTCAGGGTCGCCAGTTCAAGCGGCACCGGATCGCTGTGCTCACGGCTGGTATCAAACACCGGATGTTCGCTGGCACTGTGGCGCAGGCGGCGGTCCTCACCGACATCGACCGCACCGGGACGCGTCACCGGCAGGGCCAGATAAACTTTTTTGTGGCTGGTATTTTTGGCGACATCGAGGACCAGCGACTGCTGAATATCAAACGGAGTCCCGTCCGGGAAAATGCCGCGCGCACGGCGCACCGAAACCTTCCCGATGCTCAGCAGCGACCGGTCCAGCGCCAGTTGTGTCAGACCAAAAGACTGCGGGCTGATCTGCCCGGCAAACTCACGGGCAAAATGCTCGATATAGCGCTCTTGCTGCTGAAAATGTTGCGGAGAAAGGAACATCCCCTCACTCCAGACGACTTTATTGTTATCCATTAGTCTTCCTCTTCACCCGATACAGACAGGTTGATGCCGTCAATGTCGATGTTGATGGCCGCCGAGCTGACCACCAGCGGCTTGTAAATCACCTTGTTTTTCGCTTCACGGTAATCCGCAAATCCGGCAATCACGCCGATGTATTTGGTTTCTGCGGCCAGCGGCAGCACTTCCTGACGACTTTCACCCTGCAAGACGCTGGACAGCTGACGCGTCAGCAACAGCTCCGCTTTCAGGACGCCCTGTTCATCGTTGTAAATCTGAAGGAAATCCGCCTGATTGAAGGCCTGGCTGTCGGTCAGCTGATACAGGCGCAACTCGACCGGTGACGGCTTGCCTTCCACATTCGGGTTAATGTTTGACGCCGCCCGGATATTCACCACCAGCTGCGGCGCCGTCAGGTCCTCACTCCAGAGGCTGCATCCCGACACCATCAGGGACAGCAACATCAGGGGCAGCATCCGCAGGCTCAGCTTGCGCATCATGATTTCTCTCCTTCCAGGTTGCGTTGCAGACGCAGTGCGTCCTGAAAATAGGCGTGGAACTTCACCTGCCAGTCCCGGTTCTCGACCTGACGCGAAAAATAACGCTTGTACATCTCCCAGTACTTGGGTTTGCGCGGCCAGAAGCCGGAACCGGAGAGATCGTCGAACATCGACTCCATTGCCTGCGGCGAGATATCCGCCAGCAAACGGGTCAGCGCCATTTCCAGCGCCTTATCGGTCTGTTGCTGCAAGCGTTGCTCATGCTGCCGGTATTCCGTCAGCGCATACTGAACCGGCTGCGGAGCAAACGGAGAAGCCTGCAATGCAGTCTGAGGCCATGCCGTCTGATAAATATCCTCGGCCAGCGAGTCGTCTTCTTCGGTCTGAAATTCCAGATCGAGACTGAGCCGCTGACGTTCCCGGGTGACATCCTCGCTCAGGAACGGATCGTCATCGACGACGTCAAAATCCGAGCGGGTCAGTTCAGGCGCTTCCGGCTCAACCGCCTGAACCGGCGCAGCGGCAACCGGCTCTGTCCGGAACGGATCATCCCCAAAAGGAGACTGGGCTGCGGCCTCCTGTAACGGCTGTGCTTTGGCTTTTTCCGGAATAAAACACGACACCAGCAGGCGATAGCGGCCGATGTCCAGCACATCACCATCACTGAGGGTGGACTGATTGCCTTTCCCCAGCGGCTCGTCTGAACCATTGATAAACACCCCGTTCGTGCTGTTGTCGGCAATCTGATAACCACGCGACGTCTTGCGGATGATCGCGTGCGTCCCCGACACTTCCCGGGTGGCATCGCTGAGCTGCATCGTCGCGCCGAATGAACGGCCGATATCACCCCCTTCCTCAGGAAAAGCCTGATTCCACTGCGCAATACTTTCGCCGTCCGGAGAACTGATAATTCTGATTGATAGCGGCATATGATTTACCTTTGCTTTAATTCCGCGACGCCGCTTAACGACACTGGCTGGCAGCGAGGTTAAACTCCGTCAGAAAACGGGGATACTGTTGAATAAATGCTTTGGAGAAGTAGACGCCCAGCGGCTGCGACTTCACCCGGGTCCGGGTGATTGCCCGGTAACTGATGCCCATTTTCTGAATGGTCTGTTCAATCACGGCATCGTTGCCGAGGATGGCGCCAACATCGCCGTTGAGCATCAGTGCCAGCAGGGCTTCCGGTGTGCGCGGCTTTTTAGTGACCTGATAGCCATTCTTCTGCAGCCAGTACCATTTGTTGGAACCGAACAACGCCGCCACTTCCACCTGCGACTTAAACATCGAACTGTTGAATTCGACGGAATCAGACAAAGAAAACCAGCTCCACTTCTGCTCAGCCAGCGGTTCAGAAGACACCGCGTACTCATCGCGCTTGCTGTTATGGGACGCCAGGAAAAATCCGTGCTGAGAGCCGACTTCCGTTTGCAGCTGTGCCCGGTCCCAGGAAGTCATCGTCAGTTGATAGGGCTGCGCCATCACACGCATCACACACTTCACTTTCTCGATCCCTGGCCCTTTCATCACGCCGTTTTCCTGATACTGGTAAGGGAACCACGACTGCGTCGCCAGCAACAGCCGCTCCGGGCGGTTGTATGCCAGCGAGCCGGGACTGAATACACACAGACTGATCACTAACAGGTTGAACACACACAGCCCCATCAGGGTGCTCCAAAATCGGTCATTCATGGCTGCGGATTCTCCATACTCATGCCAGCTGCCCGCACGCTGCTGCCGTCGCGGGCGTAGATATCACTCGCCATTTCAATCAGGACAAAGGGCACCGGTGTCTGGACCCGTTCCGCCTGTCTGAAACTGATCGAAATGTCCGGCGGTGACAGAACACCGACCGGCAACGCAGCAGGCTGTGTGTGATCCCGAAGAATGCGGATCCCGTACAGCGCGGCCTGATGCGCATTGTTTTCAAACCCGACGCCCACGGACATCAGGGCGCTCTGCGCCGAACCGTTCACCGCATCCGGCACCGCCGTCAGCAGGGGTAAGCCCCCGGAATGAGCGTTGATCTCACCGATCCGCTCCAGCAGGCTCGAACTGCCGGTCAGCCACAGCAGCGATTGCGCCAGGTGTTCGTCCTGTTTTCTCATGTCGGCTACCTGTTTTTTCAGGACTTTTTCCAGCCCCTGTTCAGGGTGACTTTCATCCACCTCAATCGGGAACACCCGGACGCCCCGGCGTTCGGCTTCCGTTTTCAGCGGCAGATACTGAGTCAGATAGGCGCTGGTGTTCGCGCTGGCGTACAGCACGCCAATCTGGGTCAGCTGAGGACGAAAACGGCGCAAAAAGCTGAACGTGATATCCGCGGGCAAATTGAGCGACGTAAACGCAAAGTTGTTCCCGCTGCTGGCATACCCGTCGGACAGACCGAGCAATACCGGATCTTTCGCGTTCACCGAAACCACCGGCAATTTGCCTCCGGCATAGACTCGGTACAGGGACGCAGTGGCCTGGGAGCCAACACTGTAAATCAGGCTGGCTTCCTGCTCCGCGCGCTTCGTCCAGTGTTCCAGTTCTGATGGCTCCTGCGGCAACACAAACACCCGGAACGAGGCGCTGGGCAGGTCACGGCGAAACGTCGTCAGTAAGGAAGACAGTGCGGTGTCATAAGCGCTGGCCTTGCGCGACATCAGCACCCATACCTGCGGATGCGCACCGCGCGGTGTGAACGTGACCGAATCGGCTCCGGCTTCAATCTCCCAGCGCTGCTGATGTTGCTCACTCAGCTGCTCACCCAGCCACTGCGGCCACTGGGCCCACCCCAACGCGGAAAACAACATCCCGGCGATCAAAATCAGCGGTCTGATCATGCGGTCGCCTCCTGCGTCGGTGTGCGGTCAGCACCCCACATCAGTAACCCGGCCAGCGCAAAGAATGCCGCCAGACTCCAGAAGGCTGCCAGTTGGCCGAACTGCGCCAGCAGCGCACCGACAACAACGGCCCCCGCCACATGCCCGATCCGCTCGAGAAAGCGGTAGGTCGATGCCACGGCGTTGGCGTTGTTTTCTCCGGCCACCGACACCACATGCGTGACCACCGGTGCGTTGATCAGGCCATGCGAGACGCCCATGATCAGCATTGCAGCCGTGGCGGTTGCCACCAGCGCGGTGGTATTTTCAAGCGAGAATGCTGACGCCAGCACCACCAAAGACACGGCAGCAACGCCATTGCCCAGACACAAGGCCCATTTCGCCGAACCCATCCGGTCAATCAGCGGGGAAACTTTCCCGCTGACAAACAAAACAGCAAAGGCGTAAGCCATCAGCACCTGGCCGATACTCTCTTTCGCCACGCCCTGCTTTGAAAGCAGAATCGGCACCGCAAACGACACCACGCCGGTCAGCATCATCTTGGTCGGAATCCCGACCAGCAGCATGGTCCGGACAAAAGACGGCACGCGGATCAGCGCCACCGAGTCCTGCACCATGACCCGCAGGTTCTCGGCCAGTGAGCCGTGAGACGGCGTGGCGCTGTGCCCTGGATACTGGCGCCCTGTATTCTGAGACCCTGTCTTCTGAGAACCTGTCTTGTGAGAAATAGACGGCAGGCTCAGGGCGAACAGGAACATCAACACCCCGACCGCCGCTGAGAGCATAAAGATCCCCTGAACACCCAGTGATTCTGCCAGCAGGGCCCCGATTGCCGCTCCGGAAATAAAGCCGGCGTTAAAACAAAAAACGATGATGCCGGCGGCCCGGGTTTTGTTGGATTGATCACTGAACCGCAGCAGATACCCCTGCGCGGCAATAAAAATCATCGCCTGGCCCATGCCGGAAATCAGCCGGGCAGCAAGCACAGACCACAGCTGCGCGTCAAAGGCCAGCATCAGACAGCCGACAGCGGAACAGGCAATCCCTGCGTTAAGCACGCGGCGGATATCAAACAGGTCCACCATACGTGCTGCCGGCAATAACATGGCTGCAAATCCGACAAAATACAGCGTGAAGAAATACGACGACCAGCTCGCTGTGCCGCCGTTCTGCACTGCAATCTCAGACAGGTACTGCGGTAATACCGGCGCCATCAGCGCTTCCATCAGCACCGTCACCAGCAGCAAGGGTTTAATTTTTGCCAGCACCTGCTCGCTGCGCGACTGTGTTCCGGCATGACTGAGCAACCGGACAAACGCAAAACAAATCAGGGCACACCCGGCGAACAGGATGGCGAAATTTTTCAGGATGTGCGCCAGTTGAGCCAGTATTGCCTTCGGGTAAAATGCAATGGTCACCAGATTACCCCGGTGATCTGCCACCGAAAACTGCGCCATCCCCTCCGCCGACAGCATGTCTGACGGGCTCTGGCTGCGGGCAATCATGGCCTCATTGTGCGTGACCGTGATGCGGGAGACTTCCGGATTGGACTGACGAAAGCTGTCCAGCATGGTATCCATCCCGCTGACCTGATGCGGGCTGATCCCCAGCCGGAGGACAGGCGCCAGTCGCTGCGTCACGATGTTGGCCATCGAGTCTGCTTTATGCTGCAGCCCCGACTGATAGAGCACGCCCACCATAAGAATCACACTGAGCGACATCACCGCAAACACCAGACCAAAGGCCGTCAGATAGCGGTTCGGACGGGTGCTGCGCAGCACCCGCCAGACAAACAGCCCGGCCAGCAATGCCACCAGCAGCAACATGGGCTGAAAGTGTGCATCGATGACTTTTTCGGTCTCGTCATTGCTGAGCAGAATTTCCAGCACGCCCGCCTGCGCAAATTTATTGTTGAGCGGAATGCTCACCAGACTGCCTTCCATCTGCTCGGTGGTGTAGCGATACAACGCCTGCTGACCCGAAACGACCCGTAAATCCACGACCGAGGCATCCGACTGCGCAATCGGTGCCAGCACTTTTTCCAGCCCGGCAATCTCGTGCAGCGGCACGCCCGAGCTCAGGATTTGCTCGATACCGATTCTTGCCGCTTCCGTCTGGGCCAGAATCGCATCGCGGCTTTGCTGCTGATAACTTTTCTGCGCCTGTGCGTAACCAACCACCCAAATCAGTGACAGAGACAAAACCACCAGCAGTGCACCGAGCAGCAGTCGGCTGTATTGCTTCATCGTGTTCAATCATCACTCCTGAACATCGGCCAGCGCATCAAACTGCGCCGTCAGACAATGGGCCAGCGCCAGCGGACGTCTGGCTTTCAGGAAAGACAGGCGGTTGAACACCAGCGACTGAACCAGATCCGTATAGCTCATCCCCTCACGCGCCAGATCATGGCAGACCAGACTGACCTGATTCCCTGCCGGGCGCTTCAGATCAGGTTTCGGATTGGTTTCCAGCACATACAGATTGCCCTGCTTGTCCATGCGCAAATCCACCCGGACCAGCGTCTGCAAGCCAAGCTGGCGGTAAATCTTCTGACCAATTGCCGCCAACTGACCGCGCAGCGGCTCTTCGTCGACCGCCACCAGACGGTCCTGCGTGATCGGTTTGACGTCCATCGACGTGAAAATCGGCTCGTCCGCGTCGAGCAAACGCTCGGTAATCGAAAACGCCAGCGGCGTCGTCGACTGCATCAGCCTGCCGTCTTTAAAGACGAACTCTCCGGCGACCGCGACCACAAACTCGCGTCCGCCGAGAAACGGTTCAATCATCACCGTGTTGTTGGTTGCCAGACGGACTTTTTCCACCACCGAAGCCAGCTCACGACGGTCAAACACCGGGTAGACATGAACCGAAGCGCGCCCCGAGACCGGCTTGACGATAAATCCCTCGTGAAAACCCGCCGCAATCTCATCAATGGCGGACTGCTTGCCCGGGTCATCGAAGCTTTCATCAATGCCGACAGTGACAAACGGCGCCGTCGGTAGCCCGGCCGCTTTGATCTCATGCTTGAACAGATGTTTGTTATCGAGAATCCCGGCGGTCATCGGGGAATGCCCGACGTACGGCACGCCCAGCATCTCCAGCATGGAAGGCAGATGACACATCGAGTCAAACCCTTGCAGGCCGCCACTGTTGGTGATCACCAGATCAATGCTTTTTTCACGCAATTGCTGAGCCAGATGAATGTCTTCCGCTAGCACTTCAACATGACAAAAGCCGGATTCCGATAGCGCCTGAGCAATATCATGGGCGACCGGTGCATAGGTTTTGGTTGAACGCGGGCTCAGGTTTTCAAAAATAAAACTACCGGTTTGCGTTTTGTCGCCCCCATGAATCACGGCCACTTTCAGATGCCGGCGTATCCACGCCAGTTGTGTCTGCGAAAAAACTGAATGTGTCATGTCATCTACTCGTCGTATCCGTTGCTCAATTAATCAGACGTCTGGCATCTGGTGCGGCAACAATTGGTGTTTTGGTTCTTGTTATCTGGTGCTTGCTTTCTGGTGATTGTTATCTGGTGATTGCAGCTGAGCGCGGGTTACCCGGGTAACCCGCTGGTGATCAGTCAATCTGAATCCGGAACCAGCCGTCTTCGACATCGACCCGCACCGCTTTGACCGGCTTGCTTTCGCTCATGCGCACGATGCACTGATTCGCCAGTTCCGGCATCAGTTGCCGGTTGATCAGTTGCTCAACCGCACGGGCACCGGTTTCCGGAGACTGATTCAGCGCGACCAGCAGCTGCACCACGTCCGGATGATATTCAAAGCTGGCACCGTAATGTGCCGCGACGCGTTTGCGGATGCGGTTCAGGGACAGAGTTGAAATCTGCGCCATTTCCTCATCATTGAGCGGGAAATAAGGCACGATGGTCGCCCGGCCCAGAAACGCCGGTTTGAAGAACTTCTGCAGCTCCGGGAAAATCGTCTGCGTCAGTTCCGGGACCGATGGACGGCCATCCTGGCATGCATGGACGACTGCACCATCGGCAGCATTCGACGTCATGATGATGATGGTGTTACGAAAATCGATTTCGCGGCCTTCACTGTCGGAGATCGTCCCTTTATCGAAGATCTGATAAAAGATGTCGTGCACCCCAGGGTGCGCTTTTTCCATCTCATCCAGCAGCAGTACGGAGTACGGATTTTTACGCACCGCTTCTGTGAGCACACCGCCTTTGCCGTATCCGACATAACCGGCCGGTGAACCCAGCAGCATCGACACTTTATGTTCCTCTTTGAACTCGGTCATATTGATGGTGGTGATGTTGCGCTCACCGCCGTACAACAGATCCGTCAGCGCCAGCGCGGTTTCGGTTTTACCCACCCCGCTCGGGCCGCACATCAGAAAGACGCCGACCGGTTTACGCGGATCAGTCAGCCCGGCCCGGGCCATGCGAATCGCCTGAGCAATTTCCGCAATCGGCGTCACCTGACCAATCACCCGCTGACCAATCTGAGATTCGAGATGCATCAGGCGCTCAACTTCCGCGCTCAGCATGTTGCCGACCGGAATCCCAGTCCACAGCGCCACCACTTCCGCGATGGTCTGCTGCGTGACCTGCGGCAGCACCAGGGGCTGCTCGCCCTGAATGGCATGCAGCTGCGCCATTTTTTCGGCCAGTTGCGCCCGCTCACTACCGGCTTCCAGGTCTTCGCCAGCCAGGAACTGCGTATCCAGAGCGGACTGAAGCGCGAGAATTTCTTCCACCAGCTGAGATTCCTGCGCCCAGCGGCGGGCAATCTCATCGTGCTGCTCAGCCAGCGTTTCACGGCGCAGCTTCGCTTCCTGCAGACGCGGATCCTCCAGCGACCACAGCGCCGCTTCATGGGTCAGGGTTTCAATTTCGTTATCCGCATAGCGAATCTGCTCCGTAATGGATTCCATCTGACGCGGCGTCGCGCTCTGGCTCAGGCCAATCCGCGAGCACGCGGTGTCGAGCAGGCTGATGGCTTTGTCCGGCAGTTTGCGCTCCGGCAGATAACGTACCGACAGGGACACCGCCGCATCGTTCGCTTCCTGCATCACCTTGACGTTATGGTGCTGCTCCAAGCTCTTTTTCACTCCGCGCAGCATGTGCACGGCATCGGCTTCGCTGGGCTCGCCGACTGCCACCACCTGAAAACGGCGGGTCAGTGCCGCATCGGATTCAAAATACTGTTTGTACTCAGCCCAGGTGGTCGCCGCGAGCGAACGGAACTCTCCGCGCGCCAGCGCAGGCTTGAGAATATTAGCCGCATCGTTCTGGCCTGCAGTCCCACCGGCACCAATCAGAGTGTGCGCTTCATCAATGAACATGATGATCGGGGTGCTGGATTGTTTGATCTCATTGATGACATCTTTCAGGCGGTTTTCGAACTCACCTTTGATGCTGGCACCGGCCTGCAGCAGCGACAGATCCAGACTGCGCAGTTCCACATTCGCCAGCGCCGGCGGCACGTTGCCGTCAACGATTTGCTGTGCCAGACCTTCAACAATCGCCGTTTTGCCCACGCCCGGATCGCCGACCAGAATCGGACTGTTCTGACGGCGGCGGCACAAGATATCGATCGCTTTGCGGATCTCATCACCCCGACCCGAGATCGGATCCAGACGGCCACTTCGCGCCGCTTCGGTCAGGTTTTGTGAGTATTTGTCGAGTGCCGGTGTCGCGGTGTCCCCATGCTCAGCGGCCGTCTGGGAAACCGCACCGGTGTTCATCTCACTGGGCGCGCTCACCGCCAGCGACTGGCTGCGCAGCCATTCCGAAGACAGCACGGTGACCCACTGACTGAGCAGGCCGTTGTAAGCGCCTTGCTCACGGCGCTGCTTGAGCACCATCAGCAAATGAAATTCATTGACACTCAGTTGCTGTTGATTGAGTGAGGCAATCATCCAGGCATCTTTCAGCAGCTCCACCAGCTCAGGCGACAGGGACGGTGACGCATCATTGCCCCGCGTCAGACCGGACAGATAGGTGTTCAGACCTTCCAGCAACGCTTCTTTGGCCACCGAGGCCTGATTCAATGCGGTTTCCCAGCCTTTGGACTGTTGCAGCAAATGCAAAAACCAGTGTTGTGGCTCGATGGAAAAATGGCCGCGACTGACGCACTCGCCTGCTGCCGCTTCAAGCGCGTTTTTCAGCAACGGGGTCAGCCTTTTGACCAGACTCTGTAATTCGATATTGATCATAGGTTTTCCTAACTTAACGTCAGTGGCATCTCGACAAACTGCCGGTGCTCCGTCTGATGATTCATCCAGGCCGACTGGCCGATACGTAATGCGCTGTCACTGCGCCCGGACAGTCTCACGCGCGGCAGATACTCGCTGTTCACTTTCATATACAGGGCGTACTTGGTATTGACCCCCATGTAACTGCGCACCAGATGGTCCAGCGCACGGATCATGGCTTTGTCATGGCGAATCGCCAGATAGTGGTCATAATCTCTCGGGCAGATTTTAATCTTCAGTTTCTGTCCGGCCATCGGCGTGGTTTTCCCGACCAGCGCACCCATGCCCAGTTGCCGGTTCTGTCCGGTCCGCCCGATCTGCGTCAGGGAACAGGGGGTCAGCGGCAGGTATTCCAGCGCGCTGCGCTCAATCGCAAATTCCGCCGAGAAGTAATCTTCCAGCATGGCTTTCAGTGCCAGCGGGCAGGTCAGCTTCATCCCCAGCAGCCCGGTATACTGAATCAGATGGCTGGCCGGGATCGGACTTTCATGGCCGCTTTGTCCGGCCAGATTCGCCAGCATCCCGGTCACCGACAGCCGATGACGGTTCCAGCTGAACGACGCTTCTTCAATCTGGGCCGTCAGATCATGCTTGTGCTGGACCTGGCAGTAGAGGCGAAAATAGCGGTTGTTGAAGGCGTCGAAAAAATCGAGCGGTGCCTGCTCCCCCAGATCAAAATTCGCGCTGAGCGCCTCTTTAAACATGGTGCGGGGCATGGTGCTCTGGCTGCCGGACAAGGCCGGCAGTGACGCCTTCAGGGTGTAATCCGAGACCGCATTCACGGCCACCCCGGTCACTTCACTGGGGTAGTAAGCTGGTAACAGTTCCGCACTGAAACGGACCTCCGGACGACGGCCGGACAGCGCCGCCTGATGCTTGAACACCTGCCAGGCCTTCTCCAGTGCAACGCTGAACTGACCGCTCAGCAGGCGGTTTACAGCAGACTCTTGCATCCGGTTCTCCTCGGAAACGCCATAAACACCCCGTCCTGGCCTTCCAGACAAATATCGACCTGCGTGAAGCTGTTGAACCCGGCAAAGTAAGCAAAAAAGTGGTCCAGCAGACGGCTGAACAAGGCGAACCCACCGTTCACATTGCCCGGTGCCAGGGTCACGGTAATCTTGGTGCCGTACGCAAAACAGGTTTTCCCTGAAACCCGGATCGGGGCCACAACCTGTTCCTGCTCTATTTTCTGCACCGACTCGATGTACAGATAATTTTGTGCACTCTGATTGTGGTTATAGAGATCGAACACGTTTTTCAGCGTCGCAGCCGGATTCTCCGTCCCCAGAATGGCGTGGTAGTTAAAATGCAGGTGGCACAGCAGCGCCCACACATTCTGATTCGCATCCCGGCTTCTGACCGGCAGTGCAGGACGACGCAGCAACTGCATGCGCGCCGGAATCGTCAGCGACTCACGGCAGGTGACGCGGCTGTTGACCGGCAGCGAACCGGCCCGGACGCCGTCGGTTGCCGTGGCACTGACCTGCCACACGCGTGGCGATCCCGTCGCATGATAGTGTTCCGGATCTGCCACTTTCAGGCTGCTGTCGAGCACGCCCCGTTCATGAAAGTTCTGCACCAGCTGCCAGCGCAGCCCCGTTTCCGCACGGTCAAATTTTTCGCTGTAAATCTGCGGCACACTGACCGGATCACCCGCGGTGACATCGAGCACTTCGTCCACGGAAAACACTTCCAGGACTTTGCCCTGACTGGCATCCAGATGGACAGGGTACTGTTTATGGAAAAAATCGATCTGCAAGGGTTCCGACGCTTGCTGGTGCAGGTTAACCAGCGGCGTCGAGAACAGAGAAAAATGCTGGGCATTCAAGGTCCGGGCCAGCTCGACACTCAGCTCTTCGACAAAAATCTGCACCCGGAACTCACTGCCCGTGATCTGCTGCAATGCGTCCCGCACATCAATGCTGAACCCGTGAAAACGCTCGGGAAACATAAAAAATTCGGTCAGGAGCTTAAAGCCGCCAAAGCTGGCAGCCTGATACGGCAGAACGGTATCTTCGGCATCAAAACCCACCGGACGCAATGCCGTCGGCCCCAGATCAACCCGGGTGTCCGTTCGGGTCACCGCACTGCAGATCCGCACTTGCGACGTGCCCTGAGACAGCAGGTCATACAGACGCAGGGTGAAATGGCTGTCCCCTTTGAGGTGCAACCTCAATTCATCAATGTCCAGCGCCGACAGATCACAGCCCTCATCCGTCGCAGCGATGGTCAGCTCAATCATCGCTTTGGCATGCTCTGCCCCTGCCGGTTTAGCCATTTCAAACGGCGCAAAGGTCACCTCTGCATTGCGGATGGTGACCGGCAACAGCGCGACGGTTTGGGTGGAACGAAAGATGGCACTTTCGCCCTGTTCATCCGCCAGCTCAAACTCGGTGCCTGCCGGAATCCGGTGCACAGCATTGGCTTCCGGTGAAATCTCGAAATCCAGCACGGTGTAGGACGGCACCGGGCGCAGATAATGGGGAAACAACAAACGAACCAGACTTTCCGTCAGCTCCGGAAAGGAATCATCCAGACGCTGCTGAAGACGACCGTTCAGCAGCGCGACGCTCTCCACCAAACGGGCGATTTGCGGATCATCGATGCTGTCTTTGCGAATGCCGAGCGCACGCGCCGCGCCCGGATGACGCGCCGAAAACTCAGTGGCTTCATCCCGGATGAAACGCAGTTCCTGTTCAAAATACGAGAGCAGAGAATCAGACAAGATTCGATTTCCTTACATCTAGTTTGTTGCTGCTGAGATCCAAAAAGGAGTCCAGCACAATCGCTTCTTCACCCAGCTCAGAATGCACCACCGCAGAGAGACGAAAACACAGCTGGTTCTGGGCCGATTTATTCTCCTGAACCTCAATTTCAACCTGACTCAGACGGGGTTCATACAGGCGGATCAGACTGGCAATCTCTGCCGCGATCACATCACTGTTCGACTTACTCTGCGAGCGGGCCAGATTACGCATCCCCAGATTGGTGATGGTGCCCTCCCCGCTGCTGTAAGCGGCCGGCCAGATAGGGGCGCGGCTGGAGATGAGCGTGCAGACGTTGTCGACAATGGCATCACGTACACTGTCGATGTCGTCGTTCCAGCGCTGCGTCAGCTTGGCAATCAGGCTCATGGGCGCGCTCCGATATCCTGGCCAGAGACTGAGGTGGTCAGCACCACCTGGGCATCCATCATTTCGTACTGATACTGCGGCTGGAGCATGATTTCACACAGATAACGGGTCCGGTCCTGAGGCGATTCCTCTATTCGGACCTGACAGGACTTGAGCGGATAACGCGCCATGATCGAGTCTTCGCCGTAATCCACTTCACTGATGTAATTCTGCAGCCAGCGCTCCAGGCTGCGCTTACAGTCTTCCGCGCTGTCATAACGGCCGATCTGATCCCGGATCTGCGCTTTGATGTAGTGACCGAACCGGCACGCCATCAAATTCGTCTGCAGCATGCCCAGCTGACGCGTCGCTTCATTCGGCGCACGCCAGACCGACTGATTACTGAAAAAGCCTTTGTGTCCGCTCAGGTATAAACTGGTCAGCGGGATAAATCCCTGTTGCGCCCAGAAGCCGTCATCTTCGCTGTACAGATCGACTTTGGCCTGAACCGACTCCGACGACGCCACAATCGCGCCGAATGAGGCGAACTCATCGTATGAACGCAAGAAACCAAACCAGCTGATGCGGTCAAATTCCCGGATGACATTGCTGGTCAGCAGATAGGCACTGTTGCCCCACAGCGCCTGATCGCGGCCCTGCATTTCACTGAACAGAAAGCCCGCGGGGTACTGTTGATAAGGCGGACGCTGCAGGTATTCCGGCATCACCAGATGCAGAAAGCGCGCAGATGGTTTGTCACGCAGCAGTTGCCAGGAGGCAAAATCACGGCTGTTGACGATCCGCTCCGCTCTCGCGCTGTCATGCAGCTGACGGCTCTGATCATCACCAAAAAAGTGTTCATCCACGCCCATCACCACAGGACACAATGCCAGCTCGCCGAGTTCGGAGAGCAACTGCAGGGTATAGAGATCGTCGTAACCCAGCTCGTCCCCGTAATCGGAAGTGACTTTGTGATCCACCATCACCATGCCAAACGGCGTCCCGCCTGCGGTATCAAACTCTTTGGCATAGAGTTTTTTGTACAGCGCACTCTGTTTGAGATCGAACGAGTAATTGAGGTCGCTCGAAACCATGTGCCAGCTCAGATCGAGCAGTTTGATTTTGACCCGACGCTGAGAGACCGGCAGCGCCGTCAGTGAAGCCAATCCGAGCCAGGACGCTTCCAGCTGCTTAAAATGTTCATGCTGAATGACGGCCGACAGCTGTTCACTCACGGCTTGATCCAGCTCGGCAATCAGCCGGATCAGTTGTGCTTTGAATTGAGCCGTCGACTGGTTCCTGGCGCATACCAACAGCTCCTGCCAGGCCAGGTTCGCAAGCATCGGGGGCATCGCTGTGTGCTGAGGGTGTGTTTTCATCGACTACTCAATTCAAAACATTCGGAGGCGGTCTGCCTCCGAATCGGATTAACCCGGAATATTGGCGACCATACGAAGCGAAGTCGTCAGTTCTTCCATCTGTAACCACGGGCGAAGATAGGCAACCGCAGAATAGGCACCCGGACGACCGGCCTGCTCTTCAACGGTGACTTTCGCTTCCACCAGCGGGTGACGCGCTTTGGCTTCGTTGCCGATAGCGTTCGGGTTCACGTACTGGTGAATCCAGGTGTTGAGATCTTTCTCAACATCATTCGGATCCAGGTTCGAACCAATCCGGTCACGACCCATCACCTTCAGGTACTGAGCGATACGGCTGCTGGCCATGGTGTACGGCAGACGTGCCGAAATCGCGGCGTTGGCAGTCGCATCCGCGTCGGTATAGGTTTTCGGCTTGTGCGTGGTCTGTGCACCCATAAACACCGCGTAGTTGGTGTTTTTGTAGTGAACCAGCGGCAGGAAGCCCAGATCGCTGAGCTCTTTTTCACGCTCGTCGGTCAGGTTCACCTGCGTCGGACACTGCTGGAGCAGATCTCCGGCATCCGAGTGGTAAGTGAAGTTCGGCAGGTTTTCGACTTTACCGCCATTTTCCGTTCCGCGAATGGCCGTACACCAGCCGTACTGGGTGTATGCCTGCGTCAGCAGCAGACCAAATTCGTATGCCGCGTTACTCCAGACGAAATCTTTGTCTGAAGAAACGATTTGCTGGCCGTTGTCGCGGGTCTTCAGCTCTTCAAAATCGAATGATTTCACCGGGATGGTCGCGGAGCCATACGGCAGGCGCGCCATAGTTTTCGGCAGCGTCAGCGCAACATAGCGAGAGTCATCGCTGGCGCGGAATGCGTTCCAGCTGGCGTAAGCCGGTGAGTCAAACCCAGCGGCGACCGGTTTCCCGTCTGCAAACGTGGCAAACGAGTTGAAATCAAACATGCTGGCGTTGGCGGCGGCGATGAAGGGTGCATGAGATGCGGAAGCCACTTCGCCCATATAACGCAGCAATGCGACGTCTTCGTCGCCGTAACCGAATTCGTAATCACCCAGCAGGACGCCGTAAGGCTGACCGCCCGCGGTGCCGAACTCTTCCTGATAAACCATGGTGAAGAAGCGGCTGCGATCGATCGCCGGCGCGTCTTCAAACTGCTCAAGCAGCTCATCTTTGGTGTAGTCGGCCAGCTTGATTTTCAGGTCCGGACCCAGTTCGCTGTTTTTAACCAGCTTTTGCAAGCCCAGCCAGGTGCCTTCCAGTTTCTGGAAGTCATTGTTCTTCATGACCGAAGACAGCTGCTCAGAAATTTTCGCATCCAGTGCGCTGATGGCTTTCTCAATCGTCAGCGTCAGGTTTTTGTCCCAGGTGACCGTGCCTTCCAGTGCCTGCGACGTCAGAATGCTCAGCAATTCTTTGGTGGTATCCACCGGTGTTTGTGCGGTCGCGGTGATGGCACGATCAAGAAAACTCAGCGACGCTTCAGCTTCAGCAGCGCCCTGCGTTGCGGTTTGTTGTTCGACAGACATTATTCCGCTCCCTCTTTATCCAGACCCAGTTCCTGCGCAAGCCCTTGAATGGCATCCGCACTTTGCAGCACTTCCTTCAGCAAACGCTCCAGATCGCGCGAGCGATCCGCTTTGCTCAGCAGTACTTTCAGTTGATTTCGGGTTTCAACCAGTTGTTTCAGCGGATCAATCTGTTCAACCAGATTCTCCGGGTGGAAATCTTTCATCGAGCGGAAGCTCAAATTCACTTCAAACTGGCTGTCATCGTTGGCCAGTTTATTGTCGACTTTGTACGAAAGACGCGGATGGATGGTGCCCATCACCGTATCGAAGTTATCTTTATCGATACCGGTAAACTCACGCTCTTCAAGATCCACTTTTTCAGATTCTGGTTTGTGGCCGGAGAAGTCACCGATCACGCCGACCACGAACGGCAGCTCTTTGGTCTCAACAGAGCCATTCGTTTCAACATCATAGGTAATGCTGACGCGGTTTTTGCTGACGCGTTTATGTTGTGAGTTCAATGCCATAACGGTGTCCCTAGTTCAGAATTTGCATCGAGAGAAGAAGCTCCATCTCAGATGGAGCTTCCGGCGAATATTATTTAGAGCCTGACAGCAACTTGCCCTGTGGCAGGTTGTAAGTCACGATGCCGCCATCTTTGACTTCACCGCCTTCCAGCTCGTAGTTGTGCTTCTGAGAAATCTCAACGTAAGACAGAGAAATGCTCTCGTATGGCTGAGAACCATCGCTGCCGCTGACGTTGTAAGACACCAGACGTGCATTCGTCAGTTTCACCTGGAAGTACAGTTTTGCACCTGAGCCGTCTGATTCTGGCTTGGTGAATGCGATCTCAACGGTTTTCCCTTCTTTACCCGGGTTAAACAGGAAAGACAGCAGGTCTTCTGAAGCACCGTCAACCTGTTTGGACAGGTTCACTTCGCTCATGGCCACCATGCCTGAGTCCGCGTTGTTACCGTTGCCGATGTCCATCGCGACGTTACGAACGCCGCCCCAGGAATAGGAAGAGATAGCGAACCAGCCGTTACCTTCCAGACCTTCAACCGTTGCGCCGCCTTTGACATCAACGCCATCAATACGCATGTAAATACTTGCCATATTCGTTCTTCCTTCTTTTCAGGATATGCACTTACCAACGCAGGGCAGTTGAGCCCGGTTGTTCGTGACTTTCACTTTTTTGTTGAGGTTGGGTATCAGCAGCGGAAGTCTGTGATACATGCTTTTCAATACTCATTGACTCAGTCACGGGAGGAGTCTTTTCGGGTACCGAAATGTTTTCAATGCCTGCCTTCGGCAGTTCAACATCGGGCAGCCGTACCTGATCAAGATGATTCAGTCCGGCGGCATGAAAAATTTTGCTTAAGGTGTCTCCGCTCTGCTCGGCCATCATTTCCTGCAGCAATTCCGGCAACGGCAGATAGCCCCAGCGGATGGCTTTTTCCAGCAAAAATGACACCGGGCTGTGCGGCTCGCTCTGGCGGAAATAGTCTGAAATTTCACGCAGCTGGTGAAACGCCAAATCGCGGTTCATATTGTTTGCCGATGCGACCTGCGCAAGATTACCGGCACTCAGATTCAGCGGCGCGCCAGACACGGCAGAAGACTGTGCGGCCTGAGATGGCGTGGAATCATGCACAGCGTTTGTCACGGCCATGTTTTCCGCCTGGGAAGTTGTTACCGCGCTTGACGCTGCAGTCAACGCCGCAACCGGCTCGGCTTTATGGAACGGTTTCATCCCGGTCAGCTGATGCAGGGCCTGCTCGAACCGGGTAAACAGGGCTTTGACGAAGCCAAAATTGGCCGCGGCTACACCGGCGCTTTGCGTGTGCTTTTGTACGGCAGCGCTTAAGCGCTCTACCTGCTCACAACAACGAACGGTGTTCTCCATGCGTTGCTGAATGTCCGCCCGTTGCTGCGCCACCACACCGGCAACCTGTGCTTTGAGCTGGCTCAGTTCGCCTTTGCGTTCCGCACTCTGGTAATCGTAAAACGAAATGCTGCCGGCCAGCGTCAGTTGCAACAGTGGCGCATACAGAATCGAGCTTTCTTCACTGTCGCCAATCAGCTGAAAAAAGGCTTTCACTTTGGCTTCAGCCTGCTCACGCTGCTGTTGGTCCGCCGCTTGGGATTTCAGTTTTTCCTGAGGCAGGACGGGGTTCAGGTGATCCCAGTGCTGCTCAGCCAGATCCGCCAGCCATGCCAGCGCGTTCGCCGCACTGTCCAGCGAAGCATCCAGCAATACCTGAGCAGCAATGAACCAGGCGATCAGCTCAATATCACGAGTCGTGGTCTGAAATTGATTCAGCAGGCTCGCAGACAGGGTCTCCCAGCTGGCCAGACACGCCTTTTGCAGCGCTTCCACTTCATCTTCGCTTGGATTCTGGCTCAGCTGACGCAATGCAGTCTGTGCCACATTGAATTCATTTCTCAGCGGACGAAAAGCGCTTTTATCCAGCTTCAGGTAGCTTCCGCAAATGGATTCTGATGAGATCGGGGCCGAAAGCTGTTCAATCTGTTGTTTTGAAAACGGCATGCTTTACCTGCGTACTCTTGTTGTAAATTGGCGTTGTGAAATTGCAAGACAAGTCCCAGTCAGCATTTGAGCAAAAGGACCCCTCAAGCAGTGATGACTGAAATCACAGCTTGCCGATCGGCACGCGCCGTACTTTTGGTTTATCGAATAAATGAATATACAAATAATATAAAAATCAGCACATCGAAAGACGAATCGATATCACTCCCGCAACACCCCATATCTCGTCATCAATCAGGACAAGCCAATACTAAAATCAATATAAGCAAATTCTAATTTATCGAGATTTTCGTCCGCCGGTGATGGATATATTAATCAAGCTCGAAATCATACTTTTCGGTCAAAACAAATCAGACCAGACAAATCATTTTTTTATTTCATCAGTTTTTAATTTTTTAATTCAGGTAAATTTTGGTTCGCCATTTAAAGTCAATTATATCCAGAGATGGCACATTAAAAAGACACATTCACGCCACATTTAGGTGGCATTTAGGCCATACAAAACAATTAAAACGGACAGAAAACATGAGAAATAAACACACAAACAACTGATTTAAAATACAAAAAACACACAATCACTCATGTCCATTTTATACATCCTTCCCGCAGCATAAGCGAAGGAACGAATATCTAATGGATGAAATTTCATATAAAGATTGTTTAAAGGTAATCCATATAGCGTATTTATTGTTAATGAAGTTAATTTAGTGCATTTACTCGATTTGTTCATAAATCGATTACATTTGAACCTCACCCCATAAAATAGCAACAGGTAAAAAACAAAAGACGCTTTATGACTTGAATTCCAAAGACACAAACAATAAATTAAATCCCTATTGTTCTTTACTATTTTACCTTCACTCTCTTCCAGCACTTATTCACCCAGGTGTTTATCAACGCACTTTATTTGATGTTGATTCGATTTTTATTTAAGCAAAAAACCACTTTTCGCTTACAGGAAATGAGGAAATATGACCAGCAGTGAATTGCTCTCAAAAAGTCGTCCGCTGACCGTAAAACTCGCGGACAATAAAAATTATGTTGTCACCCATTTCACGGGTGAAGAAGCAATTTCTGAAGGTTGCCGATTTTCCTTGTCTATTGCTTCAAGCGCAGAGATCAAAGAGAGTAACCTCGGTAAAAACGTCTCCGTCTCTCTGGAGCAGTCTTTAGAAACCCGCTGCTTCTCCGGGCTGTGCACTTCGGTCGAATTCACCGGGTTCAGTCAGGAAAAACAGCTTTACTTCTATCAGATCGAAGCGGCTGATCCGATGTCCTTGCTGGCTTACCGCCGGAACCGTCAGATTTTTCAGAACATGACCACCCGGCAAATTCTGGATACCCTGCTCGGCGACGCTGACTTTAAAAACTATTTTTCCTATGCCGTCTCAGGCAGCGGAAAACAGCATGAATACTGCGTCCAGCTAGACGAAACCGATCAGCAATTTATCCGCCGCCTGCTCGCCAGCGAAGGGTGGCATTTTCATATCCGTCATGAGTCCGGCAAACCTTCCGTCGTGATTGCAGATTCGAACCAGCGTTTTGAGTCCATGCCAGAACCGACGCTGTATTATCAGGACGGCAGTCAGGCATCGCACCGCGCACTCAGTCACTGGAGCCACGCCACACACATGGGCAGCACCAAAGTTTCTCTGGCTGATCACACCCAGGCACTGGCCGAGGTCTTTGAAAGCGGGGAACGGAAAAGTGCGTTTGACAGCGCACCGGCTGGTCTTGAGCAAGCCTGGTTCGGTTTGGGTCAGGACAATAAGAACGAAGCCCGCGATGCGGCCAAACGCCAGATGGAGGCTCTGGACGCAGCAAAGTCAGTCTCCAAAGCCAGTTCCAGTATTGCGGCCGTCGCCTGCGGATATAAGTTCCGCCTGAATAAACACCCGCTCAGTGCGATGAATCAGGAATACATCGTCACGCGCCTCACCCATCATATCTCAACGGAAGAATCGGGGTCTGTGCCGGTCTATCGCAATCAGTTCAGCTGTATTCCGGCGTCTTCGGTGTACCGCCCGCTGGTTCAGGAAAAACCGAAAGTCCACAGCGTGCACACGGCGTCGGTGACCGGGCCCAGCGGCGAGGAAATTTACCGCGACAAAGCCGGACGCATCAAAGTCCAGTTCCACTGGGACAGAAACGGGAAAAGTGATGAGAACAGTTCATGCTGGTTGCCGGTGTCGCAAGGTCTGGCCAGCAAAGGCTTTGGCGCCCAGTTTACACCCCGCGTCGGAGATGAAGTCCTGGTGCAGTACATTGACGGCGATCCGGACCGTCCGGTCGTCACCGGCTCTCTCTACAACACGAAAAACGCCGCGCCGTACAGCGCAGCCACCCAAAGTGGCATGAAAACCCGCTCGACCCCCAAAGGGAACAGTAAACAGGGCAATGAACTGCGCTTTGACGATCAGAAAGACAAAGAGCACATCTTCCTGCATGCGGAAAAAGACCTGCAGGTTGAGGCCAACAACGATCATCTGACGACCATCAAAGGCACGAAAAACACACAGGTTGAGAAGACGGTTACGCTGAGTGCCAAAGATGCGATTCTGGTTGAAGGCGACAAAACCATCACCACCAAAAGCAAGGAAGACTGGACGGGCGACAGCGGAAAAGATCTCAACCTGAAGGCGGGCGCCAGTATGGACCTGTCCGCCAAATCATCAGTCACCATTGACGGCAGCACCATCTCGCTCAGCGGAAAAAGCAAGATTGAACTGAAAGTCGGCGCCAGCAAAATTGAAATCAGCGCCAGCGGCATCAAGATCGATGCGCCGCAGGTCGCGATCACCGGCAAAGCAAAAGCCGAAATGAAAGCGGCCATGGTCACGGTCGAAGGACAGGGAAAAGCCGATGTCAAAGCCGCAATTGTGACCGTAAACGGCAGCGCCATGACCCAGGTGAAAGCCGGCGCCATGGTGCAGATTCAGGGCGCGATAGCCAAGGTAAACTAATGACTTTACGCAAAATTCCATACCAAAATGCCAGCGACATCATCGGGTTGTACTCACCCAGTGATCCGTTCAGCCAACTGGCGGCAGAAGGCCATGCTCCCGGGGACCTGATTGAAGCGGCCATGACGCAGGAAATGTTTGCTGATGCTGTCACATTTCTCGCTCACGCCCTGCCTGTGCGCGAGTGCATCTGGTGGGCCGCCTGCTGCGCCGCGACGCGCAGTGACTGGAATGAACACGAAGCCAATGCAGTGCGCGCCGCAAAAGCCTGGGTTCATACCCCGGACGAAACCAGCCGTCGTTACGCGGAACAGATGGCCGAACTGGCCGGACTCGAATCAGGCGCCGGATGGGCGGCTCAGTCGGCTTTCTGGAGCGGTGGCAGCATGACCAGCCCCAAAGATCCGGTCGTACCGCCGCCACCCTACCTGTACGCACAGGCCGTGGCAGGCTGCATCAACTTAAGCGCCGTCCTGCCGGATGGTGAAGATGCCAAACAACGATACCGTGATTTTATCGACATGGGTCTGAATATTGCCGCTGGCGGCAACGGCGAGAATTAGGAGTTCCGATGTTACCTGCAGCCCGTGCTACCGATATGCACATGTGTCCCATGCAAACCCCGGCGCCGGTCCCTATTCCGCACGTCGGCGGTCCGCTGCTGCCGTTGCCGACTACGGTCCTGATTGGCAACCTGCCCGCCGCCACTCTGGGGCAAATGTGCGTTTGTGTCGGCCCGCCGGACAGTGTGATCAAAGGCAGTGCCACCGTGCTGATCAACAATAAGCCGGCCGCCCGGATGGGCGACCAGACCTCACACGGCGGGGCCATCGTGATGGGGATGCCGACCGTGCTGATTGGTGGCTAATTGGTAGCGGATTGGAAGCTGATTGGTAGCTGATCGTCGGCTGATCCATTCAGACAGACGGACTCAAATGCGGAGACAACTGCCGGTCGGGATATGCTCGATGCGATCGCCGAGCACCTGTTTCATGATCCGAAATGCTTTCATGCCGGTGCAATGGCCGGTGTAGAGGCGATCAATGGGGTAAGCGCTGAGTTGCTCCCCGATTTTCCGGATATCGGCCTCACTGCCACCCAAAGTATTGAAAAGCGGCAATCCCATCAGATGAAACCCGCCGACAACGGCTTTGATCCGGACACCCGGAAACATCTCCACCGCCGTCTCAATCATATTTAACACGCCGGAATGAGCACAGCCGGTGAAAATCACTAGCCCGTCCGGCTCCTGTATGATCATAAAGAGTTCATGCTCAAAAGGATCGGGCCTCAGACTATGTTTTTCCCCTGCGAACAAGTACCGGTTGCCGGCAGGCCGCGGATACTTTTCACTGATGTTCACGACACAGAACACATTGGGACAGATCTCCGTGGTCTGACGAATCAGCCAGAGCCTGTCTTTAAAATCTTCCAGCGGCGTGACATCCAGGCCGACCTCAAACTGAAGTGCAGTGTATTTGAATATCGGGTATTTAAAAAAGTAAGACTCGGTCGGACACGCACGTAAGCAAACCCTGGCGTGCTGATTCTCGCGCAGAAAAACAGGTAAGCCGTTGCCATGATCATGGTGCCGGTGAGACAGAACAGCGACATCGACACGTGCAATATCTAAATCCAGCTGCCGGGCATTCTGCAAGAAAGTCTGTCCGCCGCCGACATCAAAAAGGATGGCACACGCCCCGGTGCTGACGTGATAAGACAGACCTTTCTCCGCCTTCAAATCTGTTCTGTTGGCAATCTTTTGATTATCAGCCAGGACATGAATGATCATGTACGCCTCCTTTCTCCGCTTACATCAACAAGCCGACGGCAAGTGTGAGCAGGCTGATCCCGATAGCCACAAAGTAAATCAGCTGATAGTGCCGGTTTTTAATCATGACAATCGCCGGGAACAGCATCCCCACGGCGATGACTGCCGGACCGCTGATCATTTTAATCAGGTCAATGATATTCGGATTCAGGATCCCGATGCCGACGAGCGCAACCGTCACCAGAACCATCAGGCCTTTTTCGTCGACTTTTTTGCTAAGAGGGGAATCCTTTAATCCGTCCTTAACACCAATGACCGTGCCCATGAGCGCACCAAAAGACGCGGCAGCCACGATAAAGAAACCAACAACGTTGAACCAGCCGCCTCCCATCAGCTGTGCGACCAGTGAAATTGAGTTGGCATTTTTATCCGCGCTGTCGAGCAATGCACTGTTCAGAGACATCGAAACAGAGAACGAAAAGAACATCACCGTCACTGCAATTGCGGAACAACTGGCAAGCAGAGTCCGGGACGCAGATTGCTCACACACAGTTTTATTGTTATTGCTGTCTCGCATACTGGATTCGATGTACCCGGAGACGCAAGGAGAGAAATTCATGGCAAAGATGATGATCGGAATTAACGTGATGATCTCTTTCAGATGAAGTTCGGAAGGAGCAGACACAAGCTGCCAGTCCCATTTGGGAATTAACAAGCAGGACAGAAACAGAAGTACCAGAGATAAAGGCACAGCAATGTATTTCGTCAGCGACACGATCCGCCCGTGTCCTTGCGCCGAAAACAGATAAATAACAAGACCGATGCCAATCGCAGCAGCAATGCGTGCAATGTCGGTGTATTCCGGCGGTACACTCTGGGAGATGGCAGCCACCAGTGCGATGAAGTTAATCATGCAGATAGAAAAACTGGAAATAAACAACAAAGCGGCGTAAAGAAGCGAGGCCTTTTGCCCGGCCATGGATTTAATGGTCGCCACGGAGCCCCCGCCAGTTCCGCCGGAAATAATTAATCCGGAAAGTGTTTTATGATTCAGATAAGACAGCGGAATGCATAAAACAACCATGACCAAAAAGGCTGAAATACCGATGGTACCTGGTCCCAGCGCTTGCGGCACAAACAGCACCCCAATACCCATTGCAGTTGCGAAATGTGTTGCGACCCAACGGGAATTGACCCTATTGCGGGTGGCGGGGTGACTCACTGCAGACAAACTCACGTTTCATGCCTCCTGAATCGTCTTCTCATTCAACCGATGCCCTAGTGTTTGATACAAAAAAAACATCAAACCGCCATCAATCATGGAAGACAAACATTTCACTCAATAACCAATATGAAAC
Organism: Photobacterium sp. CCB-ST2H9; assembly: GCF_023151555.2. Taxonomy (NCBI): domain Bacteria; kingdom Pseudomonadati; phylum Pseudomonadota; class Gammaproteobacteria; order Vibrionales; family Vibrionaceae; genus Photobacterium; species Photobacterium sp. CCB-ST2H9. The sequence goes on from NZ_CP100425.1 coordinate 3,243,449, forward strand.
AAAAAGCATTAAATTAGACGACAATATCAGTCAATTCAACCAAATGAATGATTGAGTTTAATATTTGTGACAACTACATATATTCCACATAAAGAGTGTGGAATATATACATCTAGATTGATATAAATCCCTCCATTGCGGAGGGGTGCCTGAGTGGTCTAAAGGGAATATCTTCTTTCAGGGAGTATTGAGTGCATTCTCGCGCTCCGTAGGTTCAAATCCTGCTCCCTCCGCCACTTCGACCCTCACCAGTCTGTGTCGCAACATTGATGTGAGGTCTTATGTCTAAAGTATCCAGCCAGTTCAAAGCATGTCATTTCCGGGATGAGTTTCCTGACATCAAGCGGGAGATACACCCCGGGTACCAGTTCTCTTGCCTGAAAGGCATCAATGATGGCGTGAATCCCTTTCTTGTGTATCGGACCCTGAACGGCCAGGTCGACAAAATCTTCCACGAGGCGTCTTTCGACGACACTTGCGTCGATGCCTTTGTTCAGCTCATTGCCAATGAGTCTGTCATTACGGATAAACTGCTGGTTGCCGGAGCGCACACTGTGGTTAACCTGAAAGACCGGCTTGAGATCGGAAAAGAGCCCATCGTCTCGCTTGATTTCAGCCTGAAGGCCATCGATAAAATCAACCAGCAGATCGGTATTGAGGCCGATTTCATGATCCCGCTGAACGATTTTTTCATGGAACATGACCCGTCAACGACCTCAGATCAGGCGGATAATAGATATCGTCAGGATGCCGTGTCCGAATATATTCTGCCGACACAAGCTGAGGAAATGTTCAAAGCCCACGCACGTCAGAGTGGCCGGAGCATTCAACCGTTTTATTGCAGTGAAAAAGGTATGGCTGACCGGTTTAACCGGCACATCAAAAATAAAAAGAAAGACTCTGAGCTTTTCGTTAGTTCGGATTCCGGGGCGAACTGGTACATGAGAATTGAAGATCAGTTCATTCCTGTCATTGAAAATAACAAACCCAACTGCGTTGCAGGCAACGCAGCCACGGAACGAGCCACCCGCTATCACATCACGCCAAACAAACAGTTCGATCACTACACGTCCCGGATCGGAATCTATCCACGCTGCTCCATGAACAACGTACTGAACGGATACCGGGTTGCCTGCAAAACGTATGATCACTTTGATATGCCTGGGTATTTCGTGTTCTTTGGAGGCTCATGCGCTTAACGAAGACAAAAGCATCTGCATAATAAAGTAATGTCACGAGCATAAAGGTCACAACAGTGGCCTTTTCTTATTTTTCTCTCCCGGCAACTTCCACTCAGATACCTTTTTCCCGCCAGTGTCTCGATCGATCCTGAAAGCTGAAAAACTCTTGCAAAAAGCTTTCTGCCCGACCAAGAGATCGGTGAAATGCAACCGATGGCTTCCGCCGCATCCATCCAAGAAAAATAAATAGCAATAAAACCCACTAATTGATCAATATTAAGTCAAATAAGCAATTACAACCGATTATGATAGGTAATTTCACCTTTCATCATTCAATCAGTAATATTTGTGACCAGTGAGTTTATTCAGGATATTTCCGCTGGATGGTATGAAATTGAATTGATATAAATACACCCATCGCGGAGGGGTGCCTGAGTGGTCTAAAGGGAGTATCTTCTTCAACAGGATATTGAGTGTTACCATGCGCTCCGTAGGTTCAAATCCTGCTCCCTCCGCCACATTTCTCTGCTTTGGAGCAACCGGGTTAGCGAATACCGTTTCCGTTCCGGGTACCAGTTGTCGAGTGTTATCCTTCTTGAATCACATCCCTCAAATCAAGCACTTTTGTTCCCTGTATTCTTCGTGTTTTCAGCCCATGCTTTTGATTAATATGCTTTCCTCAAATTTTAATGACGTGTAGAAACCTAAGAAAAACATGCGACATTTACTGATTTTGGTCCTGTTTCTGGGACTTTCAGGGTGCTCGACCCTTGGACAGCCGACATTCAACGTAGTGGTTGATTCTTTGACATCCGGTACAGCGCAGCATCAAAAAACCTATGTACTGCTGCCCGGAAATGCGGGTGTTTCGGTGAATGACCTTCAGTTCAGAGAATACTCGACTTATCTGGTGCGGGTGCTGCAAGCCAAAGGCTATGTTGCCGCAACCACCCCTGAATCCGCGGAACAGGCGATCTTTTTGTCTTACGGCATTGGTGAACCCCAAACCCAGCACTATTCGTATCAGCTGCCGACATGGGGACAAACCGGCGTCGCCTTTGCTAACAGCTACAAGACCACCAGCACATTCGGCAGTATGACATCGCAGACCGGGACGACAATGAACACCCCGTCCTACGGAATCACGGGATATCAGACTTACACAGCTTCCGAAACCACTTTCCTGAAATATGTCCAGATCGAAGGCGTTGCTTTCGACAAAAACAGCCGCTCAGAAACACCGGTTCCGTTGTGGAAAACCACAGCGACCAGTTCAGATGCCAGTGACGATCTCCGTCGGGTATTCCCGGTTTTGGTGGCTGCATCGGCACCTTACCTAGCCGCCAACACAGGTCAGAAAGTCCATGTCGCTCTGACGGAATCCGATGCGGCCGTCAGTTCAGTGAAAGGCCTGCCAGTGAAAGGTCTGCCGCTGGAATAACCCCCTCGGAATTGCCCGTCTGTCAGACGGGCTTTTCTGAAGCACGGCTTCTGATATCCTGCCCCACCTGCCTACTCAGGAAAGAATCACGGCACCAGCCGGTAAGTAATGACATACAGCTGATCATCATCCGGATAAATCTCCCGAATCACGGTTTTCAGCTCAGCCAGCGTCATATTTTCCTGCCGGGCATGAAATTCAGACAAGTCCTGAAATAAAATGGGTTCGACGGAAAGAATCTCAAGCCGACAAAAGTCCCGGCCCTCTTCCAGCGTTGAGACCTGCACAACACTTCCAGGCACATAATGGCTTTCAGAAACATCCCGGATGGTGATGGTTTTCCGGCCCGACAGAATATCGGCTTCAAAACGGGCGAAAAATGTCATGGTCGTGGGTGCAATCATCGGTGTCTCCCGAATTCAGATTGAGCGGTATGTTTCAGTGGTGTCAGGCACATGGCAATCCCGGCTGCATAAATCAGAGGCAGCACAGATACCGCTATCCCCACCAGAATTGCCGACGCATCAGTCATCGCGCCTGTCACAATATCATAGGACGTGAAGGTCCGGACCAGCCCAATCAGAGCCGCAAAAAAGCCACTGACCCAGGCCATTTTCTCCGCACAGGCCAGTTTTTCCTGAAATGATTTCCCCTGTGAAGCCGCATAACCGGCAACAGAAACAGCAACGACATAACAAAGCGCCTGCGGGTCCAGTAACATCACAAGATCATCGAAAGGGATGAGCAGACTTATCAGGAAAACAGGGACCATGGCATTCAGGCAATACGACGCAGACCATTTCATATTCATCAACTCGCAGTGCAAAACTTCAGCGGTTCAACCACCGCGAACCTGCGGTGCCTGTCAGTAAAGCGCTGTTGCATCATGATTGATATTCCCCTGCCAGTAACTGCGCTGGAGACAATGGGTCTCCCTGCCAGACATAACGGTGACGGCTTTTGATCAAACCCGAGAGTTCAAGCAGAATCCGTTCTTCCACCAAGGATAAGCCGTCTTCACATAAATACTGCTGATGCAGCACAATGATAGGTTCCAGAAAAGAGAAAGAGCGCGGGTACACCTGCCGGTAAGCACGCTTCAGCGTATCAGCCGCCAGGTAAAAGTGACCGACAGCCAAACGCCGGCTGGAAAAAGGGGCCTGCGAAATTTCCGTGGCACTTTTTCCGGTTCTGGCATCCGTGACCGTCACCTGATCCCGAGCGACCTGAATGTAAATCACCCGTCGATATTGCCGCAGTCTGTTCATACCTCGATCCTTTCTTCACTCACCCGATCTCATCAGATCAAGCCTGATCCTTTTTCTCTTCCAGCAGGAATTTCCCGGACTGCACCAGGATCTTTCCGACACTGATCCAGATTTTCAGAATATAAAAACCGAAGAACAAAGCGATGATATTCATAAACGACTGCGAGACTTTGATTTCATGGCTGCCAAAAGCCAGAAAGAACCCCTGTTCCTGCGTATCAATCAGGTACTGATGCACCGGGCTGCCCGGAAACTCCTGAATATAGTCGTTCAGGTTCAGCGCCAGCAGCATCAGAACATAAGCGCCCATCACCAGCAGGCCACCGCCGATGATCAGCTGAAACAGCCGGGACAGACTCACCTTATTGCCTCGTGGCTGTGCGCGTTGGGGCCCCTGCGTTTGTGCGTGTTGCGAATTCGACTCGATGTGATGTATGCCGGCCTGCCGCATCGTAAACCATCCTCTGAGATCCCGACGTCCTTCGGAATCGGAATAAATGAAAACAGTTACGAGCGGCAACCAATATTGAAAAGATAAATAAAGACAATCGGTTATCTGAGTTTTTTGCGAGCTCTATTCAAAAAAAGGCACTTCATCACGGCACCGTGCACAAGGTTTTATAGATTCTGACGTTTTACTAATACAGAAGACAATGATGAATAGCTGTATCCAATACAGCAGAACCCACCCGTTTGCCTGAAAAACACGGCAAATGAAGCATTCTAAGGGACAAACAATGAATATCAGTCAGGTGATTGACGCACTGCGAGAGAGCGGCTACTACCAGCGCTTAGTTCCCGAGCAAAGTGCGATCAACATTCGCAACTTTGTCTACGGCGACATGGACTACACCGATTTTCAACCGAATCCGACCCTGCCCGGATTTTTCATGTCCAAGTTCTTCAAGGAAAATCTGAAAGACCTGGAAGATACCCCGGAACAGATCGCCCGGTATTTACACGCGCTGGCCCTGTCGATGGAAGACAAGTCATGGGTCACCAGCGTCAACATCCGGAAACTAAGACAGTGGATGCCGACCTTCCATGACTACATCATGTCTCCGTCTCAACTGATGCAGCGCCTTTTCGCCGATGAGTATGATGCAGAAGATGGGATCGAACGACTCAGGAAGGAATTCTCAGAAACCGAAGTCCGCGAATTTCTTCAAAGTGACCACCTCAAAACAGACGGGCATTACAACGATGAACATCATCTGTACTGCCGCTATGTGTGGTTTCCTGAGCTCGAACAGGCGGTGGCAGAAAAAGATCCGGCCCGTTTCGAAGCACTGCTGCTCACTTACCTGCAGGCGCTGGCACACGATTATGCCAATGCCAGCTACATTCCCAACTTACGCAGAAGAAAACGTAAAGGGGACAACAACCAATACCGGACTTCGCTGCCGCCCGAAGCCATTCAGGCACTGACCGCGCTTCTGCAGGGACAGGGAGACTGGGATCAGGATCCGGAGCTGATCCGCAGCCACCTGAATCGCGAACCCATCTATAAACATGACCGGACCGCTTATACCCTGCTGGAAGCCGATCAGGATTTTTGTGCCCTGTTCCGCTGGATTTGCAATAGTGAAGACGAAATTATCCTGCAGTCCGGTGCGGCCAACAATCTGAAGCAGCTGGTCTTTTTGCTGGACCCGAACGTGTGGATTGAGCAGCATTTCCTGCAGGACTGCTACCACTATTGCAGCTGGTCTGATGAAGATGAGGTGATGGAGGAGCTGACCGCTGCAATCGAAGCCGCCCCTGACAAAAAAGATCAGCTCATTGCCTTTACCCTGCGCTACACCTTTGAACATTACGACTGCTCGTTCGGACGTACACCGGCAGGCACGCCGGAAAACAACCCGCATAATCAGCTGATCCGCACGTTGATTGCGCAGTATGGTGCCCGCTACCTCTGGGAGACGTTCGAGCCCAGAAGCATTATTGAGCAGCGGCTGGGGTATTACACCCTCGCCTCCCTGGCAGAAGACGGCAGCCTGGCTGAACTGAAAAACGCCTATGATCGCCAGTGGCTGGAAGGGCTCAGTGCCCGGTTCACCCAAAACGACAAAGATGCTCAATTACTGTTTGATTATCTTCTCTCCGGAGAACACGAAAGCCAGATCAGCAAATTAGCGATCAATCCAGAGTGTCGTTTCGGGACGGTGTGTTATCTGGAAGACCCACTGCTGCAACGCCTCACCCGCGTAATGCTGAACGGCAAAAACACCAAACACTTCCCGCGCTATCTGATGGGTGCTCACCGGCTCTTCACATCAGCACCGTTACGTCTGATTTCAGACGTGGTGCTTGAAAAACCGGCCTATCACGACATCGCTTTCAAAGCCTACGCCGAGTACGCCGAATCTTTTGCGGAGCGGAATGAGCTGGGGGATGACAGTTATCGCTGGCAGGGGATCGAGTTTACCGACCACATTGCCGCAGCAGAACTGGAATATCTGATGCAGCATGGTATGGCCTGCGTGCACCAGCTCTCCAAACAGTCCGCCAAATATAAAGGGATTCTGCTGCCCATGCTGAAAGGGCGGATCTCCGTCGCCGAAGAAGCCCTGTTGCTGGTTGATTTCCTGAAAGAAAAACAGAAAGGGGTCATTACAGCCACCAAAGCATGTCTGAACGCCCTGCCGGAGGCACTCCGCCAGACCGTCCGCGAGAAAATTCTGACCGAACTTGCGACCTTCAATGCGCAGCAGGAAGTCCATGCGGTTGAAGTGCTGTGTGACCAAGGCATTGATTCAGACATGGCCCGTCAGCTGTTGGAACGGGTTCAGTCGACTGCATCCCGCACCCTGCTGGTTGAACAAGGCAATCTCGATTTCACGCAATTATATACCGGTGCTGGGGGTCAGTTTGATCTGGATGCCTATCTGGCGGAAAGCTATACCGCACCGAAAAAAGCGCCGCTCGATCTCAGTCTGCTGCCCCTGCCGGAACGGACCGACGGCAAACCAGCAGACGACGCCGTCATGCAGCTGTGCCTGATCTATCAGAACCACGAAGGCTACAGCGTCAGTCAGGAAGCCCACGCGATTGCAGGCGCCTTTACGCCGGCATCTCTGTCGCAGTTTGCACACAGCCTGCTGAGCGGATTTGGCCCGAAAATCACCGCCAAGAATAAATGGTTGATGACGATCCCTGCTATTCACGGTGATGCCAGCGTGATGAAAGCACTGGCGGCCCTGACGGAAAAATTCGCCAACGGTTCCAAGCACCAGCTGGCCGGTCACCTGATGAAAATAATGGGGCTCAGCGGCCTGACGCAGGCCTACATGGAAATCGACCGCATCTGCCGCAATACCAAAAAGCAAAGTGTCAAAGATGCCGCCAACGAAGCCTTTGTCATCGGCGCGAAGCAAGCGGGGATCACCAAAGACGAACTCGGCGATCAGCTGGTAGACGATCTGGGCTTTGACGGAGACCAGATTCCACTCGAATACAGTGGTCAGACGCTGTCACTGATCCTCAATGAGGAACTGAAATTTGTCATCCGCAAACCAGACGGCAAACTCACCAAAACCCTGCCGAAACCCAAGCAAGACGATGATGCCGAGCAGGCGGAGCAGGCCAAACAGCATTTCAACGCGCTGAAAAAGCTGCTGAAAGACATGGTCGGCCTGCAGGTCAGACGCATGGAAGATGCTTTTGTGGCGTGGCGGATGTGGTCCCTCGACCGCTGGCAGGCTCTGTTTCTGGGGAATCCGGTGATGCACAAAATTGCCAGCCAGCTGGTCTGGGGGGTGTACGAAAATAACCAGCTGGTCTGTACCTTCCTGCCGAATCCGGAACCGGTCGACATGGAAGATGAACCGGTCGACCTCCCGGCCAACGGCAACATCGGGCTGGTCCATCCAACCGAACTGTCTTCCGGACAACTGGAAGCCTGGCAGAGTTACTTTGACGACTGGAATCTGGAACCTTTGTTCGGCCAGCTGTCGCGGGATGTCGTCGAACTGCAACCGGCCACGGGCAATCAGTACCATGTGCCGTGTTTCAGCCGCAAGTCGCCATCCACCGTCATTAACCGGCTGCGTAAAAACGGCTGGGCGGTCGGTTCCGTGCGCGACGGTGGTTCATTCGACGAACTCTACAAAGAGCTGGACGGGCTCAACGTCGGCATTGAAATCACCCTTGATGAAAGTGTCTGGCATGGCGGATACGGCTACGAAAGTGATGAATCGACAGTCACCGCGAAAACCGTCGAGTTCTACCGCACCGGTCGTCTGCACCGGGGCAGCTATATCTACGATGACTTGCAGGAAGAAGAATACGCCGATCTTCGCCTGACAGCTGACGACCTGCCGGAACGGGTTGCCCGCGAGCTGCTGCTGGAAGCCAAGAAAGCCTTCCTGTAACACTGCGTCTCTTCCAGCCAGCCCTCACCTGACGGGCTGGCTGGTTTCTCCGTTTTACTCACGCTCAGGACAAAAGAATGAATATCAGCACGGTACTCGATCAGCTACGGGACAATCCGCTGTACGATGAGCCGGAAGCCGGGCAGGTCATCAGCCAGATCCGGGATTTTGTATACAGCGATACCAGTTTGAACCAATTCCAGGTCACGCCCTGCTTATCGCCCATTGATTTAGAAGTCTTTCTCAACCAGACCCTGGAGACGCTGGACGATACTCCGGACCACATTGCCCGATTTCTGCACGCCTTGATCCTGTCGACCGAAAATCAGCAATGGCTCAAAAGTGTCAGAATCAAAAAACTCCGCGCCGTCATGCCGACTTTTCAGGACTGCATCAAAGCCGATTTTACGCTCATGGCGGAGATATTCTCCGACTATTTCGGCAGTGATGCCGGGATCAGCCATCTCCGCGCCATCTTCAGAGAAGATGACCTGCGTCAGTTCTTCGCCGATGAGCGCCATAAAACCAACGGACACTATCACGGCCCCCACCACCTGTACTGCCGGGGAGTCCTGTTCCCTGAAATCAGACAGGCGCTGGCGCGGCGTGACGCCGCGCACTTTGAAGAAGCGCTGATCACTTATCTGCAGGATTTAACCAGTGATTATGCCAACTGTGATTCGTTTCCCGATGCCGATGCGCTGGACAAGAACGACATCAGCCAGTACCGGGCTGCACTGCCGGTCGAGGCAATCACAGGACTCACCGAGCTGCTGCGCGGACAGGGCGACTGGGAGCAGACCCCAGCGCTGATCCGGGCGCATCTGCACCGGAAGCCTCTTTTCTATCATCAGCAGGCCGCATTTACGCTGCTGGAAGCCGACGAGGATTTCACCGATTTATTCCACTTTCTCAGTGACAGCAAGGATCCCATCGTCCACCAGTCTGTTGCGGCCAACCATCTGAAGGAACTCGTCTTTCGGCTGGAACCTTCGCTCTGGTTTAAGAAACAGCTCAAATTAAATGGCTTCCCCGATTGCCGCTGGTCCAGCAAACGGGAGGTTCTTGAAGAACTCAATCAGGCCGTTGCTGCAAATCCGGATATTCAGGCGCCACTCATTGCATTCATTGTCCGATACAGCATCGAACACTATGCCTGTTCTTTCTCTCGCATACCGGCCGATGCCCGAAAACCCAACCCGCACGATCAGATTCTGCAAGCTCTGATTGAAACCTACGGCGCCCAAACCATCTGGGAGAGTTTCGAACCGCGCGATAATACCGTCGCACTTCGGGGTTATTACACGCTCAACCGGCTCGCCGCTGACGATCAGCTGGCGGCTCAGAAAGCCGAACGCGATCGGCAGTGGATTCAATCGTTCAGCCCGGCGCTGACAGACAATGCTCAGGATGCCGAGCTGCTCGCTGAATACCTGCTGACCGGGAAACACGAAGCAGCAATCGGCACGCTTACACTTCAGCTTGCGGAAGACAGCAAGTTCCCGCCAGTCTGCTATCTGGAAGATCTGCAGTTACAACGCCTGACCCGGGTCATACTGAACGGAAAAAATGACCCGCTTTTCGCCGACTTCTTCAAGGCTGCGGAACGAAAATTTACAGCGACCCCGCATCGGCTGATCTCTGCGATTGTGCTGGAGCGACCTGAATACCAGGCCATCGCTTTCCCGGTTTACGCCGACTTTGCCGAAACATTTGCTGAAATCAACGATCGCCGTTCAGACGAGTATGAATGGCGCAACGTCAGATTCCGGCGTCATATTGCTGCCAATGAACTGCAGTATCTGCATCAGCATGGCGTGGCTGTGGTTCAACAGCTGTCAACCCTGCCCGCCCGGTTCAGAGCCATTGTGCTGCCGTTTTTCAAAGGCCAGATCACGACCATTGAAGAAGCGCAGCTGCTGGTTTCCCTGCTGAAAGACAAACACAAAGGCGCCATTGCCGCGGTGAAGGACTGCATTCTGGCGTTACCGCATCCGATCCGGGCTGCCGTCATGAATCAGATAATCGAAGACCTGACGACCTTCAGTGCCCCGCAGGAAGCGCATGCGATTGAACTCATCTGTGCGTCTGGCGTGAATACGCCAACCGCCTGTCAGTTACTGGATAAGGTCAGTACCGCCGCTTCCCGCGCCCTCTTGATCGAACACGGCAAGATTGATCTCTGCAGCCTTTATACCAATTCTGCGGACACCAATGCAGCAGGCGGATTTGATCTGGATGCCTATCTGGCCGACAACTATCACCAACCGAAAAAATCACCGGTTGATTGCAGCCTGCTGACGCTGCCGGAACGTAGGGATGGTAAGCCGTCAGCCGATGCCGCCATGCAACTGTGCCTGATTTATCAGCATCACGACGGCGACCACAGCAGCCAGGAAGCGAACGCGATTGCCGGCACTTTCACTCCGGATTCGCTGGCACAATTTGCGCACAGTATCCTCAGTGCCTACGTCGACAAAATCACGAACAAAAACAAATGGCTGCTGTCGATTCCGGCCATCCATGGTGATGCCAGTGTGATAACCGCACTGGCAACACGACTTGAAAAATTTGCCGGAAGTTCGAAACACCAGCTGGCCGGGTACGCGATGAAACGCATGGGACTCAGTGGCCAGAAGGTCGCCTTCATGGCCATTGACCGCATCAGCCGCAACAGCAAAAAGCAAAGCGTGAAAGATGCGGCCCGGGCAGCTTTTACCATCGGTGCCAGACAGGCCGGGATCAGCCCGGATGAACTCGGCGATCAGCTGGTGGACGATTTGGGTTTCGACGGCGACCACATTCCGCTCGACTACTGCGGTCAGACGCTGTCGCTGGTTCTCAATGACGATCTGAAATTTGTCATCCGCAAACCAGACGGCAAACTCAGCAAAACCCTGCCGAAGCCGAAACAGGGCGATGACGCCGCGCAGGCAGTGCAAGCCAAACAACACTTCAACACCCTGAAAAAGCTGCTGAAAGACATGGTTGGACTGCAGGTGAAGCGCATGGAAGATGCCTTTGTCGCCTGGCGGACCTGGTCCTTTGAGCGCTGGCACGCACTCTTTCTGGGCAATCCGGTGATGCACAAGATTGCCGGTCAGCTGATCTGGGGCGTCTATGATGATGATCAGCTCATCCGCACTTTCCTGCCGAATCCGGAACCTGTCGATACGGCAGATGAACCGGTGACGATTCAGCCCGATGCAAGAATCGGCCTGGTCCATCAGACAGAGCTGTCTGACCCGCAACTGGCCGCCTGGCAAAGCTATATGGACGACTGGAACCTGACGCCGCTGTTTGGCCAGCTGACACGGGAAATTGTCCGGCTCGAACCCGCCACCAGCAATCAGTACAAAGTGCCGGGCTTCGGCCGCAAATCGCCCTCGACCGTGATCAACCGGCTGCGTAAAAACGGCTGGTCGGTTGGTTCCGTACGGGATGCCGGTTCTTTTGACGAAATCTACAAAGAGCTGGACGGCCTCAGTGTCGGGATTGAAATCACCTTCGATGAGGACATCTGGCACAGCAGTGACGGCTACGAAAGCGATGAACCCAGGGTCACCGCCAAAACCATTGAGTTTTACCGTACCGGTCAGTTGCCGCGGGGCAGTTACGTCTACGATGACCTGCAGGACAAAGCATACGCCAACCTGCGTCTGGCCGTCGACGATCTGCCGGTCCGGATTGCCCGCGAGTTGCTGCTGGAAGCTCAAAACGCTTTCCAGTAATCCAAACCGAACCGTCAGCCCTGAGCTGCTGACGGTGTTTGAATGTGAACCACGGCGCTCTGGTGAACAACACCTGCACCACAAGCCATTTTCGACGAGATAAAAACGATGCAAAACGCACAACGTTACCCTGCAGAAACCCTGTATGCCGCTGAGCTGGCTGCCCTGCGCAACGCTGATCAGGGCCAGAAACCGGCAGGCTGGCAGCTCAGCCCGCGTATGGTCCGTACCTTCATTCTGGGCAGCAACAACGAGCCGGTTCAGGGTACGACCATCAGCCGCAAGATTTACGGCAATGACGCCGTCGTCGAACGTGCCATTGTGACTTTAATGAGCCAGCAGGGGCTGATGCTGGTCGGCGAACCGGGTACCGCGAAATCCTTGCTGTCAGAGCTGCTTGCCGCCGCGATTTCAGGCCAGAGTACCCTGACCGTTCAGGGCAGTGCCGGACTGTTTGAGGAAAATATCCGCTACAGCTGGAACTATGCCGCGCTGCTCAAGGACGGTCCGAGTCTGGCGGCCATGGTGCCCGGCCCGCTCTTTCACGCCATGCAGCAGGGGCAACTGATGCGGTTTGAGGAAATCACCCGCTGCCCGACCGAAGTTCAGGACAACCTGATCCCGGTGATGTCTGACCGCATCCTGCAAATTCCGGAACTCAAAGACAGCGACGCAGCCTACATGCTGTCCCAGCCCGGCTTTAACATCATTGCGACGGCCAACCTGCATGACCGCGGTGTGAATCAGATGTCTTCGGCACTGAAACGCCGCTTCAACTTTGAAACCCTGCAACCCATCAGCACCAAAAAACAAAAGACAGAGCTGGTGATGACTCAGGTCAACCGTCGTCTTCAGCAGGACGCCCTGGATGTTCAGATTGATCTGGATACCACCGAGCTGCTGATCACCGTCTTTGATGAGCTGCGCAACGGCAATGTCTCCGGGCTGGCAGTGACCTCACCGACCACCCTGCTGTCGCTGGCCGAAGCGATGAACGTTGCCTATAACGCGGCCATCAGCAGTCACTATTTCGGCGATCAGCAGGTCTCCGCCGAGCATCTGCCCCCTTTTATGCTCGGCACCATCATCAAGGACAATGAAAAAGACCGCGCCTGTTTCGAGGACTATATCCGGGTGATCAGGCGCAAACGGGCAGACGAACCCCACTGGCAGGCGTTTCTGGCCGGATGTCAGAACCATGGCTGAATCGTCCGGATTACAGGCCTGCCTGGCGGCCCTGCATGCGAACCCGCAGCTGATCTGGGCGCCGGTCCGTCACCACAGCCCGATGTGCAGCTGGCAGCTTGGTCGTCTGTTCAGACAACATCAGCCTGAGGTGGTACTGATTGAAGGGCCGCAGGATGCCAGTTTCCTGATCCCCTTTCTGCAGGATGAACAGACGCAGCTGCCGCTGGCGATTTACAGCTATCTGCGGGATAACACCTTATCCGACCTTTCGCCGGTACCTGACAAAGAGACGGATGAACCTTCACCGCCAAGACTCAAGTCCAGCCGGGTCTTTATACCGTTTGCGGAGATGTCGCCGGAATGGCAGGCCATCCGGCTGGCCAAACAGGCGCAGGTTCCCTGCCAGTTTATTGATTTGCCCTATGCCGCTCGGGCAACTGATGGGGCAGCCGATGCTGAACGGGATCAGTTGCTGTACGACAACAGAAAACTGGAAGAGGGCGAATATCTCACGGCCCTGCTGGCCGACAGTGATTGCGACGATTTCGACCCGTGGTGGGATCGCCATTTCGAATCTGCGGGTCATACTTCCCCGGATGAATTTTTCACGCAGATGCACCAGTTTTGTCTGCTGATGCGAGACCTCTCTGTCGACAGCGACCCGGAAACCCTGCAGCGCGAACAGTTCATGGCGCAGCAGATCCGGCCTTTTCTGGCTGAAGGCAAGCGGGTGCTGGTGGTCTGCGGCGGCTATCACTGTCTGGGCATTGCGCATTTTCTGGCATCCGACGGAGCGGATTCGGTCTCAGTGCCACCACGCCAGCCATTGCCCGGACACTGGGAGTCTGGCTCCCACCTGATCCCTTATGCTTTAAACCGTTTCAGTAAAAAACAGGGGTATCCGGCGGGCCTGACCGATTGCGGGTATTACCACCAGCTCTGGCAACGACTGTCCCGGCAGCCAGCTCAATTGCCCGGTGATTTCACACGTCGCTACCATACCGATCTGACGGCCGGATTCATGGCCTTTCTGCAGCAGAAAAACTACCCCGTGGCGCTGCCGCAACTGACCGACGCGCTGGTCATGACCGAACAACTGGCAAATTTACGCGGCATTCCTGCCGGACGCTCCGAATTGCGCGAATCGCTCACGACTACCTTGCTGAAGTCCCACCAGCCTTCGGACACCTTTTTCCGCCGGTGGCTGGATGATTATTTTGATGCGCCAGCGATTGGCCGGGTGCCTGCCGGGCTGCCGGTCGCACCTTTAATTCAGGATTTCCGCATGCTCACTGCACAACTCGGTTTGCCCAGAGATTTTCTGGCCGGGGCGGTGAAAAAAGAGTTGTCGATCTACCGTAAACCGAAACACAGAGCGGTGTCCCAGTTTCTGCACCGGCTGAATTTTCTCAATATCCCTTATGCCTGTCTGATTGCCGGGCCGGATGCCAATGATCCGGGATCGCTGCATCTGGTCCGGGAGCGCTGGCAGTGCCAATGGCAGACAGAAACAGACGCGGCGCTGATCGAATCCAGCCATCTGGGTGCCAGCATTGTGGATGCCGCCCGTCACAAGCTGCAAGTTGCATTCGAGCAGGAAGATCCCGGTTCGGTTGAAATGGTGTCTCTGCTGCTTCAGGCGATGCAAATGGGCGTCCAGCAATGGCTGCGTCCGATTTTTCACCGGGTTCAGCAACTGCTGGAACAGGAAACCGATCTTGCGGCCCTGCATCAGTCGCTTCAAATGCTGCTGACCTGCAGTCACGGCGGCGGGATATTCAGTGCCGTCTCCACCGACGATCTGGCAGGTTTAATCCAGCACACCTTTATCCGGATCTGTACCCGTCTGCCACGCCTCGATAACAGCTACCCGACGGAAGCCTGTGCCGGATGGATTGCCGCTCTGTCTTTCATGACACGCCTGTATCCTGAACTTTGTCCGGCAACCTATTTCATCGATGCCGTCGAAGCCAGTTATCACCGCTCTCCCTCTGCCCTGCTGACCGGCGCCTGTGCCGGGGTTCTGATCCGGCATGACCGGCTCAGCGATCCGCTGGAAACCTGTCTGGAACAGGCTTTTGCCCGGCAACACAGTGATCCGGAAGCCGTCGGCGATTTCCTTTTCGGCCTGCTGACCACCAACAAAAGTCAGCTCCTGCAACCCGAACCTCTGCTGCCGGTGCTGAACCACCAGCTCTCACAGCTCGATGAAGCGACCTTTCTCACCTGTCTTCCGGCCCTGCGGCGCGCCTTTTCTCAGCTGACACCCAGAGAAGTTGCGGATTTCAGTCAGCTGAGCCTGACGGATACCGGCTCGGGTTTGCCGGTACAGACCCCGGCGGTTTCACAAGACACACTGCTTGCCGCGCAACAGCTGCGTGAGCTGCTGCGCTCCAGCCAGACTCATTGGGGGATCAACGCATGAGTACTCACAACGCGCTGTCCCGGCGCTGGCGGCTGATCCTGGGGAATGTCCATCCGCATGAGTTAACCGGCGAAGACAGAGCTCGGGATGAATGTCTGGAGACCCTGTATGCCCATGAATACCATGGCCGGGGTGGCAGCCAGCAAGGGAACGACCTGCAGGGCGGTACCGCCTCCGGCATGCCGAGACCGGTCACCTGGCTCAATCAGGTCCGGAAAGCCTTTCCGGTGCCTGCAGCCGAAATCCTGCAAAAAGAAGGAATTGAACGCTACGGCATTCAGGAGTTGCTGCTGGATAAAAACATTCTGGCCACCATGAAACCGGATATCGGGCTGTTGCAGACCATTCTGGCCTTTCGTTCCCAGATCCCGGCGTCGCTGGAAAAAGAAATTGAAGCCATCGTGACTCAGGTCTGCGCGGAACTGGAAGAAGTTCTGTCACAGCCGGTTCAGGCGCCGTTTGCCAGCCAGCGCACGCCGTTTCGCAGCAGCCGGAAAATGCCGGTCGCGCTGACGGACTGGCGCAGCAGTCTGATGCGCAACCTGAAACACTATCAGCCGGACGAGCAGGTGCTCCTGCCGGAGCGGATGTTTTTCTTCCAAAGCCAGGTCAGTCAGGTGTGCTGGGACATCCATCTCGTGGTGGATCAGAGCGGCTCCATGGTCAACAGCCTGATCCACGCCACGGTGATTGCCGCCATTTTCTGCCGGTTATCGGTGCTGAATGTCCGGCTGGTGCTTTTTGATACCCGGGTGGTCGACATGTCGGAATTTATTGATGATCCGATCAGAAATCTGCTGTCTGTTCAGCTGGGCGGCGGCACGGATATCGGCAAGGCGATGCAATATACCCGGAAGCAAATCACCCAGCCGCACCGCACCATCGTCGTGCTGATCAGTGATTTCTACGAAGGCGGCTCCCCGGTCAATCTGTATCAGCAGGTCGCCAAAATGCAGGAAGCCGGAGTCACCCTGCTTGGCCTCACCGCTATGGATTCAAACGGCGCTGCCAGTTACGACCATTCCGTGATTGATCGCTTACTGAAGATGGACATGCCGATCGCGTCGATGACACCGGAAAACCTGAGCCAATGGGTCGCCGATGTCATCCGGTAGCCAGTGCACAACACACAGAAGAGAAAGACACCATGCGTTTATCTGACTGGACCCGCCAGCTCACTGATGAATACCTGATCAACTGGACCAGCAAAGGGCTGTTCCGCCGGGCCGTGAAAATCGCGGAAAAACATCCGGATATCGTCCCGGCCGACCCGACATTGCCCCTGACTTTGCCGATCGACAGTTTTGACGTCACTTTATCGGATACCGATCTGGCGCATTTCAGCTGCCAGTGCGGCACGTTGGGCAGTTGTGTCCACCAGCTTGCTTTTCTGCTGAAACTGCGCGAACTGAACGAGAATGAAACCGCACCGCCCGCTGAACCATTTCGGCCCGAACGCTGGTGCATTGCTTCCCGTGAAGCCCTCGATCAGGCTTATGGCCGCGGCAATGCCACGCAGGCGATCAAGCTTTACCAGAAAGGAGTACTGGTCACGATTGAGCCGCAGGCGGATCACTGTGCCGTGAATCTAAGCCTGCACAGCCAGAAATCCTTTCAACTGCTCTTGCCCGCCACCGGTGAATGGTCATCCGTACTGTGCAGCTGTAAAGAGACATCCTGTGTGCACCGTTCACTGGCGATTCTGGTTCTTTCCGTAAAGCACAAGACCTTTTCGGCGGAATCAGATGCCGCATTCGATACCCTGAATCCCGAACAGGCTGAACTGGTCAGCACTGCGCTCGATTGGCTTCAGGCCCTGATTCAAACCGGGACCATGGAATTTCTGGGTTCACAGATCGAACAGGGCAACGGATACTGCACCGAGCTCAATCAGGCCGACCTGCCCAGACCGGCGGCCCTGCTCCGCGGTGTGACCGCAACGCTCAGCCTGATGCAGCAAAAACATCAGCAAGCCTCACACACCCGGCTGCTTGAACAAATCGCGGAAACCCTGTTGCATTTAAATGCCCTCAGTCAGTCCACATTGCCGCAACCACTGAGTGCGCTGGCCGGTCAGCATCGCCGGCTCTACCGGCCGCAGGCACAGATGACGCTCGTGGGTCTGAATGCGGTGTACTGGGATGACCGGCATGGCGGACGGGGTTTCCGGTACTATTGCTATGATCCGCAGACGGCAGATTTCTACACCGTGTCTTCCAGTCGTAAACATGGTTTTGACTCTTCGTGGTCGCCGCATCAGGGATTCCACGACTGTCAGCTGAGCCGGTACCCGCTCAGCGCCCTGAGCTTCCGGGAATTTGAATTTGCCGGCGCGGCCAGCGAGGACGGTAGCATCAATGCCTCACAAACCCGACACCTGAACCTGTTGCGGCCGGTTTCGCAGCAGATGCTGCGTGAGCTTCCTAGCATTTCAATTCAGGCCCAGTGGCGAAGACTGGCAGCACGGCTTGCGGCTCCCACGGCCCCGGATCACCGGGATTATCTGGGCTGGGTTGCAGCAACAAGCAGAAATCCCTTTGTCTCTTTCCCTTCGCTGGGGATATGGCGGGCAGAATGCCAGAGCCAGTGCGGGCAGGCCGTTACCGTCGAAATACCGGCCCGTGAGCTGACCCCGGGTATCCAGAAATGCTGGGATTCAACAGCTGAAATGGTCCTGTTCGGCCGCTGGCAGACTGAGCTGGGCATCCCGGCATTCCAGCTCATCTCTCTGATTGATGACGACTTGATACAGGCGAACCGGAAAGAACACGCATGACTGAACTGACCCTCACCACTTTCATTCAGGACTGGCAATTCTGGGCGGAACGATATCTGGCCCAGGGGCTGAATGCCCCGGCCCCATATAATATTCAGCTGGCACGGCAATGGCAGACACAGGCGGAACTACTCGGCTTTTCAGATCTCGCTACACTCGCGGCGCAACTGACCGATGCCGAGCTGAGTCCGGCACAACAGGCACAGGCGTTCCGGCAACTGGTTATGCAGATGCATCTGCTGAAACGCCAGGCACTCGGGCAGCAGCTAGCTTTGCTGACAACGGACATGTCTGCGGAGCCATGACACATCCGGCATAAAAAACGCCCCGGTGATAAACATCCGGGGCGAAACAGTGAAACACATTATGAACCGATAGGACTTAGAAACTGGCCTGTAATGTCAGACCGCTATAGGCGCTGTAACCATGCAACATGACGTAGTAGCGGCCGGACTTGGATGGTGTAATGGTACAGGTTTCACCATTACCCGCACGGTAAGGACGGCAGTCCCAGCTGCTTCTTGTCGCTTTCTGACCGAAGCGGACGTACAAGTCTGCGTCACCGGAGCCGCCTGAGGTTTTCACCGTCAGCGTACGGCCGGCCGTCACATCAATGTAGAAGTGCTGCTCGCTGCCGGAGGTTCCGTTCAGACCCGTTACTGCTTTGCCGTTTTCCAGCTTGCCGTCCGTCGGGGTGCCTGGATCGCCCCCGTCGCTGTCGGTGCCGCTGTACGCCAGTTTGTTGACCGTATTACGGGTATCGCTCACTTTGCCGCTCGTACCGCGCAGGACCAGCAGCTGACTGAGCTGAGCCGGGCTCAGACCCGGATTTTCATCCAGATACAAGGCGCCGATCCCTGCAACGTGCGGCGTTGCCATTGAAGTACCGCTGATGGTTTTATAGCTGCCGTCATACCAGGCTGAAGTAATGGATGAACCCGGTGCAAAGAGATCCACACAGCTGCCCCAGTTCGAGAAGCTGGAACGCTGATCTGAGCTGGTGGTGGAACCGACAGTGACACCTGCGGCAACACGGGCCGGAGACACATTACAGGCATCCTGATTCTCATTGCCCGCAGCCAGCATAAAGCTGACGCCTGAGCTGATCGCGCTGTTGATGGCGCTGTCCAGTGCGGTTGAAATCCCGCCGCCTAAACTCATGTTTGCCACAGACGGACCGTTCGCATTCTGTTTCACCCAGTCCACACCGGCAATGACGCCAGAGGTGGTACCCGAACCACTACAGCTCAGCACCCGGACGCCGACAATACTGACGTTTTTAGCAATACCATAGGTGGTTCCCCCAATCGTCCCGGCAACATGGGTACCATGACCGTTACAGTCGGTCGCATTGGAGTCATTGTCCACAAAGTCGTAACCCGAACGGGCACGGCCGCCAAACTCACTGTGAGTGGTCGTCACCCCGGTATCAATGACATAAGCGGTCACGCCGGTACCGTTGTACTGGGCGACATAGCTGCCATTCAGAGGCAGGTTGCGCTGATCGACACGATCCAGTCCCCAAGTCGCATTACTTTGCTGAGCATCAATGGCTTCCGCGTACACAGGATCCAGTGAGATCACCTGATCCTGTTCAATATAATCAACCTGTCCGTCCTGACGCAGCGCCGCCAGCTGGTCCGGCGTCAGCGCTGCCACAAACCCGCTCAGGGCCGCATCGAACACCCGCTCCGCTTTCACCGCATGACTTGCAGCCATGCTTTCCACTGCGCGCGTGACGAATTCGGCCCGGGCAGCCTGATCATTGCCGATAAAAGCCGGCTCTTTCAGCACCACGATATACTGATTCGCAACCGCTTTGTCTGGCGCAGCCTGAATCAGCGCCGCCTGATAGTCACCACTGACAGCCGTCTGAGCGTCCGCTGCCCAGACCGAGACACTGGCCAGGGCCAGCGCAGACGTGATACAGCAACCTAGCATTGTCTTATACATTATGATTCCCTTTCTCTGTTTATCCGTTTTGAGGAAATGCCTTACCACCGCAGGCACAAATAAAAGCTATACGCAATCAATTACTCATGCATAAGTGCGAAATACTGAATTTTCAGACTGAAACAGAGAGAAGAGTTATTACATTCAAGTTGCGAGACACAACAAAAATCACTTAACGTCTTGTTTTAATTGGCAGCTGTTGTAAATAGCCAGAGTGAAATTGACAGGAATTCAGATGTAAAAAAATAGTGACAGAGAAATAAACCAACATATTTATCCCGAACATCAGCGTATTACGGCAAAAACCACACATATTTTTAACAAAGTACAGTCTTTGCAAATTTACATCAGAAAAAAATCAATTCAGACCCGGTTTTGTAAAGCACAATATTTCATCTAACAGCAGAACACTTTGTCCTGCCCGTGAAGTCATTTCATGTCTCAGTGTGTAACAGGCAAAATTCCCTGCTGTCGTTCAGACTAAGAGAGTTCCCCGTCACCGATCTGAGGAGAGCTTCATGCGTTGGCGTAATACCCGGCAAAGCAGCAATGTTGATGACCGGCGTGGCCAGGGGCCCGCACAATCCGGCCTCCCCGCGGCAGCTTTACTGCGATTTCTTCCGTTTCTGCTGAAAACTAAAGTCGGTAAGCTGATCCTGGTGGTCGGCGGGCTCTATCTGGCCTACCAATACTTCACCGGCGGCCCGGGGATGGTCGGGGTTCAGCAGGGCTCCGGACCGCTGCAGCAACAAACCTCTTCAGGCAGCAAGCTGCCCGCCCGTGATGAAGATGCCCAGTTCGTCGCCGCCATTCTGGGCACCACGGAAACCGTATGGCGTCAGCTCCTCAACGATCAGTATCCGGAACCTCAGCTGGTCCTGTACGAGAACATGACCCAGACGGGCTGCGGAATGGGCCAGGCTCAGTCCGGCCCTTTTTACTGCCCGGCCGACAGCAAGGTCTATCTGGATCTCAGCTTCATGGACGAGCTGAAAAAGCTCGGAGCGCCCGGCGATTTTGCCTTTGCCTATGTCATCGCGCATGAAGTCGGACACCACGTCCAGAATGTCCTGGGTACCCATAAACAGGTGGCACAACAGCAGCAACAGGCCAGTGAAACCGAGGCCAACCGCCTCAGTGTGATGCTCGAACTTCAGGCCGACTGTTATGCCGGGGTCTGGGGCTATTATGTCCATCACGACATGCAGTTACTGGAGCCGGGTGATATTGAGGAAGGATTGCAGGCTGCCAGTACTGTCGGGGATGACAGATTGCAGGAAATGGCCGGACGGGCCGTCCAGCCGGATGCATTCACCCACGGCACGTCAGCGCAACGGGTCAGTTGGTTCAAAAAAGGCTTCGCATCCGGCAATCCCAAGGACTGTGATACTTTCCAGAGCCTGGAATAAAGCCGAATTCAGGACAGGAAAACCGGTTCCGGTCCAAACCGAAACACCCGTAACTGTCAACACCGACCAGATAAGCAACTTCACACATAAAGTAAACTCAGGCATACACCCGGGGATGACCTTTTTCCGTTTCCGGATACGACTCGGGAAATGCCATGATGCCGGATGAGAAGCATTTACCTCCACCGCCATGCAAAATGTCTGCAAATCGCAGCACCAGTGGGCCTGAAACCGGACCAATTGGGGTCTTTCTCATCCCTTCAACAGCTCAGAAACTGATGCGAATGTGATCAGTTACACGAAAATTTTGTCCATATGAGATCGATTGGGTCTCACCGAGATAGGTTTTCAAAATGCTATGATAGACTATGACGCAAGTCGCTTTTTTGAGGAAGTATGGCAAATCATATGCAACTGCTGAACCAGGCTCAACTGCTCTGTGAACAACGGGGAGTCCGGTTGACGCCACAACGTCATAAAGTACTGGAACTGATTCTGTCTCATCGCAGTTCGATCAGTGCTTACGAGCTGCTGGATTTGCTGCGGGAGTCCGAACCTCAGGCTAAGCCTCCGACAGTTTATCGTGCCCTCGACTTCCTGCTCGCTCAGGGATTTGTTCATAAGGTCGAGTCCACAAACAGCTATATTGCCTGTCATCTGCCGGATCATGCTGACCATTGTTCCCAACTGCTGATTTGCGATGAATGCAGTCATGTGGAGGAATGTCACGATGATGAACTGGCAAAAATGCTAAAACTAAAAGCGCAGCAGCAAGGCTTTCAGATTTCTCATCATGTTGTAGAAAGCCACGGCGTGTGCCAAGCATGCCAACGTAAGAAGTAGTCCGTTTCCGTACAACAACAAGGCAATCCAGATCCTATGCGAGCAGAATTTGTAAACCCATTTCTGGCCTCTCTGCTGAATGTGCTCAAGACCATGGCGTCAATGGAGCTGGCCCCGCAAAAACCTCTGCTGAAAAAAGATGAAATCGCCCGGGGTGATGTCTCTGGCCTGATTGGCATGGTGGGACCGCAAACCCGGGGCTCCATGTCTATCACTTTTGATGAAGGCCTGGCACTTGAGATTATGCAGCGTATGCTGGGCGAGCGTCCGAATGGTATTAATGATGAAGTCACTGACATGGTCGGTGAAATCACCAACATGGTCACCGGCGGCGCCAAGCGTATTCTGTCAGAAAAAGGCTATGATTTTGAAATGGCCACACCCGCTGTCGTCTCCGGCCGGGGTCACACGATCACGCACAAGAGTGAAGGGGCAATTATCATCATGCCGTTTGAATCCGAATACGGCAAAGCCTTCATCGAGATCAGTTTCGACCGCTAATTTCCATCCGATTTCATCTTTTCTCGGGCCAGTTCAAACTGGCCTGACCTATTGATGCGAGCTGCATTGTTTTCCCTCACCTTTTTGCATATTTGACGCATAAAAGATTGCTCCTTGATTCGGTTACGATCTAGACTGGAAATGCTGTTGAAGTATCAATGCATATAAAAAGATGCTTATCAATAGTGTTCGTGTTGCCTGCCTTCGGGTAACGCAAGGAAATGAGATTACAAAGGAAAGATCGTCAAATGAGTAAACTGACAGGAACCGTAAAATGGTTCAACGATGAAAAGGGTTTTGGCTTTATCTCTGGCGCCGACGGCAAGGACGTTTTCGTTCATTTCAGCGCAATTCAGGCTCAGGGGCGTCGTACCCTGAAAGAAGGCCAAAACGTTGAGTTTATCGTTACTGACGGCCAGAAAGGCCCGCAAGCCAGCGAAGTGGTCGCCCTGTCTTAACCGAAAGGCATGCGCAACTCATAAAAAACGCCGCAACACTGCGGCGTTTTTTTATCTGTGAACAATCCGTCTGTTTTTACTGACGCCATTGTTTAAAGGCATTAATCAGACCATTCGTTGAACTGTCATGGCTGCTCACCGGCGTATTATCCGCCAGCTCTGGCAGAATCTGATTCGCCAGCTGTTTACCCAGCTCAACACCCCACTGATCAAAGCTGTAGATATTCCAGATCACACCCTGAGTGAAGATCTTGTGCTCATACATGGCAATCAGTGCACCCAGCGACTGCGGGGTGATCTGTTTCACCAGGATGGAGTTGGTCGGGCGATTCCCCTCAAAGACTTTGAATGGTACCAGCTCAGCTACGTCCGCCAGCGACTTCCCTGCAGCAATAAACTCTGCTTCAACCTGCGCACGCGTTTTCCCGAATGCCAGCGCTTCAGTCTGCGCAAAGAAGTTTGCCATCAGTTTCGGATGGTGATCGCTCAGCGGGTTATGGCTGACCGCCGGTGCAATGAAGTCACACGGGATCAATTTGGTCCCCTGGTGGATCAGCTGATAGAACGCGTGCTGACCATTGGTGCCCGGCTCACCCCAAATGATTGGGCCCGTCTGGTAATCGACCGGATTGCCGCCACGGTCAACATACTTGCCGTTCGACTCCATGTTGCCCTGCTGGAAGTAAGCCGCAAAGCGGTGCATGTACTGGTCGTACGGCAGAATTGCTTCCGATTCCGCACCAAAGAAATTGTTGTACCACAGACCAATCAGCGCCAGGATCACCGGCAGGTTTTCGGTCAGCGGTGCTTCGGCAAAGTGCTTGTCCATCGCATGGGCACCCGCCAGCAAAGCTTCGAAATTGTCGTAACCAACGGACAGGCAGATCGACAGACCGATCGCAGACCACAGTGAGTAACGGCCGCCAACCCAGTCCCAGAATTCGAACATGTTAGCTGTATCAATCCCGAATGCAGACACCGCATCAGCATTGGTCGACAGTGCTGCAAAGTGTTTTGCAACGTGAGATTCATCTTTGGCTTCAGCCAGGAACCAGTCACGGGCAGAATGCGCGTTGGTCATGGTTTCCTGTGTCGTGAAGGTTTTTGATGCAATCAGGAACAGAGTCGTTTCCGGATTCAGCCCTTTCAGGATTTCCGCGATATGCGTGCCGTCAACATTCGAGACAAAGTGCAGATTCAGGCGGGTTTTGTAAGGGGCCAGCGCTTCAGACACCATGTAAGGTCCCAGATCAGAACCGCCAATGCCGATATTCACAACATCAGTGATTTCCTTACCGGTATACCCTTTCCACTCACCGCCGATGATGCGGTCAGAGAACTGCTTCATTTTCGCCAGCACAGCATTGACGTTTGGCATCACATCTTCGCCGTCCACCAGCACGGGTGTGTTGCTGCGGTTACGTAGCGCAACATGCAACACAGCACGGTCTTCGGTACGGTTAATTTTCTCACCGCTGAACATGGCGCCAATCGCTGTTTTCAGTTCAGTCTGTTCAGCCAGATCAAACAGCTTCGCCAGCGTGTCTTCAGTGATAAGGTTCTTTGAATAATCCAGCAGGATATCGTTGCCGAACGCAGCGGAAAACTTTTCAAACCGTGACGGATCCTCCGCAAACAGCTCACTGAGCTGCAGATCCTGCGCCTGTTCAAAATGGGCAGTCAGTGCCTGCCAGGCCGGGGTTTGCGTGGGGTTAATGTTTTTCAACATAATGACGTTCCTGATGTGTTATTTTTCACGACAGCGCGACCAATGCCACGGCCATGATTTCCCAATTCAACGGTGTAAGCACAGCCGTAAGCATGGCGATATTTTGGTAAATTTACAACTTAATGTTAATTATGCCGCCAGCAGCGTCCCCCCTGCTTTGCTCCAGGTCACGCTTTCGGCGTATCAATCATAGCGGCTGTGAACGGGAAGAATACAGAAAATCATGCTGCAGCTGACAGGTAATACCGTGATAACAACAACATGCAGCATAAAACCTGATGTCTCCGACCATATCCTCTGCACGAATGCAGCTATCTCCCTGATGAAATTGAACAACACCTGATCCGATACCGATCAAGATATCAGCCGCCCGCCGGACCACTGCCACTCAGATCACTTAAGGGAACAGGGACAACTGGGCCGCTTCGGGAGGCGAACACTGCATTGCCCCGGCAATCAGGTGAAAATCGTGTGCGGAGATCTCAAATAAACCGTATCGGAATCTGGCTCCCCAGTGACGACTTCCCTGATGAAAAGCAAGACGCGCCAGCAGAGAGTGAATCTGTACCGGTGTCGTCTCCAGCCAGCTGACATCACGCCGGAATGGCTTGAAACCATGCCCCATATCAACCTGATATGGGGCTTTGTCCTGCACACAACAGATCCCGGTAAACGCTTGCAGCTTACTTCTTTGCCCGTACGTTTGCGACGGTGAGTAATACACTACCCTATCCCCCGCTGACAGCCGTTTCAGCGGCGTACCTTTGCCGTGGCAAACCTGCATGATGCCCCACACTTTCCCGCGGTCGACGTGATCGGCTGACGCGGTCGCCACCCAGAACCGGGTCATGGTCAGCTCGCTACCAGATATCGGATCCGATTGCGGTCCGGGTCCAGCACCACAAAGGAATACCCGAACTCAGCCTCAGACGGCACCTGAGCAATAGCGAATTCCTGATTCAGACAGTGTTGATAAGCCTGATCAACGGCCGCCCGGTGAGACTGAAGCAGGCACAGTTCACCGCTCTGTCTGACCGTGGCCTGCGATTCAGATAACGGCGGCAAAACATCCGGTTCTGACCACAACCCCAGCATCGCGGATGAATTGAGTTGAAACATTGCAAATGAAGGGGATGATTCAATGGCGGCAGATCCCAGCAATTGCTGGTAGAAGACTTCACTTTGACTGATCTGGCTGACATACCAGATGTTCATTGAAGGGACTGACATGATGGTGACGCTCCTTACTGTGATTTGATACAGCAAGGCTAATCGCACCGCGTGACAATTCTTGTCAGTAGGAAGATGCCCTTTCTTTAATTTTTTCTGCTTCCCGCCATCGCCTCAGCAACTGGTAACGGGGTTCGGGATATTTGCGCCCCGATTCAGTGAAAGACTGAATACGCTCAACCCGGAAATGCCTGAATGCCTGCCGTGCTTCGCACCAGGCTACAAGCAGATAGCATTGCTGAAAAAAACCGATCACCACGGGCCAGACATCACGCTGAGTGACCTGACCGTTTAAGTCGGTATAACCCATGGAAACCACAGACTCCTGTCGGATGGCTTTTCTGATGTCGGCCAGTTCAACCTGTAACTCAGGCGCCGCTGGCCCCGGTGCGACCCGCATCGTTTCCGTCGCCAGCTAGAGTTTCAGTTCGGTCGGCAGCACTGCCGAGATTTTGGCAATTGCGTTTTGGGCCGCCACCGAAAATTCACCATTGGCCTGACTGGAAATCCATTCCGCGCCCATCAGCAACGCTTCCAGTTCATCGACGGAAAACATCAGGGGCGGCAGCGTAAAGCCGGGTTTCAGGATATACCCCAGGCCCGCTTCACCTTCAATCTCGGCCCCTTGCGCCTGCAAGGTGGCTATATCCCGGTACACCGTCCGCACACTGACACCCAGCTCACGAGCCAGCGTCGCAGCTGACACCGGATATTTATGACAGCGCAAATGCTGAAGAAGATCAAACAGACGTTGACTACGGGACATATTCTTGAAGAAACAGTGAAAAATATGCGGTGATTCTAGCCCAATCCCGTCAGATGACGAAAGAGCGTCGCGACAAAGAACCGGACCCGACGGCACAGAAATCACAAGCGGGGCTCCCCGTTCGGCGTCCGTTTTGGGTATCCTGTCTTCATCCATCAGGCTAGACGGGTGGCATCAAGTGCCACCAGCCAATCATCTTTTACAGCGAGCAGAATCAATGTGGTTTCAAAAATCGATTCAGTTAAAACCCCGTTCCCGCGGATTTCACCTCATCACCGATGAAATTGAACGGCAACTGCCAGAACTCAGCAATTTTCAGATCGGGCTGGCGCACCTGTTTATCCAGCACACCTCCGCCAGCCTGACCGTCAATGAGAATGCCGACCCGACGGTGCGCAGCGATATGGAAGCTCACTTCAACCAGTCGGTGCCGGAGCGGGCTCCTTATTACCGCCACACTGACGAAGGTGACGATGACATGCCGGCCCACATCAAAGCCTCAACCTTAGGCAGCAGTATAACCCTGCCGATTGCCAGCGGTCGTCTGGCGCTGGGGACCTGGCAGGGCATTTACCTGGGAGAACACCGCAACCACGGCGGCAGCCGCAAAGTGATTATCACGCTGCAGGGCGAGTAACGGCCTGATTCGGGTGGATCACCACGCAGGCCGTATGCTTCTGGCGGCCAAAGCCGAGGATCTGGTTCAGACCGGCTTTGTTCAGCGGAATATGGGCCCGATGACCAATATCGGTCTTGTCTTCCGCATAGGGGTCATGAAAGAAGAAGAACTGATCACTGACCCCGCTCAGCACTATCCAGTGCGGCTCTTTGCTGCCGTTGAAGCGATAGGTGCTGATCAACATCAGCAGACAGCACCCCTGCTTGAGCCAGTCCTCAATTTGTTCTACCGCTGGCATGGCGTCAACCACAGGGACACCGGCTTCATCCAGTTGCTGGCAGAAGTCCTGGTGCACTAGTTCAATGATGTCTTTCTTTTTCGGATCCCGAACACTGTCGATAAAAGGCGTGGAGAGGGACTGAGTCCAGAGTTCAACCCGGCATCCGCGGCGGTGTGCCGCCAGTGCCAGACCATGCCCGCTGCATCCCCCGTGGCCCGATGCCATAAAGATGGTGGTGGCCTCACGCCACAGCTGCATCTCTGCCTGCCGACTGGGCTGATAATCAGGATCGAGATAAGACAGACTCATCATCAGACAGGATGGTCCGCAGGTAAACGGGGTCGTCTGGACATATAACGGTAACGGCAACAGCTGCTTTGCCTCAATGGGACTCAGACGCTTTTGCATCCGGATTCCATCCGCCAGATCATCGTAATAATGGATTAAAACTTTTAATGGTTTATATCCACATTTTTCATAGAGATTTCGCGCGGCGACATTGTCATTCCGCACTTCCAGCCTTAATGTATTGAAACCGTTTTCCAGTGCCGCCGCTTCACACGCAGACAGTAACTGCTGGGCAATGTGCCTGCCTCGGTAAACGGGATCGACGGCAAGGGAATACAATCGTGCCAGCTGGGTACCCCGGTGAAACAACACCAGCCCGTAGCCGGCAATTTGGCCTTCATCTTCCGCGACAAACAGCACACTCTGAGGTGATTTAATAAACCGCCGCATCTGACGGGGAGAAATTCGATCTCCGTCGAAAAGCTGAGCCTCGAGAGTATTTAAACTAACTAGATCATAAAGCTGTGCAATACGGACTATCATGGACTGATTCACGCTTGAGTGGACTAGTTCGATTTAATCCCAAAATTAGCCGCAAGGCTATAGGTGAATGAAAAGATGACTAAAGTCCTCATTATTACCGACAACGACAGTGACTGGCGGCAGTATTTCCCCTCCGACAGGGTCGTCACTGTCGATACCTATTTGCAGCAGGGTGCGTTTTGTGAAAACAAGGCGACGCAGGTAATCAACCTCTGCCGCGACTACGGCTATATGAGCAGCGGCTACTATTGCTCGCTGATGGCGGAAGCCCGCGGACACCGGGTGATCCCGAGGGTCATGACCATCAATGATCTGTCCCAGCCCTTCCTGTTATCCGTGCCGTCTGATCAGCTGGAAAAAGCATTTGCCCACCAGCTGCTGTCACCCGGTGAACAGCTGGAAGAGAAAATTTACTTTGGTCAGTCGAAGGTGCCGGGCTTTGAAAAAATTGCACGCCGCCTGTTCGAGCATTTTATGGTGCCTGTCATCAAGGTGACGATTCGCCGTTCGGATGCGCACTGGCAGGTAGATCAGATCCTGCCGTTTCCCTTTCAGGATCTGACCGATCCGGAACAGGATTTATTTGCCGAGGCACTGGAGCGCTTCTCGAACAAAGTCTGGCGATCGCCAAAGCCAAACAAAAACGCCCGCTATGATCTGGCGTTGCTGATTGATCCGAGCGAGAAAATGCCGCCATCCGACAGCACGGCGCTGAGCAACTTCAAAAAGGCGGCCAAACGACTGGGGATGCGCCTGCAAACCATCACCCCGGATGATCTGTCACGGTTAGGGGAATTTGACGGCCTGTTTATCCGCGCCACGACCAATATCGGCAATTTTACCTACCGTTTCGCCAAAACGGCCGAGAAACTGGGACTGGTGGTGATGGATGATCCGGAATCCATCATGAAGTGCACCAACAAGGTCTTCCTGACCGAGCTGCTGCGCTTACACAAAGTGCCGACACCGAAAAGCGCGGTCCTGAAAAGTTTCGACCCCGGCTGGCTGGAGCAGGCTGAGAACGACATCGGCTATCCGATGGTCCTGAAAGTGCCGGACGGTGCTTTCTCGGTGGGCGTGGTCAAAGTGAAGAACCGCGACGAATTACTGACACAGATGGACACCCTGTTTGCCCGCAGTACCCTGATTCTGGCTCAGGAGTTTCTGCCGACAGACTTCGACTGGCGGATTGGTGTTCTGAACCGGCAGCCACTGTTTGCCTGCAAATATTATATGAGCCGTGGTCACTGGCAGATTTATCAGCACCACAACAGCGGCCGGGTCAGTTCCGGGGGCTTTGAGACCCTGGATCTGAAACAGGTGCCAAAGAACGTGATTGATGTGGCGCTCAAGGCAGCCAACCAGATCGGTTCTGGTCTGTATGGTGTCGATCTGAAAGAAGTGAACGGTCAGGTGGTGGTGATTGAAATCAACGATAACCCGAGTATTGACCATAAAGTTGAAGATGCATTTCTCGGCGATTTGCTCTACGACCGGGTGATGACTGAATTCCTGCGCCGGATCCAGCTGCGCGGCTTCTGACCCGGATTCATGGGCTCCCGTCTTTGACGGTATCTATGTCCGCCGAAAACAAACAAGCCGTGGCGGAAACCACGGCTTGTTTACTATCAGGCTTCGAGATTTCAGGAAACAATACCGCTTCCGTCATCATACCGGTGATCATTAACGGTAAGCCATGGCGACCCGGGAAGTCAGTTTGGTGACCAGCTCATACGCAATGGTCCCCACATAATCTGCCACCACTTCGGCAGGCAGCCCCTGCCCCCATAAAACAGCCTCATCCCCGACTTTGTCTGTCGCATCCGGACCAAGATCAACCGTCAGCATGTCCATCGACACCCGTCCGGCAATCGGCACCTGACGACCATTGATCAGCACCGGCGTGCCGTTCGGCGCCGTACGCGGATAGCCATCACCATAGCCAATGGCAACCACACCAATTTTCGTATCCCGTTCACTGACCCAGGTACCGCCATACCCGACGGCTTCACCCTTTTTCACCGTCCGCACGGCAATCACACTGGAGGTCAGTGTCATCACAGGGCGCATGCCAAGGGCTGCTGCAGAATGGCTCTTCTCGGCAAAAGGCGAAATGCCGTACATGATGATCCCCGGACGAATCCAGTCCAGGTGGCTCTCAGGCCAGGCCAGAATCCCGGCAGAGTTTGCCAGCGAACGTTCGCCGCGACATCCTTCCGTCAGCGACATAAATGTTTGAATCTGTGCTTTCGTTTCCGGACTGTCCAGTTCGTCAGCACAAGCGAAATGGCTCATATAACGCAGCGGTTGCGCCACGTTCGGGCTGGCGTGCAGACGGTCGACAAATGCTTCAAACTCTTCCGGCCGGACACCTAGCCGGTGCATGCCGCTGTCAATCTTCAGCCACACTTTCACCGGTGTATCCAGTGTCGCCTGCTCCAGGGCTTCCAGTTGTTCAAGCGTATGGACCACCGTCTGAATGTTGTTGGTCACCAGCACCGGTAAATCGGTTGGCGAATAGAACCCTTCCATCAACAGAATCGGCTTCACCACGCCACAGGCACGCAGTGACAGCGCTTCTTCAATCCGGGCAACCCCGTAACCGTCCGCATCCGGCAGCCCGGTCGCCACCTGCTCCAGCCCGTGCCCGTATCCATTGGCCTTGACCATCGCAAGTAACTTACAACCCGGTGTCTGCTGTCTGAGCAGACTGACGTTCTGGCGCAGGGCCTGGAGATCAATATAGGCGGTCGCGGCTTTCATTCATTTTCCTACTGCTGGGGATTTCAATACTCATCATCAAAAGCCGGGCCGGCATAGTTATCGAAACGGGAGAACTGGCCCTGGAAGGTGAGACGTACGGAACCAATCGGACCGTTCCGTTGTTTACCGATGATGATTTCTGCAATGCCTTTGAGGGCACTGTCTTCGTGATATACCTCATCACGGTAAATAAACATGATCAAGTCCGCATCCTGCTCGATGGCACCGGATTCACGCAAGTCCGAGTTCACCGGGCGCTTATCGGCACGCTGCTCCAGCGATCGGTTCAGCTGTGACAGTGCCACCACCGGCACATTCAGCTCTTTCGCCAGTGCTTTCAGGGAGCGGGAGATTTCTGCAATCTCCAGGGTCCGGTTATCCTGCAGACCCGGCACTCGCATCAGCTGAAGGTAGTCGACCATGATGAGGCTCAGACCGCCGTGTTCACGGGCAATCCGGCGGGCACGGGATCGGACTTCCGTCGGTGTCAGACCCGAGCTGTCGTCGATGTACATGTTTTTCTTTTCCATCAGAATGCCCATGGTTGACGAAATCCGTGCCCAGTCTTCGTCATCCAGCTGGCCGGTCCGGATTTTGGTCTGATCGACCCGGGACAGCGAGGCCAGCATACGCATCATGATTTGTTCCGCGGGCATCTCCAGCGAGAAGATCAGCACCGGTTTTTCCTGCTCCATCGCCGCATTTTCGCAAAGGTTCATGGCAAAGGTGGTTTTACCCATCGACGGACGGGCTGCGACGATAATCAGATCCGAGCCCTGCAGGCCGGCGGTTTTTTTGTTCAGATCAGTAAAACCGGTCGAAACCCCGGTCACACCATCCTGCGGCGACTGATACAGCAGCTCAATCCGTTCCAGCGTCTTTTCCAGAATGGTATCGACGTTCTGCGGACCTTCGTTCTCATTGGTGCGCTGCTCGGCAATGGCGAAAACCTTACTCTCAGCCATGTCCAGCAGATCTTCACTGCTGCGACCCTGCGGATCGTAACCGGCATCGGCAATTTCGTTCGCAACCCCGATCATGTCACGGATCAGCGCCCGTTCACGGACGATATCGGTATACGCGGCAATGTTCGCCGCCGACGGGGTGTTTTTGGCCAGCTCGGCCAGATAAGCGAAACCGCCCACATCATCCAGCTGGTCTAACTGCTCCAGCCGTTCTGACAGGGTGATTAAATCGAGTGGCTGACCGGATTCCAGTAGCCCGGCGGCCGCCTCAAAAATCATCCGGTGCGGACGACTGTAGAAATCGCGCGACACGACCTTCTCTGCGACGCTGTCCCAGCGCTCATTATCCAGCAACAGGCCGCCCAGTACCGACTGCTCTGCTTCCAGAGAATGAGGCGGCATCTTGATGGCGTCCATCTGACTGTCTTTTGCTCGATTGGATTTACTGTTTTCTGCCATAACCACTTGCACGATTAACCTGAATCCGGCCCGTTAGTATACCTGAACATCCCCGCCCGCAGGCAGCCATTGAGACAAAAAAGCCCCGCAAATAATCACCCTGCCCAATCTTACGGCACTTCCACAAAATATATGCCGAATTGGCTGACATTCTGACGAACAGCTGACATTTTTCGGCTACACTGCGCCGCTCATACGCAAGTCCTCCCAGAAAAACTTGCGTCTGTATTCATCTGCACTTTTTTGTGCCCCTTGTCGTTTCTTGTGTCGGTCGTTGGAGGGCACTTGGCAAATCAATGCATACTGCTTTGTGCAATGACAGCAGGACTGATTCTGGCCACGCCTGCCCGTGCTGAGGATGTCCCCGAACTCCCGCCGATCACCTCGCCCTGGAACAGTGAACTGGAACTGGGGTACCAATCGCTCTCCGGCAACTCGAATACGAAATCCCTGAACTCCCGCCTGGGCCTGACCTATGTGAAAGATCAGTTCAGGCAGCAGGTCGAAGCGAAGTATCTGCTGGCCGAGGAAGATAACAAAGAAAAGAAGCGCAAAGGCCAGATGGAGCTGCAGAGCGACTACATCATCAATGAGCGGGCCTATGTGCTGGGCAACACCAGTTACATTGATGACAAATACGGGCCTTACTTCAAGGATTTCACCCTGGCGACGGGTCTGGGTTACCGGGTATTCCGGCTGGAAAATCTGATGATGGAAGTTGAAGCCGGACCAGGCTACCGCCATCAGGAGCCCAATGTTGACGAGATCGACGATGATGACATCGTCGTGCCGGAAACCGTCGATGAACTGATCCTGCGGGGCAGCACCCGGGTCATCTGGAAACCGTCCAAAGACGTCGAGCTGAGCCTCAAACTGACCGGCATTGCCGGAAACAGCAACAGCACGCTGGAAACGCAGGTTTCAATGACCAGTGCGGTCTCCGAGCACATTGCCATCAAACTCAGTAATACCCAGAAGTTCAACAGTTGGGTACCGGAAGGGCTGCAAAAGCGAGACGGCACCATGACCGTCAATCTGCTGTTCCAGTACTAAATTACTTACCGCATTATTTCATCTGGCAGATTTCAGAGACAAAAAAACCAGCCCGGAGGCTGGTTTTTTTCGCAGACGCGTGGCAACTGATTACTCAGCAGCAACAACGTTCACGTTTACTGTTGCGAATACGTCAGAGTGCAGCTGCAGGCTGATCTCGAATTCGCCAGTAGTGCGCAGTGCACCTTCTGGCAGACGTACTTCGCTCTTCGCTACTTCAACGCCAGCAGCAGTTACTGCATCAGCGATGTCACGAGTACCGATAGAACCGAACAGTTTACCTTCGTCACCCGCTTTAGAAGCAATCACTACTGCTTCCAGAGCGTTAACTTTCTCAGCGCGCGCTTGAGCAGCAGTCAGTTGCTCAGCAACTTTCGCTTCCAGCTCAGCACGACGTGCTTCGAACATTTCAACGTTCGCTTTGGTAGCCATAACAGCTTTACCCTGAGGGATCAGGAAGTTACGAGCATAACCAGCTTTAACGCTTACCTGATCACCAAGGCTGCCCAGGTTACCGATTTTATCAAGTAGAATAACTTGCATTATCTTGTCCTCTTAAACTTAATGAAACCGGCCAATTACTGATGTTTGTCAGTGTATGGCAGCAGAGCCAGGTAACGTGAACGCTTGATAGCGCGTGCCAGCTGACGCTGATACTTCGCACGAGTACCAGTGATACGGCTTGGTACGATTTTACCAGCTTCAGTGATGTAGTTTTTCAGAGTTGCTACGTCTTTGTAGTCAATCTCTTGTACGCCTTCTGCAGTAAAACGGCAGAATTTACGACGACGGAAGAAACGTGCCATGGGCTTATCTCCTGAACTAAATTTTTTCAATGTGATCGGCGTGCAACACTAACTTACCAATGCCATTCCGGCCGGTTTGCCACGAGATAAATCCCCCGGCTGTAATGTTGCTTCCGACAGCTAAATCTTGAGTGAGTATTTGCTGACCTTTGCCGCTGACTACCACGTTGATGTAGCAATACACCTGACGGGGTAAGCCCGCTTCCACCTGACTGGAACGATGCTCAAGCACAAAGTGACAATGAGGCACGCCAGCCGGGGACTGACTTCGTTTGGGGTGTTTGGCAACTGTGCCAGACAACTCCAGACGATTGGTCATTCAATGATTACTCAGCTGCAGCTTCGTCTTCAGATTGTGCTTCTGCACGCTCGTCACGACGTGGGGCACGCTCTTCTTTAGCCTTCATCATTGGAGATGGCTCAGTGATAGCGCCTTTAGTGCGCATGATCATGTTACGGATCACAGCGTCGTTGAAGCGGAAGTTAGACTCCAGCTCGTCGATAACAGACTGCTCTGCTTCAACGTTCATCAGAACGTAGTGAGCTTTGTGCAGTTTGTTGATTGGGTAAGCCAGTTGACGACGGCCCCAATCTTCCAGACGGTGGATCTGACCGCCAGAATCTTTGATAGCACCAGTGTAACGCTCGACCATGCCAGCAACTTGCTCGCTTTGATCTGGGTGCACCATAAATACGATTTCGTAATGACGCATTTGTTGCTCCTTACGGATTATTCAGCTTCCCTGTTCGGCTCGGTCATCCTGGGGAAGCAAGGAACTAAGGGTATAAAACCGAGAATTTAGGCGCGAGATAGTACAGAATTACACCGGCGAGCGCAACTAAAACTGTGACGGCAGACCCTCAATCAGCGATATTTTTCCATCGCATAAAAAACGCCACCCGAATGGGTGGCGTTTCAGTCAAACTCCAGGCAAACGCTGCGCTGCGGATTTGTTATCCCTGACGCTGACGCACCGCCTCAAACAGGCAAATTCCGGTCGCTACCGAGACGTTCAGACTGGACACAGAACCGGCCATCGGGATTTTAATCAAATCGTCACAGGTCTCACGGGTCAGACGTCGCATGCCTTCCCCTTCAGCCCCCATCACAATGGCCAGCGGTCCGGTTAGTTTGCTCTGATACAGGTCATGTGTTGCTTCACCGGCAGTCCCGACAACCCAGACGCCTTTGTCCTGCAATGCGCGCAGGGTACGGGCCAGGTTCGTCACCCGGATGAGCGGCACGACTTCTGCGGCGCCGCAAGCCACTTTCGATGCTGTCGCATTCAGCTGCGCTGCGCGATCTTTCGGTACGATCACTGCCGCCACGCCCGCTGCATCAGCATTTCGCAGACAGGCACCCAGATTGTGCGGATCGGTCACGCCATCCAGCACCAGTAACAATGGGTTTTCCTGCCCGGCCAGAAGGTCGTCCAGATCATTTTCATTGTACTGTTTGCCCGGTTTGACCCGCGCCACAATGCCCTGATGACTGCCACCATCGGATTTGTCATCCAGTGCCTTACGACCCGCTTGCTGAATGGTCACACCCAACCGTTGCAGTTCATTCAACAGCGGCAGCAAACGCTCGTCCTGACGCCCTTTCAGCACAAAGACTTCAATGAAACGTGCCGGGTCGGAACCCAGCACTGCGCTTACGGCATGAATGCCGAAAATCATATCATTACGCATTATTTTTTCTTCTTCGCCGCCCGTTCTTTCTTACCGGCCCGCTGCTTGCGGGCCTTGACCGATTTCTTTTTCGCTTTATCTTTTTTCTTGGCTTTTTTGCCTGGCTGACCGTCGTCACCTTCCGGCCGCGGCACCATACCTGATTTCAGTTGCTGACGCACGGATGAACGCTCTTTTTTCGATTCCGCTTTGTGCTCTGGCTGGGCTTCCCCGTTCTCGACCCGGAACACTTTCAGACTCTGACGTTGCAAGCCTTCCGCCTTACGCATCCGCTGTTGCTTATCACGGGTCTGGGCTGTTTTCCCGGGTCTGCGTACCTTACGGCCGCCACCGACCAGTTCAAAATCAATCTGGCGATCATTGAGGTTGATTGCCGCGACTTTGACCTTCACAGCATCACCGAGTCGATAAATCTTGCCGGAAGCATCGCCAATCAGCCGCTGGCCGATCGGATCATACTGGTAGTAGTCGTTGTCCAGATTCGAGATATGTACCAGCCCGTCGATGTTCAGCTCATTGAGGCGGACAAAGAAACCAAAACCGGTGACATTAGCAATCACACCGTCAAACTCATCTCCGACGTGGTCCTGCATGTATTCACACTTGAGCCAGTCCGCCACATCACGGGTCGCATCATCAGCACGGCGCTCAGTCATCGAACACTGTTCGCCCAGCACATCCATATCGTCGAAGGAATAGTGGTAGCCACCCGTTGGTGTCCAGCGATCAGTGTTCGTGCCGTTTTCTTTCGCAATCAGATACTTGAGTGCGCGGTGCAATGCCAGATCCGGATAACGGCGGATCGGCGAAGTAAAATGCGCGTACGAATTCAGGGCCAGACCAAAATGACCAATGTTATCCGCCTGATAAACAGCCTGCTTCATGGAACGCAGCAGCATGGTCTGAATCAGTTCTTTATCCGGACGATTCTGGATCGCCGCAGCCAGATGCGCGTAGTCGCTCGGCGCAGGTTCCAGCCCGCCGGTCAGGTTCAGACCCAGCTCACCCAGGAAATCCCGGAAACCGGTCAGACGCTCTTCACCCGGGGTGTCATGCACCCGGTACAAGGCCGGCTCTTTGGCTTTTTCCACCAGCTTGGCTGATGCGACGTTCGCCATGATCATACATTCTTCGATGATCTTATGGGCGTCGTTGCGCTCTGCGGGCACAATGCGGTCGATCTTCCGGTCAGCATTGAAGATGAACTGGGTTTCCACCGTTTCAAACTCAATGGCACCCCGCTCTTCCCGGGCCTGCTTCAGCACCTTGTACATTTGGTACAGCTCTTCCAGGTGCGGAACCAGTGGCGCATAACGCTCTCGCAGGGGCTCATCCCCTTCCAGCATCTTGCTGACTTTGGTGTACGTCAGACGGGCATGAGAATTCATGACCGCTTCATAGTGTTTATAGCCCGACAGCTTACCCGCTGCAGAGATGGTCATTTCACAGACCATGCACAGACGATCGACCTGCGGGTTCAGCGAGCACAGTCCGTTCGACAGTACTTCAGGCAGCATCGGAATCACCTGAGACGGGAAATAAACCGAGTTACCGCGCTGGATCGCTTCTTTGTCTAACGCTGAATCTGGACGTACGTAATAACTGACGTCGGCAATGGCAACCCACAGGCGCCAGCCGCCAGACTTTTTCTTCTCACAGTAAACGGCGTCATCAAAGTCGCGGGCATCTTCACCGTCAATCGTGACCAATGGCAGTTCTCGCAGATCAACCCGGCCTTTTTTGGCTTCTTCCGGGACTTCTTCCGAAAGGTGAGCGACCTGTTTCTCGACCTCTGCTGGCCACACATGCGGAATGTCATAAGTGCGCAGTGCAATTTCGATTTCCATGCCCGGCGCCATATTTTCGCCCAGCACTTCGACCACTTTACCCACAGCGTTGTACTGACGCGTGGCACGCTGGGTGATCTCGACCACCACCACATTCCCCATCCGGGCACCCAGACGGGCATCCTGCGGAATCACGATATCCTGTGCGATACGTGAATCATCCGGCACGACAAACCCCATGCCGTCTTCAATAAAATAGCGGCCGACGATCTGACCGCTGTATTCCTGCAGCACGCGTACAATCCGCCCTTCACGGCGGCCGCGCTTATCGACTCCGGCAACCTGAACCAGCACATAGTCACCGTGGATCACGCCACGCATCTGGTGGGCTGGCAACAGCAGGTCATCCTGGCGGGCAGTACCGCTGCCTTCCGGACGCAGGAAACCAAAGCCGTCTTTGTGACCAATCACATGGCCTTTGATCAGATCCAGCCGCTCCGGCAGGGCATAACACTGACGGCGGGTATACACCAGCTGGCCATCGCGTTCCATCGCCCGTAAACGCCGACGCAGGCCTTCATACTGGTCTTCACCTGCCAGCTGCAGTGCTGTAAACAGCTGATCACGGTTGACCGGGGTGCTGAAGCCACGGATGACTTCTAAAATCAGTTCACGGCTGGGGATGGGATTTTCGTAATTTTGAGCTTCCCGCTCGCGGAAAGGATCGACAGGTAAATCAGTTGTACCTTTGGACATAAAATAATCCGTATTGGCAGCTAATGAACCTAAGTATATAACTGCCATCAAAAATTAGTGGGGAGCAGGTCAAGTTCCGCTCCAATCAATGAAAACTATCAGTGCGTGTAAATCTGTCGCTTGCACGCTTTTTCTGTATAGCTGCCTGACACTGGGCAACGTTGGCTACGCGACAAAACAGATGCCGCTCAGATCACATTCTAAGCGCTCACTGCCTGAAAAGATACCGCGGCCCAAAAATCGCCGCGATCATGGGGATTACCAGAAGTTCTCGCGACGTTTGGCGCGGGCAACCACATTGGACGGCATACGCTGTTCTAAGTCGTAGCGTAATTTGGTGATCTTACGATGTGTATGGCGATCTGCCGTTGCAGACTGATACAGCCAGCGATAGGCATCTTCATAATCCAGCGGGCTGCCGTAATCCTGGAGCAGTAACTCGGCCAGCTCGATACGTGCGGCCAGATTTCCCATGGCCGCGGCTTCACGCAAATACGGAACAGCACGCTCTCTGTCCTGCTGCACCAGAGTGCCTTTAGCATAGTAACGGCCAAGCTGTTCCAGTGCCGACGGTAACCCTTGCCGGGCCGCCGATTCCATATAATACAGCCCCTGCTCAACGTCGCGTTTGACGCACACGCCCCAGGCCAGCATATCACCGTAGAGAAACTGGTAAGCAGGTGACTCCACTCGCTCCGCACGGGCTTCAATATCCTGCACCAACTGGCAGTCATCGGCTTTCACGCGCTGCAACTGCTGGTTGTCGTCAAACAGATGGATCAGCTCCGCCTCTGAATACAGAGGAACAGCATCACCAACATCTGTAATGGCGCTCACTGGCAAAGACACCAGCAGGGCTGAAAATACGGTTGCACGCAGAACCATTCCGCTCTCTCTTTTGATCGACACTTCATACAACTAAGCTGGTTTCACCTGATTCGGGTTCAGACGGAAACACAGCGTATGAAGTCTATCGGCAGTCATGTCTCAGACTTTAGCCAAAATTACAGAAAGCGAAAAACAAAAAGCCAACCTGACGGCTGGCTTTTAATCATCGATTCAGTTTACCGGGCAATTAGCCTGCGTAAGGGTGAACC
Organism: Photobacterium sp. CCB-ST2H9; assembly: GCF_023151555.2. NCBI lineage: Bacteria > Pseudomonadati > Pseudomonadota > Gammaproteobacteria > Vibrionales > Vibrionaceae > Photobacterium > Photobacterium sp. CCB-ST2H9. The sequence goes on from NZ_CP100425.1 coordinate 3,283,829, forward strand.
TTGATGATAGTTTCGTTACGATCCGGTCCAGTTGAGATCAAATCAATTGGCACACCAGTCAGCTCTTCCAGACGCGCAATGTAGTTCAGCGCAGTCTGTGGCAGCTCTTCCAGAGATTTCACACCGAAGGTGCTCTCTGTCCAGCCTGGCATTGTTTCGTAGATTGGCTCGACACTTTCAAACGCATCTGCAGCCATTGGAGAGACATTCAGGATCTGACCGTCTGGCATTTTGTAGCCAGTACAGATCTTAATTTCTTCCAGACCATCCAGAACGTCCAGCTTGGTCAGACAGAAACCAGACACTGAATTGATTTGTACAGCACGACGCATTGCAACTGCATCAAACCAGCCACAACGGCGTTTACGGCCAGTGGTTGCACCAAACTCGTTACCTTTCACGCCCAGGTGTTCGCCTACAGCGTCATCCAGTTCAGTCGGGAACGGACCTGCACCCACACGAGTACAGTACGCTTTCGCGATACCCAGGATATAACCCAGATGACGAGGACCGAAACCAGAACCAGCAGCAACACCACCAGCAGTGGTATTTGAAGATGTTACATACGGGTAAGTACCATGGTCGATGTCCAGCAGTGTGCCCTGCGCACCTTCGAACATGATTTTGTCGCCACGCTGACGCGCATCATCCAGCTCCTGGGTCACGTCAATGACCATAGAAGTCAGGACATCCGCCTGAGCCATCACACTTTCCAGCACAGCTTCATAGCTGACAGGTTCAGCGTTGTAGAAATGCTCCAGCTGGAAGTTATGGTAAGCCATCACTTCCTTAAGCTTCTCGGCAAATGCTTCTTTATCGAACAGATCGCCAACACGCAGACCACGACGAGCGACTTTATCTTCATAGGCAGGACCGATACCACGACCCGTCGTACCGATAGCTTTCTTGCCACGCGCCAGTTCACGCGCCTGGTCCAGAGCAATATGGTACTGAAGAATTAGCGGACAAGCTTCTGACAGGAATAAACGCTCACGAACTGGAATACCACGGGCTTCCAGGGGTTCCATTTCTTTCAGCAGCGCATCAGGAGAAAGGACGACACCGTTACCGATAATGCATTTCACGTTTTCACGCAGAATGCCTGAAGGGATTAAGTGCAGGACAGTTTTCTCACCGTCAATGACAAGGGTATGACCCGCGTTGTGACCACCCTGGTAGCGAACCACATACTGTGCATCTTCAGTCAGCAGATCAACGATCTTGCCCTTACCTTCGTCACCCCACTGGGTGCCGAGAACGACTACATTGTTTGCCATCTTTCTTCATCTATCAGTTGTTAAAAATGGATTCTAGCACCTTCCAAAATTGCTTGCAGTCATTTTTTGACCATGAGCCAGAAATTCCTAAGGCGGGCTTCACGATTAGCTCAGGCTGAGATTTACAGCCGGGTAAACATGATATATGCAATGACAGCACCGGCGACAACCAGACAACCGCCAATCCGGCGTAAAGTCGGATCATCCTGACGGCTGAGCTGACTGACCATCTCCCGCCAGCCTCTGGGTGCCAGCAACGGCCCCAGTCCCTCTAAAATCAAGACCAATCCGACGGCCAGCCAAAATACTTGGCTCATTCTGTATCTCCTTTTGCATCAGATACCTGCCTCCCGGGAGACAGGCAAAAAAAAGACAAGGCAATTGCCTTGTCTTTTTGTCAGCGCCGAACGGACTTAGTTCAGGCTGTTCGATTCCTTCATGTACTTGAAGAATTCACTGTTCGGATCCACGACCAGAATATCCTGCTTAGAGCTGAAGCTGTTTTCATAGGCTTTCAAAGAACGCAGGAAGTTATAGAACTCTGGATCTTTGTTGAAAGCCGTCGCATAAATGTCTGCAGCTTTCGCATCCGCATTACCGCGTTGGATACGGGCAACACGCTCTGCATCAGAGATGATCTTCGCCACTTCCAGCTCAGACTGAGCTCGAATCACTTCAGCTTTCTCACGGCCCTGAGAACGGTGCTTACGGGCTACCGATTCACGCTCGGCACGCATCCGGCGATAAATCGATTCACTGATCTCATCCGGCAGGTTGATCTTCTTCATTCGGAAATCGACCACTTCAATCCCCAGGTCACGGGCACTGATCTGTGTTTCCGCCAGAACGTCTGCCATGATCTTGTCACGCTGACCTTCCAGTTCTTTCTTCGGAGCGACTTCTTCGACGATTTCCGAAGCGATGGCAACACTTTTATCTTCGTCAGGCACTGCACCTTCATCAACATTGTTGCCGCGATCCGGACCAGATACGATCTGCTTGATCTCTTTCGAACCGATCTGGGCACGCAGGCTATCCACCACCTTACGCTTCAGCAGGCCTTCAGCCGTCGAAGTATTGCCGCCGCCGGTTGCCAGATAGTACTGACCGAAATCCTTGATACGCCACTTCACGTAGCTGTCGATGATCACGTCTTTTTTCTCAGATGTGACAAAACGGTCAGCCTGATCGTCCATCGTCTGGATACGGGAATCCAGCGTACGCACACGGTCAAATACCGGCACTTTAAAGTGCAGGCCCGGTTCATACACCAATGCCATATTGGTTGTGTCATCTTTAATGATTCGGCCAAAGCGAACCACGATTCCACGCTCGCCTTCTTTCACCACGAAGACGGACATCAACACCACAGCGATGAGAATGACCACGAGCGGGATAATTAACTTACGCATCATTAATATCTCCCCTGACGACCAGTGTCAGCACGCGGTGCCGAGGAAGAGGAAGACGTATCTTCAGACTTCTCCAGCTCAATGCCGTAGGTACTGGATGGGCTGGCCTGCTTCTTCGTCTGCTCTGTCTGATTCATCAGCTTATCCAGAGGCAGATACAGCAGATTGCTGCCCGACTTCGAATCCACCATGACTTTACTGGTGTTCCCATAAACACGTTCCATGGTTTCCAGATACAGGCGGTTTCGGGTCACTTCTTTCGCAGCATGATACTCAGGTAACAGTTTCTCAAACTGAGCAACTTCACCCAACGCACCATTGACCACTCGCTCCGTGTAACCTTCAGCTTCTTTCTTCAGTCGCTCAGCACGACCTGTTGCTTTCGGCAGAATGTCGTTGCTGTAAGCTTCCGCTTCACGAACAAAACGCTCTTCATCCTCACGCGCTGCAATTGCATCATCGAAAGCATCTTTCACTGCTTCCGGCGGACGCGCAGACTGGAAGTTCACATCCACAACCAGGATACCCATATCGTACGTTTCGATAATTTTATCGATGTCCGTCTGGGTATTCGCACGAATTGTCTGACGGCCACGCGTCAGGGCTTCGTCCATGGTGGAGTCACCAATGACCGCACGCAGCGCTGAATCCGTCGCCTGACGCAGGCTGTCGTCTGCATTGGTCACGCTGAACAGGTATTTCTGTGCATCAGACACTTTGTACTGAACTTCCATTTCAACTTTCAGTACGTTTTCATCTTTCGTCAGCATCAGTCCGGAGCTGCGCAGAGAACGAATTGCCTGCACATTGACCAGCTCAACATCATCAATGAAGGTTGGTTTCCAGTTCAGACCCGGATCAACCATTTCATAGAATTTACCGAACCGCAGTACCACACCACGCTCGGCTTCGCCGACGGTGTAGAAACCGGAAAAACCCCAAATCGCAGCAGCGATAACAGCAATCACCCCAAGACCGGCAGCACCACCGCCACTTGAAGGTCCACGCTTATTCCCAAAAATACCACCAAACTTACGACTCAGTTTTGCAAACACTTCATCGAGATCAGGCGGCCCTTGATCACGGCCACCACGATTCTTGTTCCCCCAAGGGTCCTGATCGCGGCCACCGTTGTTTCCAGGCTCATTCCACGCCATTATAGAACTCCATCAATATGATATGACGACAGTTTTTTATTACTCTAGCAGTCCATCAGGCAAGGATAAAGTCATCCAGCCCCTGCTCTTCTCTTTTTTGCAGCCGTGCCCAGTCCGTCATGGGCAGGCGGACATCCAGCAACAGGCTGCCATCTTGCTCATACTCTTCCCGGACAATAGCCCCCAGCTGATAGAACTTGCTGCGGATACGCCCAATGACTGCAGGCGGCAAGCGCAAGGTATGCGTCACCATAGTGCCCGCAAGGCGTTCTGTCAGTGCGGTGAAGAGAAAATCAATCCCCAGCCCGTCCCGGGCAGACACCCAGACCCGGCGCGGAATACCGTCTTCGTCGCGTTCAATCCGCGGTTCAGCGTCTTCCAGGTTATCGATCTTATTCATGACAACCAGTACTGGTACGTCATTGGCCTCAATTTCTTCCAGAACGGTGTTTACCGCATCAATATTTTCACGGTAACGCTCATCACTGGCATCCACCACATGCAACAACAGGGTCGCTTCCTGCGTTTCTTTGAGTGTGGCTTTAAATGCAGCGACCAGATCATGCGGCAGATGGCGGATAAAGCCCACCGTATCTGCCAGAATGCTGGTGCCAACATCTTCCACCTCAATTTTCCGCAGCGTAGGATCCAGCGTTGCAAACAGTTGATCCGCCGCGTATACCCCGGCATCCGTCACCCGGTTAAACAGTGTCGACTTACCGGCGTTGGTATAGCCCACCAGCGAGATCGTCGGAATATCCGCCCGGCTTCGGGCTCGACGCCCCTGATCACGCTGCTTGGAAACTTTATCCAGACGTCGCAGGATCGCTTTGATCCGCTCCCGCAGTAACCGGCGGTCGGTTTCCAGCTGAGTTTCACCCGGGCCACGCAGACCGATCCCCCCTTTCTGTCGTTCCAGGTGGGTCCAGCCTCGGATCAAACGGGTAGAAATATGACGTAGCTGCGCCAGCTCGACTTGCAGCTTACCTTCATGGGTACGCGCACGCTGAGCAAAGATGTCCAGGATCAATCCGGTTCTGTCCAGAACCCGGCATTTGCACAACCGTTCCAGGTTTCGCTCCTGGGCAGGCGAGAGTGAATGGTTAAAAATAACGATCTCGGCACCTTCGGCTCTGACCGCATCGGCAATTTCCTGTGCTTTACCTTCTCCCACGTAATACTTAGGGTGGGGAGCCTGTCTGCTGCCTGTGATCACACGCAGCGTATTGACTCCCGCTGAGGAGACCAGCATCTCGAACTCGCTGAGATCCTCCCACTCCCCTTCTTGCGTGAAGTTGATATGAACAAGAATTGCCTGTTCACCGGCTTCATAACGGTCAAACAAGCAATCAACTCCTTATCGAAGAATCTTATTCTTCTGTTTTTTCCTGGCCACGTTCGGACGCCTGACGCTCACCGGAATGGTGATGATTGACCGGACGGGCCGGTACAACAGTCGAGATAGCGTGCTTGTAAACCATCTGGTTTACGGTGTTTTTCAGCAGGATCACGAACTGGTCAAATGACTCAATCTGGCCCTGAAGCTTAATACCATTGACCAAGTAAATAGAAACCGGGATTCTTTCACGACGCAGCGCATTCAAAAACGGGTCTTGTAGAGATTGCCCCTTAGCCATTCTTTCTTTTCCTTATTTGTTTGTAGTTGTATGTTTCAATGAACAAAATTAACAATACGCAAAGCAGGGATGAGTATACACGCTAATCAAACCTCACGGCTAACGGAGTTTGTGACTGTTTGTAACGCCTTCTCTACATCACTGCTATCCAACCAAGTCAAATCTTTCCAGCTGCGAAGCCAGGTGATTTGCCGCTTGGCTAACTGACGGGTTGCACAGATACCACGATAAATCGCTTCATCCAGTGTGCAATTGCCATCAAAATAATCCCACATCTGACGGTAACCTACACAGCGAACGGACGGAAGATCCGGATGCAGATCCCCTCGTTCATACAACGCTCGAACTTCCTGTTCAAAGCCTGCTTTGATCATGTTGTCAAAACGCTGCTCGATCCTCTGATGCAGAATAGCCCTATCCTTGGGTGTTATCGCAAATTGGTGAACCTGATAAGGTAATGTTTCCCCCTGCGTTTGGGTCAACTCAGTTAAAGTTTTACCTGAAATTCGGAAAACTTCCAATGCCCGCGACAAGCGTTGGGGATCATTTGGATGGATCCGCGTCGCAGAGACAGGATCAATCCGTTGTAATTCCTCATGCAGAGACAGCCATCCCCGCTCTCTGGCCTGCTGCTCAATTTCAGCACGAATGGCCGGGTCCGCCGCAGGTAACGGCGAAAGCCCCTCCAGCAGTGCCTTGTAATAGAGCATCGTGCCCCCCACCAATAATGGTATGCGACCAGCTTTTACAATATCTGCCATTTCTTTGAGAGCATCTTCACGAAAATCCGCCGCAGAATAACTTTGTGACGGATCCCGGATATCCAGTAGACGGTGCGGCGCCTGTGCCAGCTCATCAGCATCCGGTTTGGCGGTACCGATATCCATACCCCGGTAAATCAGGGCTGAATCAACACTGATCAGCTCGACGGGCAGCTGCTGACGCAGGCGAATGGCCAGATCAGTTTTGCCTGAGGCCGTCGGCCCCATCAGAAAAATAGCCTGAGGAAGAGATTTAGTCATGATTAAATGCTTCTAAAGCCGGCCGCAGGTCAACCGGACGCAGCAACCGGGAATAATATGTTTCCAGGGCATCGCCCCAAAGCTGTTCGAGTTCACCCAGTAAGGTAATGGCCTGAGACAGGCTGAAGCTGTCACTGCCAGCTGCCAGTTTAACCGATAACCACTCCAGCAGCGCCTCCCAGTAGTCACTTTCACTCAACTGGTCACCCGCTTCGGACAATTGGCTCAGATGTTCCAGCAATGCAGGGATCACTCCTTGCAGATTCTGCTGACGCAACGGCTGACTCACCGCCAGAATCACCAGCTTGTCCTGACCTTTGCCTCTCAGCTGAATCCCCAGCTGATTCAGCAAGGTGCGGTGCTGCTCTGCGCTCCGGGACATTTCCGGGGTGGCCGGTATGGCCAGCGGGATCAGCAATGGCTGAGGTTTGAGACCGTCCTGACGCGCAAACCGCAACTGGCCTTTCATGCGCAACTGTTCAGCGTCTGCCAGCGACAACAATGCCACCCCAGCTCCCTGACTGACCAGCAGATACCGGCCTGCAATCACAGACAAGGCCTTGCCTAATCCCTGTTCCGGCTGAGAATTCAGCACCGGACCGCGCTGTACTGGTGCGGGAGTCTCCCGCCAGACATTCACGTTCTTCACCGGCTGAGCAGATTCAGAAGACGTTTGAGCCTGCTCGGGGGAACGTTTTTCCTGTACCGGAGTCTGCATCAGGGCCTGATAAGCCGCAACTTCCGCTTTCGAGGGGGCCTCGCTGCCAAACTGACGTGGTGCAGCACTGCGGCTGCTGGCAGAGCGCTGAGCCGAAGACTGAGCTGGAGCTGGAGACATCATCTCACGCGACGAACCTTGTTCCCGAGTATAAGCCTCACTGCCCGCTGTTTCCTGCCCAGCAGGCCGACTGGCTTCGGATGACTGACTGAACCAGGCTTCGGCCGGTGCCTGACGCGGGTAAGCCGGGGTCTTGGCAATCGCATCCAGCGCAGCGGACGCGGGCGGCTGCGAGGGGCTGTCCTGAGACAGGGTCCCGCCAGCGGGTGCTGGTTCTTCAACCTGATAAGACCGGGCGGACGCCCTTTCCGGGGCAGTGTAGATATCACTCTCCGCCGCTGTTTGTTGCAGTGCACTCTGCACGCCCTGATAAATAAAATCATGAACCAGGCGGGCATGGTGAAACCGCACTTCGTGTTTGGCCGGGTGGACATTCACATCCACCTGATGGGGATCGACCTCGATAAAGAGGACATAAGCCGCATATTGTTCCGGCGCCAGCGCACCTTCAAAAGCCTGACGAATCGCATGATTGATGAGCTTATCTTTCATCATCCGGCCGTTCACGTAGCAGTACTGAAGGTCGTTCTGAGCCCGGGCTCCCTGTGGCGTACAGATCCATCCCGACAACCGCAGATCACCGTGACCCAGTTCCAGCGAGACGGCATGCTGCAGGAAACCCTGGCCACAGACGGCCGCCAGGCGGCGCTCTTTCTGAGCCTGGGTTTCTGCCGCACGGTACTGCCGGATCAACTTGCCGTTATGGCGCAGCAAAATACTGACATCAAACCGACTCAGCGCAATACGCTTGAGTAACTCATCAATATGGGCAAATTCAGTTTTCTCGGTACGCAGGAACTTACGGCGGGCCGGGGTGTTGAAAAACAGATCCAGCACCTCCAGCGTCGTTCCCACCGGGTGGGCGGCTGGCTTGAGCTGCACCTGCATGTCCCGGCCTTCCGCATACGCAGACCAGGCTTCCGGCTGCGATTCAGTCCGTGACGTTAAAGTCAGTCGCGACACCGAGCTGATACTGGCCAGCGCCTCTCCCCGGAAACCAAGGCTGGCAATCGCTTCCAGATCATCCAGGGTCGCGATTTTAGAAGTGGCATGGCGGCTCAGCGCCAGTTCCAGTTCGTCTTTCGGGATCCCCTGACCGTTATCACGGATCCGGATCGTCCGGCTGCCGCCTTTGTCGATATCGATTTCAATTTTGGTCGCACCGGCATCCAGACTATTTTCCACCAGCTCTTTCACGACTGAGGCGGGACGTTCAACCACTTCACCGGCGGCGATCTGGTTCGCCAGTCTGGCGGGTAAAATCTGAATCGGCATAATCAGACCTGCAATTAACTGCTTGGAATCTTGAGTTTCTGGCCCACGGCTAATGTATCTGAACGGAGCTGGTTCACTTCACGGATACGATTGACGCTGACCCCATAGTGGGTGGCAATCTTGCCCAGGAATTCACCCCGGCGCACAGTGTGCTCCACCTCTTTTCGCTGCACCGGAATGACAAGCTTCTGGCCAATCGCCAGTTCATCAGAACGTAGCTTATTGACCTGGCGAATGCTGTCTACCGGCACATTATACTGGCCGGCAATCTTACCCAAAAATTCACCCCGCTGCACGGTATGCATCACATTGCTTTTCACAAGAGTTGCAGCCCCTGAGCCCGGATTCCCACCGGCAGTGTTGGCCGCCGGGATCCGTAATACCTGACCGACTTTCACCACGCTGGATGACATTTGGTTCATCTGGCGAATCGCTTCAACAGAAGTCCCGTAATGACCGGCGATCACACTGAGTGACTCCCCACTGGCGACCTTGTGCTTAATCCCGTGCTTACGGGCTGCAAACAGTGTCCCTTCCGGCGGTTTGTCATCGAAATAGGCCAGCACGCCTTTGTAAACGGCTTCAGATATCTTGATCTGATGACTGCTGCTGTTCAGCAACCGCTCTTCCTTCGGGTTGGTGATAAACCCGGTTTCCACCAAAAGCGAAGGAATATCCGGTGATTTCAGGACTGCAAGACTGGCATGCTCAGGTTTCGACTTATGTAACTGAGTCACTTTCGCCAGCTCCCTCAGGACCCGGCTGGCTACGTCATACCCTTCTTTCTGGGAGTGACTGAACTGCAAATCCAGCACGGCCATACTCAAATACTGGTCATCCTGCCCGCCCGACAGTACATCACCGCCACCCAGCAGCTCGGACTGCTTCTCGTGCTGTTCCAGCCAGCGGCCGATCTCGGTATTTGCCCGGCGGGTATTGAGCACCCAGACCGATGCACCGCGTGGCTGCGGCTGATGGAAACCATCTGCATGAATAGAAACCAGCAGGTGCGCTTTATTCTTCCGGGCAATTTCCGAACGTTTATTCAGATTGACAAAATAGTCACCGCGCCGGGTGAGCACAGCCTTCATCCCGGGTGTCGCATTGATGCGATCGGCCACTTTCCTGGCAATATTCAGGGTGACATTTTTTTCGTACTTACGACTCGGACCAATGGAACCCGGGTCTTCACCGCCGTGCCCGGCATCAATCGCTACGATGATATCGTCGGTGCCATATGGCAGATGAATACTGTTGACCGCCTGAGACCCAGCTTTATCCGGGGCTGGTTTCACCTTCTCCGGCTGGGCCGCGTGAGGCAGGTCCAAGACCAGACGGTGGCTATAGTGACCGTCTGGCGTTGGTGCCAGTTTAAAAATCTTTGGGGAGGTGGTGGTCCGGGTTTCAAAAACCAGCCGGAAGGTTCCTGTCTCCGGCGGACTGCTGCTGCGGATCTTTTTCAGCACTTCACTGTCTTTGACCTGGACAGGTAAAGCAGCCTTCAGTGACGTGGCTTTCAAATCGACGACCAGGCGATCCGGCTTCGTCAGTGTGAAATAGGTGAAAGTCGGCTCTTCCTCCATGTCCAACACGACCCGGGTTTCATCCGGGGCTGGCCATACACGAATCCCTTCAATTTCATTCGCCAGCACAGCAGTGCTGCTTAGCCCGGCGAACAGAACCAACAAAGAAAAACTTCTGCGCCAACCCATGGATTCAACTCTGCTCCAGTTTCTGAATTAACGCCAAGCCGTAACCATTGTTGGCCGTGACTTCGACCTGACGGTGCTGGTCGACATAACGAAGCTCTACATCCAGATCAGGAGACGGCAGCAAACCGGTACCTTTCTCCGGCCACTCCACCAGACAGATAGCGTCTGTGGTGAAGTAGTCACGGATCCCCATAAATTCCAGCTCTTCCGGATCGGCCAGACGATACAGATCGAAGTGATAGACCTGCCAGGGCGGCAGCTCATAAGGTTCAACCAGCGTATACGTCGGACTTTTCACATTGCCCTGATGACCCAGTGCACGAATAAACCCACGGCAAAATGTGGTTTTTCCGGCTCCCAGATCACCATGCAGGTAAATCGTGGTTTGTCGTTCACAGGCCTGCGCCAGCTGTTGTCCAAACGAAACGGTTGCCGCTTCGTCGGCCAACATTAATTTCAAAGTCTGCATTGTTGTCGTTATCTTTATCTTAGATTTATCAATTGTCGAATATACGCAAAGAGATCGCCGGCCAGCAAGCCTCGTTCTCCTGCTTCTGCAGCCAGATCAGCTGCTCGACTGTGAATCCACACGCCAGCCCGGGCTGCCTGCGACAGCGTCAGCCCCTGCGCCAGTAAGCCCCCAATCAGGCCCGCCAGCACATCGCCCATCCCGCCTGTCGCCATCCCCGGATTCCCGGCCAGGCAAATCATATGCCGATGACCGTCAAACACCACAGTACCGGCACCTTTCAGCACCACCACACCGCCATACCGGCGTTGCAGTAACTCGGCAGCGGCAAAGCGATCCGCTTCCACGTCAGCTACGGATATATTCAATAATCGGGCTGCCTCTCCTGGATGAGGCGTCAAAATTCGGTTCTTTTTATAGTCTGGTGAGCAGGCTAATAAGTTCAATCCATCTGCATCAAGCACCAGAGGCTGTTCATCGCCAATCAGGTTCAGCTGGCTATACAGTGCCTGTCCCCAGGCATTCTGCCCCAGCCCCGGTCCCATCACAATCACATCGGCCCATTGCATTCGCTCAAACAGTGCCCGGCCAGATTCATCCGAATCCGGCTGCCAGTTCTGAACCATTATCTCAGGGCGTGCAGCCAGAATTGCCAGCACATTGTCAGCATGTGTGACGGCTGCCGTCAGACCGGCACCACTGCGGGCACTGGCTTCAGAGGCCAGTCGAATGGCTCCGCCCATCCCCTGATTGCCCCCCAGACACAGAACCCGACCATTGCTGCCTTTGTGAGCCGTCCGTGCTCTGGGGGGCAGCAGACGCTGAATCTCAGATGGCTGCATAATGCTGACTTCTGACTGCTCGGCCTGTTCCAGGGCTGCTGCAGCTCCCAGACCGGCAAAGATTAATTTTCCCCGGTACTGTGCAGCCTGTCCGGTCAGCAACCCCCGTTTCACGCCAATAAAAGTCACCGTCTGATGCGCCATGACCGTCTCGCCCAGACTACGGCCGGTATCGGCACAGAGGCCAGACGGGATATCCACGGCTATCACAGGTTTTCCGGCTGCATTGATGCTCCTGATCAGCATCGCGATGTCGGGACGGACCGTGCCGGTCAGACCGGTGCCGAGCAGCGCATCAACAATCAGCCCGGTTTCTGCCGGGATCTGCGCCTGCGGAGATTCAATCGATCCGCCGCAGGCCAGCCAGGCATCTCTGGCTGTGGCGGCATCCCCCTGTAAGCGAGCAGCATCACCTGATTGCCAGAGCGTCACAGCCAATCCGTGCAATCTTGCAAGACGGGCCACAATATAACCATCGCCGCCGTTGTTCCCCCCGCCGCAGCACACCAGTATATGACGCACCGCCGAGTATTCTTTGCAGAGACTGTCATACACTGCCATACCGGCACTTTCCATCAGCTGATACATAGGCCAGCCCAGTTGCCGTGCAGCCTCCTGCTCTCCCTGGCGGACCTGCGCGGCCCGAAAGGCGACCTGAGGTAAGCGCTGATGTGTCATCTCGATGGTTTCCCGGTGTTCAACGGTTAAGAGAGGCACGTCTGTCAGACGTATACTCTAAAATAGTGCCGAAAAGCGCAAAAAGGCACAACGACCCGTGCGTTATTTTTCGCCATCCCGAATTATTTTTCCCGGTCCGAACTGTGCTACACTCCGGCCCCGATTTATCCATCAGACGCCATGACCATGACCATCGACTTCCACCAACTGGCCAGCGACATCAAACAATGGGGCAAAGCGCTCGGTTTTCAGCATGTCGGGATCTGCGATGTGGATTTGTCGAAGCATGAAGCACAGCTCCAGCGATGGCTGGATGCCGGGTACCATGGTGAAATGGACTGGATGGCCCGTCACGGTATGATGCGCGCCAGACCGGCCGAACTTCTGCCGGGCACAGTCCGGGTGATCAGTGTCCGTATGAATTACCTGCCGCCGGAAGCCGGATTTGCCCAAACCCTCAAACAACCCCACAAAGCCTATATCAGCCGATACGCACTGGGACGTGACTACCACAAACTGGTTCGCAACCGGCTGAAACAACTCGGGCAGAAAATTGAGCAGGCCGTGGGCAGCTTTGGCTACCGGCCTTTTGTCGATTCCGCCCCGATCCTGGAACGGCCATTGGCGGAAAAAGCGGGGTTGGGCTGGACAGGGAAACACTCGCTCATTCTCAGTGAAGATGCCGGGTCCTGGTTTTTTCTCGGCGAACTGCTGATTGACCTGCCGCTGCCGGTAGACGCCCCCGTCGACAATCAGTGCGGAAAATGCGTCGCCTGCATGACCAGCTGCCCGACTCAGGCCATTGTGGCCGAAGGCGTGATCGATGCACGTCGTTGTATCTCTTACCTGACCATCGAGCTGGATGGTCCTATCCCGGAAGAATTTCGCGAAGCCATGGGCAACCGGATTTACGGCTGTGATGACTGCCAGTTAGTCTGCCCCTATAACCGGGCAGCGGATGTTACGGACGAACAGGACTACTATTGCCGGCCGCAACTCTACCAGCAAGATTTACTGACCCTGTTTCAATGGGATGAAGCAACGTTTCTGAAACATACTGAAGGCTCGGCCATCCGGCGTATCGGCCACCTTAAGTGGCTCCGTAATCTCAGCGTCGCAATCGGCAACGCACCTTACGATCCGGCACTGCTTGATGCACTCATGGCGCGCAAAGGCTTAGACAACATGCTGGATGAACACCTGGACTGGAGCATCGACCGCCAACAGGAAAAACGAGCGGCGCTCAAGGTCGATGTCCTGCCGAACAAAACCAAACGCCTGATCCGCATTGTGGAAAAGGGCCTGCCTCGTGACGCCTGACCCCCAGCCTGCTCTCCACATGTCTCAGGGAGACTCACGGGCTACAAAACGCGATCCTGATCAGCATTTCTTGTATGTGGAAAACAATTTCATTTGCACCATTTTGGTTCTGAACACTGGTTATTAAGCACAACCCTCCAGCAATCCCTAAAATAATGTTATTCACCATGATCATAATATGATCAGGCTGTTCACAAACCTGGGGGGAACCAAATATAACCAAATAAAAACAACAACTTATCATGTTTATGGAAATTTAATATTTTTGGGATAATGGGGATATCTTCAGAAGTGCACAGAGTTATGCACAAGCAGACAGCACATGTAATCAACCGACTTACCCACAAGCCAGGAAGTGTGGATAAGTCTGTGCATCATACTATGCAACGAAACGATCGGGATGTGTTTGCAGCAGACTACAGGCAAGTATATCGCCCAGGTTCAGTGCATTAGATTCTGATTCGCGATCAAAGCAACAGGATAGCCCCAGGGCATTCTCATGCTTTGATTGTCATCATTGATTGGTCGCCAATACTTCTCAGTATGGGAGTACAGAGCATCTTCTTCTCAGACAAAAAAAACAACCTTACGGCTGTCTTTCACTGATTCAGGATGATGTTGATTTCTGCTCACGAATACTGTCATGAGCTGAGGTGGCCCGGACATTGTCCTGTTGAACCTCACGAGGCAAAGTTCAACCGGCCTCAAAGACAATTACTTCACAGTAATGTTTTGATTCTACAGATTTGAAATGCTCAAACTGAGAGCTTCCTAATCGGTAGGAAGTTGGAGCGACACACGAGGTTCGAACTCGTGACCTCAACCTTGGCAAGGTTGCGCTCTACCAACTGAGCTAGTGTCGCATCTCTGTCTTCACCGTCGGGCACGATGACAGCCGCTTTTTCAAGCTTAATTTGGAGCGACACACGAGGTTCGAACTCGTGACCTCAACCTTGGCAAGGTTGCGCTCTACCAACTGAGCTAGTGTCGCATCTTCGTTTCATCGTCAGGCACGATGACAGCCGCTTTTTCAAGCTTAGAATTTGGAGCGACACACGAGGTTCGAACTCGTGACCTCAACCTTGGCAAGGTTGCGCTCTACCAACTGAGCTAGTGTCGCATCTTCGTTTCATCGTCAGGCACGATGACAGCCGCTTTTTCAAGCTTAGAATTTGGAGCGACACACGAGGTTCGAACTCGTGACCTCAACCTTGGCAAGGTTGCGCTCTACCAACTGAGCTAGTGTCGCATATTTTCTTAAAAAAGAAAATTGGTTGCGGGGGCCGGATTTGAACCGACGACCTTCGGGTTATGAGCCCGACGAGCTACCAAGCTGCTCCACCCCGCGTCCGTATTGTTTCACCGTTTATATGGTGATATCCGCTTATCTAATAAGCATAGATTCTGGAGCGACACACGAGGTTCGAACTCGTGACCTCAACCTTGGCAAGGTTGCGCTCTACCAACTGAGCTAGTGTCGCATCTCGACAATCTGACCTGAGTCAGATCATCTGAATTCGTTGGTTGCGGGGGCCGGATTTGAACCGACGACCTTCGGGTTATGAGCCCGACGAGCTACCAAGCTGCTCCACCCCGCGTCCGTATTGTCTCACCGTTGGGCACGATGACAGCCGCTTTTTCAAGCTGAGAATCTGGAGCGACACACGAGGTTCGAACTCGTGACCTCAACCTTGGCAAGGTTGCGCTCTACCAACTGAGCTAGTGTCGCATCTCGACAATCTGACCTGAGTCAAATCATCTGAATTCGTTGGTTGCGGGGGCCGGATTTGAACCGACGACCTTCGGGTTATGAGCCCGACGAGCTACCAAGCTGCTCCACCCCGCGTCCGTATTGTCTCACCGTTGGGCACGATGACAGCCGCTTTTTCAAGCTGAGAATCTGGAGCGACACACGAGGTTCGAACTCGTGACCTCAACCTTGGCAAGGTTGCGCTCTACCAACTGAGGTTCGAACTCGTGACCTCAACCTTGGCAAGGTTGCGCTCTACCAACTGAGCTAGTGTCGCATCTCGACAATCTGACCTGTGTCAAATCATCTGAATTCGTTGGTTGCGGGGGCCGGATTTGAACCGACGACCTTCGGGTTATGAGCCCGACGAGCTACCAAGCTGCTCCACCCCGCGTCCGAAAACACTGAAAAGCAAACTAAAACATTATTGCCTTTCGAGGCTGCGCATTATACGAGGAAAAAAGGCGGATGCAATACTTCTGCAAAAAAAACTCCGCCTTCCCGCTCAAGCGCTCATTAAAGCATCAGATTTTAAAAATTTGCTCACGATAATAACGTAGTTCCGCAATGGATTCGCGAATATCATCCAGCGCCAGATGGCTGCCTTGTTTGTGAAAGCCGTCCAAAACTTCAGGTTTCCAGCGACGCGTCAGTTCTTTCAGCGTGCTGACATCCAGATAACGGTAATGGAAGTATGCTTCCAGTTCCGGCATATGGCGATACAGGAATCGGCGATCCTGTCCAATGCTGTTCCCGCAAATCGGAGACTTGCCCTGCGGAACC